>JAUVYN010000115.1 GCA_030603065.1 Pseudomonas sp.
GACCTGGCACGTCGAGGACGGCCTGCCGCGGATGCGTACCGTGAGCTGCTCGGTGCTGCTGACTGACAACCATTCATACAATGGCCCGCTGATGCTGATTCCCGGTTCGCACCGGCACTTCATCAGCTGTGTTGGCAAGACGCCGGACAATCACTACCAGAAGTCCTTGCGCAAGCAGGAGTTCGGGGTACCGGACGACGGCAGCCTCGCCGAGCTGTATCAGAAGAACGGCGTCGACCTGGCGACCGGCCCTGCCGGCACCATCGTGCTGTTCGACTGCAATACGCTGCACGGCTCGAACAGCAACATTACGCCAACGCCGCGGAGCAACCTGTTCTTTGTCTATAACCATATCGACAATCGACCGGTTGACCCCTTCGGCAAGATTTCACCCCGGCCGGACTTCGTGGCCGAGCGTGACGAGGTAAAGCCGCTGCAGATAGCTCCGCAGCGCTATACCTGAGGGCAGGAGCCCTCGCCTCGGCCAGGCCGAGACGACACCCAGAAGAGGAACACCAGGAATATGCATACAGTAGAGAAGATCGGCGGCACGTCGATGAGCCGCTTCGACGAAGTACTGAATACCATCTTCATTGGCAACCGGGACAAATCCGAGCTGTATCAGCGGGTTTTCGTCGTCTCTGCCTACGCCGGCATGACCAACATGCTGCTCGAGCACAAGAAGACCGGCGAGCCGGGCGTCTACGAACGCTTTGCCGATGCGACCAACGAAGACGCCTGGCTCGAGGCACTGGACAAGGTGCTCGAAGCCATGCAGCGCAAGAACGCCGAGCTGTTTTCCGGCGAGTACGAGCGGCAGGCCGCTGACCGCTTCATCGAGGGCCGGATTGGCGATGTGCGTGAGTGCATGCGCAGCCTTCAACACCTGTGCACCTATGGCCATTTCCAGCTGACCGAACACCTGATGAAGGTACGTGAAATGCTCGCTTCGCTGGGTGAAGCGCACAGCGCCTTCAATACCGTCCTGGCGCTCAAGAAGCACAGCGTCAACGCCAGACTGGTCGACCTGACCGGCTGGAACCTCAGCGAGCCCAAGACCTTTCAGAACATGATCGCCGACAGTTTCAAGGGCATCGACCTGTCCCGCGAGCTGGTGGTAGCGACTGGTTACACCCACTGCAGCGAAGGCCTGATGAATACCTTCGACCGGGGCTATAGCGAGATCACCTTCGCCCAGATCGCCGCGGAAACCGGCGCGCGCGAGGCCATCATCCACAAGGAATATCACCTCTCCAGCGCAGACCCGACGCTGGTCGGCGTGGACAAGGTGGTGACCATCGGCCGTACCAACTATGACGTGGCTGACCAGTTGTCGAATCTCGGCATGGAAGCCATCCACCCCAAGGCTGCCCGCACCCTGCGCCGTGCCGGTATCCAGCTACGCATCAAGAATGCCTTCGAGCCGGAGCACGGTGGCACTCTGATCAGTCAGGACTACTGCAGCGAGCGTCCCTGCGTGGAGATCATCGCCGGCCGCAAGGATGTATTCGGTCTGGAGATCTTCGATCAGGAGATGCTTGGCGACGTCAGTTACGACATGGAAATCACCAAGATTCTCAAGCAACTGCGCCTGTACGTGGTCAACAAGGATTCCGACGCCAACAGCATCACCTATTACGCCTCCGGCTCGCGCAAGATGATCAATCGCGCCTCACGGCTGATCGAAGAGCGTTACCCGATGGCAGAGGTCCGCGTACACAACATAGCCATCGTCTCTGCGATCGGCTCGGATCTGAAGGTCAAGGGCATCCTGGCCAAGACGGTAGCGGCCCTGGCCGAAGCCGGCATCAGCATCCAGGCGATCCACCAGTCGATTCGTCAGGTAGAGATGCAATGCGTCATCAACGAGGACGATTACGACGCCGCCGTGGCTGCCCTGCACCAGGCGCTGATCGAGCCTGAGAAGCACGGGGATGTGATAGTCGCGGCCTGAAGACTTCGTTACCGATGCGCAACCGCTTCGGGGGTTGCGCTCACTGATCCAGCTCAATACCTTGTAAGAAGATCGCGGTAAGATGGCGAAATTCGATACGTGAGGTGACCCATGGATTTCAAGCTGGTGATGGTGTTCGTCGATCAGGAACGCACCGATGCCGTTCTAGATGCGGCGAGACAGGCCGGAGCCACCGGGGCGACTATCATCAACAACGCCCAGGGTAGTGGCCTCAAACCGCCGAAGACTTTTTTCGGTCTGGAATTCCTGGGTTCACGCACGGTGATCCTGATTCTGGTCGAGGCCAGGCGCTCCGCGGAGGTAATGGACGCAATCCTGCAGGCCGGCCAACTGGATGAACGGTTGGAGACAGGCATTGCCCTGGAGCTGGATGTCAGCCGTGCAGTGGGGCTGTCCGAGCACATTCGGATGCTGTCCCGCGAACACCCGCTATCGGAAGACGACGCCTAGGGGCGACCGGTCATCCACCGCTCGGCGTCAGCCAAAGCGTCCGGTACGCCGAGCAGCACCAGTACGTCCCCGGCTTGAATCGGCGTGTCAGGCTCAGGGTAGCGAATACGCTCCTCGCCACGCACGATAGCCGTCACCATGCAGCCGCTCTGGCTCAATTCACTGACCTGACGGCCGATCGCGAAGACGCCCTCTTCTACCCTGACCGCGTGCAGTCGCTCGACCTCCGGGCCCTGGACAAGCAGATCCTCCGTCCCGCGGAAAAGCTCCCGCAGCATCGGATAACGCGCCGCGCGCTGCTCGAGTACGTAACGCGTGACCTTGCGCATGGGTATGCCAAGCGCCATGAGCGCGTGGGAAGCGATCGTCATGCCGGCCTCCAGTGTTTCCGGAATCACCTCCGCCGCGCCGGCCTTGCGTAGTTCGTCTGCCTCTCCTTCATCCCTAGCCCGTACCAGAACCGGCACGCCTTGCCGTGCCTGGCGCACGCAGGCGAGGGTTTTCAAGGCGACGGAACGCTCGTTGTGGCTCACCACCAAGAGCCTCGCGGCCTGCAGACCAACCGTCTCAAGCACCCCCGGGTCGGTGGAGTCTGCGTAGTACACCGGCTGACCTGCAAGGCTGGCTTCGCTGACGATGCGCGGGTCGATGTCCAGAGCCAGGTAGGGAATCTTTTCGTTCTCGAGAAACCGCGCGATCATCTGGCCGGTGCGGCCGAACCCACAGATGATTACATGCCCTTCTGCCCCCTCGGGCAACCCACTACCACCGGAATCCTCGAGCCGTTCATGCTGGCGGCTGCGAACCAGCCAGGCCGATAGCGGCTGATTGAACCTGATCAGCACCGGCGCAGCAACCATCGACAGCAGCACCGCCGTAAGCACCGTCTGCCCCGTGCGCTCATCCAGCAGGCCGGCACCCAGCCCCAGCGCCAGCAGGGCGAAGCCGAACTCCCCTCCCACCGAAAGCAGCAGCCCAGTACGAAACGCCGTCGGTGCATCCAACCCCGACCAGCGCACCAGTGCAGTCACCAGCACAAGCTTCACCGACATCAGCACCAGTGCTCCAACCAGCGCCTCGAACCACACCAGCGGCAGTAGTCCCGGCTGGAACATCATCCCGATGCTCACAAAGAACAGACCCAGCAGCACGTCGCGGAAGGGTCTAACGGTCGCCTCCACCTGATGCCGGAACTCCGTCTCACCGAGTACCATGCCTGCGAGAAAGGCGCCGAAGGCCATCGATAGACCAACGGCGCCGGTTATGCTGGCCGCCGCCAGTGACACGAACAGCACCGTCAGAGTAAAAAGCTCAGCGGATCGCGACT
The DNA here is from genome assembly GCA_030603065.1 of Pseudomonas sp. Lineage (GTDB taxonomy): Bacteria > Pseudomonadota > Gammaproteobacteria > Pseudomonadales > Pseudomonadaceae > Halopseudomonas. The sequence continues at coordinate 3,753 of JAUVYN010000115.1, forward strand.
CGGCAACGCTATGAAAGAACCGGCGCAGCAGGAAGCGCCCGGCCAGCAGGATCCCCGCGGCCGCCAGCGCCGCTTTCACCAGCGCGATCGCCAGAGAGCCAGCGACCTCACTCGCGGCCGCCAGCCCCACTACCGGGATGATGATGACGAAGGGCACTGCGGTGACATCCTGGAACACCGACATGGCGGTACCCAGCCGACCGTGCCGAGCATCGCTCTCGCCCTGCTCGCTCAGCTGACGGCTGATTATGGTGGTCGATGATTGCGCGAAGACCGCGCCGATCACGAAGGCCGCCGCAGCGGGTAGGCCGAACGCCCAGCCACCCAGTCCAACCACCGCAGTGGTCAGCATCACCTGCCCCGTGCCGAGCCCGAAGATGGTGTGCCGAAGCGCATAAATTTGGGCCACCGTGAAGTTCAGGCCGATGGTGAAGAGCAGAAAGACGATCCCGAATTCCGCGATGACGCCAATATAGTCGTCACGAATGACTGGCCCTGCGGTATGCGACCCAAGGAGCACACCGACCGCCAGATAGGCAAGGCTAGAGGGAATCTTCAACCGCTGGAACAGCAGCACCACGAAAACCGTCGTCGCCAGCAGCAGGACGATCTGGAAAAGCACGTTGTCGAAGAAGGCGAACATCTGATATCCGGACCAGGTACCGATGCGGACCATCTTAGTCCGGCTATGGCGCTCCGAGAAGCGAGGATTCGATGGACCGCGCCGCGACGGCCGACTGTTCCAGCATGAAGCAATGCCCGCCGGGCAGTACCGAGTCGCTCACCGCATCGTTTATCTTCGCGAGGCGTGCGGCGGATTCGGCGACGAAGGGATAACTGCTGGCGCCGTGCAGAATCAGAGTCGGCGTCTCGATTCGGCGCAGCGCCTTCCAGAGGCCGGCCGGCATCGACTCGAAGACTTCCGCCTCGCGCTCAGGCCGACACTTGAGCTCCACCCCGTGACCTGGCCGGTCACGCAACGCATGCTCGATATGGGCGTCGAAGGCCGCCCTCTCCCAACCGCGAAACATTCCGCGATCAAGCAGCGAGGCATGCGCCGCGGGTCGGTCCGGCCAGTGGGCGCGGCGCGCTCTGGCCTTGCGCGAGACCGCGTGCTCTCGCCGACCGACCAGATGCAGCAGCTGACGCATGAGAATGATACGTGGCGGAAAGATGACCGGATCGAGCAACACCGCGCGTCTGAAAAGACCGGGGCGGGCCGACATCATCAGCGCCGTGAGCACGCCGCCAAAACTGTGGCCACAGGCGAACAACGGGGCCTGACCGAAGCGCGCGCGCCCTGCCTCGAAAGCTTCCAGGGCGAGCTCTGCGTTGCGGTTCCAACCCACGAAAGCGCCGCCGTGGTCGCTTTCTCCGTGCCCCTGCAGATCGCACAGCCAGAGATCAAAGTGACGCGCAAGCCGTGCCAGCAGGGGCTCGTAGGTCCGGCAGCAGAAGCCATTGCCGTGCAGAAAATGCAGCACCGGCTTGCCGCTAGGCAGACTGTGCCAACCACGAAGTGTGAAGCCGGCGCTGGTAACATGCGCCCAGGGCAGTAACATCATAAGGGTTTCACTGATCCGTGACGCGACAGGCACGATCGCCCTTCGCTCGAAAGAGACCGTATTATGCCGGGACAATCCTTGCCTGGGAAAATATCAGCATGCTGAATACTCTCGTACAAGGCAGCGGCCCACCGCTGATCTGGGGACACGGCCTGCAGGCGAGTATCGCCTTTGAACAGTCCAGCGGCCTATTCCACTCCAGCCCCTCCCGACTGCGGCGGATTCGCTTCGATGCGCCGGGCCATGGCCAGTCCGACGCGGCAATGGACGCCAGCGCCTGCCAATGGTCGAGCCTTGGCCGGACGATGCTCGAAGTTGCCCGGCTTCACGTGCCCGAAGGGCGCTTTGCTCTTGGCGGGCAATCAATGGGGTGTGCCGCCGCATTGCATGCCGCAGTGATGGCACCCGAACGGGTCAGCCATCTGGTGCTGGCCACGCCGCCGACGGCCTGGGCCGGGCGACCAGCCCAGGCAAGGAAACATCAGCGAGCCCTCGGCCTGCTGCAGCGCCGGGGCATCGAACCCTTCATGGCCGCCAATCGCCAGTTTCCGGCCTTTCCGGAGTGGCTGCGTGCCGCCCGCCCGCACCTGGAGCATGCGCGGCTGGAGGCGTTGGCCGGATTCGATGCGCAGCGGCTGAGCCCGCTGCTGCTGGGGGCCGCCGGATCGGATCTGCCTGACCCGGAGCGGCTACGCGAACTGCAAATGCCGGCACTTATTCTGGCATGGTCGGATGACGAGACCCACCCACTGCTAACCGCCGAGCAACTGGCCGAACTACTGCCGGCTGCGACGCTGCTGATCGCCAGCGACGCCCTTGCAGTGGAACGCTGGCCCGAACTCATCGACGACTTCGTAACAGGACCTAGCCCAGCCAGTCCGAGTGAACCGCCGGTGCCAGGTCCCGGCGCAGCCAGAGCAGATTGACGTCATCGTCCAGAATGCGCAGGAAGGTCTGAATGGTATTGCCCTGGACCTGCCTGGAGGAAATCTGATGACCGGCGCGAGCATCAGGCGGCCTCCTCTTCATGCCAGCCGCCAAAGGGGTCGGGCAAGTCCAGCCAACCGGCAGGCCCGCCAGCCATTTCGGCATCGGTGAGCAGGCAGGCGTCAAGTTCGCTGCGCAACCTGTCGAAGTCGATATGCTGCCCGATGAATACCAGCTCCTGCCGGCAGTCGCCGACTTCAGGATCCCAGCGCCCACGGATCACATTTACGCTTTCTTCGTCCTGCGGCCATTGTGATTCGGGTACCGCAGCCCACCAGCGTCCGGCATAGCCGTAGCGCATCAGGCCGCCGGCTTGTGACCAGCTGCCCGCTTCACTCGGACGACTGGCAAGCCAGAAGTAGCCCTTGGAGCGCAGTAGCCTGCCGTTGGTCCAGGTCCTGTTCAGAAAAGCGAAGAAGCGCTCGGGGTGAAAGGGTCGGCGGGCGATATAGCCGGTGGAAGCGATACCGTACTCTTCGGTCTCGGGCACATGCTCCCCGCGCATCTCCTTCAGCCAGCCGGCCGCCTGCGAGGCCCTCTCGAAGCTGAAGCGCCCGGTATTCAGGACCCGGGCCAGCGGCACCTGACCCATCACGGCGGTGACGAGGTCGGCATCGGGGTTGAGCGTTCGAAGAACCGCCACCAGTTCGTCACGGGCGTCACTGGAAATGAGATCGGTCTTGCTGACCAGCAGCACGTCGGCGAACTCCACCTGCTCGATCAGCAGATCGGTTATCGAGCGAGTATCGTCTTCGCCCAGGGTTTCGCCCCGGCTCGCCAGCGCCTCGGCCGCCTGGTAGTCGGCTAGAAAGTTCACCCCATCGACCACGGTAACCATGGTGTCGAGTCGCGCGAGATCCGAGAGGCTGCGGCCCTGCTCGTCACGAAAGGTAAAGGTTTCGGCCACCGGCAGCGGTTCGGAAATCCCGGTCGACTCGATCAGCAGGTAATCGAAGCGACCCGCCTCGGCCAGCCGAGCAACCTCTTCCAGCAGGTCTTCGCGCAGCGTACAGCAGATGCAACCGTTGCTCATCTCGACCAGCTTTTCCTCGGCTCGATTGAGCATCACGCCGCGCTGGACGTCGCTGGCATCGATATTGATTTCGCTCATGTCGTTGACGATCACCGCAACACGCAGGCCCTCTCGGTTGCGCAGAATCTGGTTGAGCAAGGTGCTCTTTCCGGCGCCGAGGAAGCCGGACAGAACGGTAACGGGAAGGCGGTGGAAGGCAGACATGCGCGAACTCCTTTGGATATGTATATTTTGTTATAACGTAACAGCTAGCAAAGCCTTTTGCCATCCTTCAGCCCAGCGATTCGGTGCCGATAGAGCATTCGTACGGCGCCTCACTGCCCTCCAAAAACCGCCGGTAAACTGTAAAAGAGCGTTTTCAAAGCACATGGCCAGCCTTACAATGCACACCTCCAGAACCCTGCCCTCCAGCTCAAGCCGGGCCTTCCAGCGCCCCAGCGACATGTCTTCCCGGAGATAACGTGGATATCGCTACTCTCATCGGACTGCTCGGTGCCATAGGCATCATTGTCGCCGCCATTCTGCTCGGCGCTTCGTCGGAAACTTTCGTCAACGCACCTTCACTGCTCATCGTATTGGGCGGCAGTCTTTTCGTGGTGCTGGCAAAATTCAGCCTGGTGCAGTTCATTGGCGCCATCAAGGTGGCTGGCCGCGCCTTTTCCTTCAAGCTCCCGGACACCGAAGCCACCATCACCGAGTTGGTGGAGCTATCGACCATCGCCCGCAAGCAGGGGCTGCTTGCGCTGGAAGACAAGGAAATCAATTCGGATTTTCTCAAGAGCGGCATTCAGCTGCTGATCGACGGCCACCCGCAGGAGACCGTCCGCGCCATCCTCGAGAAGGAGCGCCTGATGACGCTGGACCGTAACCGGTGGGGAGCCAAGATATTTACCGCGCTGGGCGACGTCGGACCGGCCATGGGCATGATCGGAACGCTGATCGGTCTGGTGCAGATGCTTTCCAACATGGAAGACCCCAAGGCCATCGGCCCGGCCATGGCGGTTGCCCTGCTGACCACCATGTATGGCGCCATCGTCGCCAACGTCCTTTTCGGCCCG
>JAUVYN010000037.1 GCA_030603065.1 Pseudomonas sp.
AGGTAGGCCATCAGCGCCAGATACATGGCGGACGAGCTACGCAGGTAATGGGTATCATCCGAACCATAGACCTCCCAGCCAACGTGCGCAGTGCCGATGTAGGTCGAAATGGCCGGGATCAGCGGGAGGAGCAGAAGCACCGGCAGAAAGCTCCAGGGGTGCGCATCGGCGTGCTGGCGAATGGGCACCCAGGCACCGCGCGGGGCGGTAAAGAGTTTAGGTAGGTGTTGAAACATGACAAGCTCCTTGAGTCAGCTTTTCAGGTCGTTCCGAGTACCCGGTTGACTCTTGCGCCGCGGGTTTGGTTCAGCCCAGGGCCGGGCCAGGGCGCTGCCCTGCAGGTTACAGGCGGTCACAGAGGCCCGATGCGAGCAAGGTTCAGGCGTGGTATCATCGGCGGCCTATCCCCCAACTTCCTGGTCAAGAATGTCTCAGATTTCCGAGCGTTTGCTGGTACAGGCGCACCTGGCCGCCAAGGAGCCCGCGGTGTTGAGCGACATCGAGCGGGCGGACTATCTCGCGCGCATCAAGGAGGCCGTCAAGGCCCGTGATGCCGTGCTCGTAGCCCACTACTACACCGATCCGCTGATCCAGGCGCTGGCCGAGGAAACCGGTGGCTGCGTTTCCGACTCGCTGGAAATGGCGCGCTTCGGCAAGGAGCATCCGGCCAGCACGCTGGTCGTGGCAGGGGTCCGCTTCATGGGTGAGACCGCGAAAATCCTCAGCCCGGAAAAGCGTATTCTGATGCCGACGCTCGAGGCGACCTGTTCGCTCGATATCGGCTGTCCCATTGAGGAATTCTCCGCCTTCTGCGATGCGCATCCTGACCGGACCGTGGTCGTTTACGCAAATACCTCGGCGGCGGTCAAAGCCCGTGCCGACTGGGTAGTCACCTCAAGTTGTGCCCTCGGCATAGTCGAGCACCTGATGGACCGCGGCGAAAAGATCATCTGGGCGCCCGATCAGCACCTGGGTAGTTATATTCAAAAGCAGACCGGTGCCGACATGCTGCTGTGGGAAGGCTCCTGCATCGTGCACGAGGAATTCAAGGCCAAGGCCCTGCTGGATCTGAAGGCGGTGCACCCGGAGGCCGCGATTCTGGTTCACCCGGAATCCCCGGCTTCGGTCGTCGAGCTGGCGGATGTCGTGGGTTCCACCAGCCAACTGATCAAGGCTACCCAGACGCTGCCGAATCCGACGTTCATCGTGGCAACTGACCGAGGCATTTTCTACAAGATGCAGCAGGGTGCGCCGGACAAGCTGCTGATAGAGGCGCCGACTGCTGGCAACGGCGCGACCTGCCGCAGCTGCGCTCACTGTCCGTGGATGGCGATGAATACCCTGCCACGGATCCTTCAGGCCCTGGAGCAGGGTACTGACGAAATCCAGGTGCCCGCGGAGCTGATCCCACGGGCAGTTCTACCTCTGGAGCGCATGCTTGCCTTCACCCGCGCTGCGCAGTTGCCGGCGGTTGGCAACGCCTGATCAGAAACTCTTGATGACCTCTCGCTTGCGCGCCAGATCCTCCTGGCGTGCGGTGATACGGGAACTCATCACGAAGTTGTCGCCGGCCCGCTTTTTCGCCAGTTCGAGTTGCTGTCCGGCCTGGTCAAGGTCCCCTGCCAGCATGAAGTATTCTGCGCGGGCCAGGTGCACGCCCAGAATGTTGCCTGCCAGGCCTCGAATTTCTGCGGCTATGTACCAGACGTCGGAGTCGTCACTGCGTCTTGCCGCAAGCTCGTCGATAACGCGTTCCGCGGCCTGATACTGGCGTGTACGCATCAGCGTATCCGCCTTCGCAGCCATCAATGGATAATTGCCTGGGTGAACGGCAAGCTGCCGGTCAATTCGCTCCAGTGCTTGCGTACTGCGACCCTGCGCTACATCCAGCTCGATTCGCGCCAGTTGTACCGGGACGCTGCCCGCATGGGACTCCATCAGCGGGTCTAGCACCTTGGCGGCTTCATCGTACTGGCCGCTGCGTATCAGTGCCAGCGCTAGACCGTAGCGAGCCGCGGCGTGATCCCCTTCACGTTCGTCCAGCAGTGCTCTGAATCGTTGCGCGGCCAGGCCGGGGCTCTGCTCATAGTGCAGCTGCACGCGTGCCCGCATCATTTGATAGTGCAGGCTGTCCCGGCGATTACCGCCCTCGAGTTGCGCCGCGCGGTTACGCGAGTCGGCTATTCGGGTCTGACTGACCGGGTGGGTCAGGAGAAACTCCGGAGGTGTCTGGCTGAAGCGACTGATGCGCGCCAGGCGCTCGAACATCTCAGGCATGGCCTGCGGATCGTAACCGGCCCGGTGCAGATTGGTCAGTCCGATGCGGTCGGCCTCCAGTTCGTTCTGGCGGGAAAAGCGGCGCTGCTCCTGAATGGCCGCGGCCTGAGTCGAGGCAAGTGCGGCGAACCCTGCATCGCCACCACCAGCAGCGGCGAGGATTACCGAGGCGAGCATGGCAGTCATGACCGGAATCCGCATGCGTTGCTGCTGCTCCAGGTTTCGGATGAAATGACGCTGGGAGAGGTGGGCCAGTTCGTGGGCCATGACCGACGCAAATTCTGCCTCGGTGTGCGCATGCAGAAAGAGACCGGCATTTACGCCGACCACGCCCCCGGGGGCAGCGAAGGCATTGAGCTGGGGACTGTCGAGTACCACGAACGCCAGTCGACGATCGGTCAACTGACTGGTTTCCGCCAGGCCGAGGACATTCTCCTCCACGAATTCCTTGAGGAGCGGGTCATCCAGGGTCGGTACGGCGCCCCTGAGCATGGAAAGCCAGGCTCGGCCGAGCTGGTGTTCCTGCTCGCGCGACATCAGTGACGAACTGGAATCGCCAAGCGTCGGCAGATTGAAATCGGACGCGGCGGCTGCGGACACTGCTAGCCCCAGAACCAGCGTCGGTAAAATTTTGAGCCAATTGGTCAATACTGCTTGAAGGCGCTGCATGGAAGTTCGCGGACCCGTCCGACTATGATTGTCTGCCCACTGTCAGGCAAGGGTATACTGACGCATCCTCAGGAGTCTGCAAATGGTTGTTAAAAGTTGTGATATCGCCGCGGACCAGGTACTGGACGCCAGGGGGCTGAGCTGCCCGATGCCCTTGCTCAAGGCAAAGCTTGCGCTGAACGCCATGCAGGCGGGGCAGATACTGCATGTCAGCGCCACCGACGCCGGTTCGGTGCGCGATTTTCAACGCTTCGCCGAGCTTTCGGGACATGCCCTGCTGGCCAGCGAGACCGCCGGCACCGAGTTTCACTACTGGTTGCGTAAAACAGAATGCTGAAAGTCTTCAAGAACTGGGTCCAGCGTTACTTTTCCGATGAAGAAGCGGTGGTGCTGGCAGTTGTGCTGGCCCTTGGCTTCGGCATCATCATTTCCTTCGGTAACAAGCTTGCTCCCCTATTGACGGGACTGGTGCTGGCGTATCTGCTACAGGGGCTGGTCACTCAGCTACGCCGCTGGAATGTGCCGCACCGGCTTTCGGTATGGATAGTCTTCGTGCTCTTCGTCGGAGCCTTGGGGACGCTGTTTGGAGTCATCGCACCGCTGGTCTGGCGGCAGATGTTCAATCTGTTCAACGAACTGCCCAGGATGCTCACCGAGTGGCAGTCGCAACTCATGCATCTGCCAGAACGCTACCCTGCATTCGTCTCGGAAGAGCAGATAGCACGCCTGATGCATACCGCCAGCGGCGAGTTCGGTCAGCTTGGTCAATGGCTGCTGTCACAATCGCTGGCCAGTCTCCCGATGCTACTTACCATTCTTGTGTACCTGATTCTGGTACCGATCCTGGTGTTTTTCTTTCTGATGGACAACCAGAAGATCACCGGTTGGATGGTGGGACACCTTCCCCGTGAGCGTCGTCTGATGACGCGGGTATGGACCGAGATGAATCAGCAGATCGCCAACTACATAAGGGGCAAGGTGGTTGAAATCCTTATCGTCGGCGCGGTCAGCTACGTTTGCTTCGCGGTGCTTGGGGTCAATTACGCCGCGTTGCTGGCAGTGGTGGTCGGCATTTCGGTACTGGTTCCCTATATCGGCGCTACGGTAGCGACCATTCCGGTTGCGATGATCGGTCTGTTCCAGTGGGGTCTGAGCAATGAGTTCATGATCCTGATGATCGTCTACGGCGTGATTCAGGCGCTGGACGGTAATGTGTTGGTGCCGATTCTGTTTTCCGAGGCGGTGAACCTGCACCCGGTCGCTATCATCGCGGCGGTGCTTATCTTCGGCGGGCTCTGGGGCTTCTGGGGGGTGTTCTTCGCGATACCGCTCGCGACCCTGTTCAAGGCGGTTCTTTACGCCTGGCCGCGGGGCGACGAGCCCGATATCGAGCTGCCACCCCAGCAGGCGGTCTGAACCGGCGCTAGAAGCGGATCATTCAAGCGCCTGGGCGGCCTGCAGCACTTCGGCCACGTGTCCGGGCACCTTTACCTTGCGCCACTCGCGGCGCAGCACGCCCTCGCGATCAATAAGGAAAGTGCTGCGCTCGATGCCCTCGTACTGCTTGCCGTACATCTGCTTCATCTTGATGACGTCAAAGAGCTGGCAAAGAGCTTCCTGGTTGTCGCTGATCAGCTCGAAAGGGAAGTTCTGTTTCGCCCGGAAGCCTTCGTGAACCCGCAGGCTGTCCTTGGATACTCCAAAAACCACCGTGTCCGCGGCCAGGAATTGGTCATGCATGTCGCGGAAATCCTGACCTTGGGTGGTGCAACCAGGCGTATTGTCCTTCGGATAGAAATAGATCACGACCTTGCGGCCGGCCAGTTCGGAAAGCGACACGGATGTTCCACTGGTCGCTTCGGCAGTGAAGTCGGGGACCTTCTTGTCCAATTCCACGCTCATGGGTGTTCTCCGTCAGTGTAGGGGGCGCCAAGGCTCGATAACGGCGTCAAGGTTCAACTCGTCACAGAAATCCAGAAACTGCTCCCGCAGCCAGCTGAGTTGCGTACGGGCCGGGATGGCGATGGTCAGAGTCAGGTTGAGCATCAGTGTGCCGGTGTGCTGGGCCAGATAGGTGAAGCTGTAAAGCTCTTCGATTTCAATTTCGAGTTGCTGGAAGAATGTGCACAGCTCCGGAACCAGTTCCGGACGCTGGGCAGCGGTGACGAAAACGTTATAGGGGAGTGCTTCTGGCCGTTCTTCGAGCGAATTACTGCGGCTCACCGAAATCGTCAGCTGCTCCTTGCGGGCGAGACTCGGCAGCAGGCTTTCCAGACGCGCCAGTGCGTCCCAACTGCCGCCCACCTGTAGTAGCAGCGCGGCGCAGGTACCGTGACGGCTCATGCGGCTGCTGACGATCAGACAACGTTGCTCGGTGCACAGCCGCGTCAGCAGGCTGGCGAGTGAGGTGCTGCGAGACCCCATGGCGGTTATGACCAGGAACTGTTCCTTCTGGCTGGGGGTGTTGGACATGAGCTTCCTCTGGCTGGATTACACCGCTGAGCGCAGGCCCGGCGGACTGAGTGCAAGCTGCTATTCTCGCTGTCCATCAGCGGGGGTTCAACCGCAAGTTTCAGTCATCTATTTGCACTGCTTTGCCAGCGCGATGCCTTGTGCTGGCAGCACCGCGAAAGTACCATTGCCGATCAACGTTTCAAGTGGAGTTTTGCATGATCTCAGGCAGCCTGGTGGCGCTGGTTACACCCATGGATTCCCGCGGCGACCTGGACTGGCCGGCGCTCGAGCGCCTGATCGACTTTCACCTGAAACAGGGAACTGACGGCATCGTTGCGGTAGGCACCACCGGTGAATCGGCTACGCTCGACATGACCGAGCACAAGGATGCCATTCGTTTCGTGGTGGAGCAGGTTGCTGGCAGGATCCCGGTCATTGCCGGCACCGGAGCCAATTCCACCCGGGAAGCCGTAGAGCTGACCGAGGCGGCACGCAGTGTCGGTGCCGACGCCTGCCTGCTGGTTACCCCCTATTACAACAAGCCGACCCAGGAAGGGCTGTACCAGCACTTCCGTTTCATCGCCGAAGCGGTAGCCATCCCGCAGATCCTCTACAACGTGCCGGGGCGCACCGCCTGCGACATGCTGCCTGATACGGTCGAGCGGCTGGCCGACTTGCCCAACATTGTCGGTATCAAGGAAGCTACTGGCGACCTGCAGCGCGGTCTCGAGTTGATCGAGCGGGTCGGCAGTCGCATGCACATTTACTCCGGGGACGATGCTACCGCTGCCGAGCTGATGCTGCTGGGTGGCAAGGGTAATATTTCGGTGACCGCCAACGTTGCGCCGCGCAAGATGCATGATATCTGCGAGGCGGCGATGCGCGGTGACGCCGAAACGGCCCGGCGTCTGAATGACGAACTGATGCCGCTTCACAAGGCGCTTTTCATCGAGTCCAACCCGATACCCGTGAAGTGGGCACTGCACGAGATGGGGCTCATCGGAGAAGGTCTGCGCCTGCCCATGACGCCGCTCAGCCCGCGCTGTCACGAAACGGTACGCGAAGCGCTGCGCCAGTGCGGATTGCTATGACGATCAACCGCTCTATTTCTTTCAAGGATTACAAGATGAAGCCTGTGCTGGGTGCGCTTTCCGTTGCGCTGTTGAGCAGCAGTCTGACGGGGTGTGGTTATATCTTCGGCGACAGCGGTTATTTCCGTGATCGTGGCGGCGACTACCAGCTCGCGGCGGTCGAGCCCCGCATGACGGTTCCTCAGGGCGTCGATGCCAAGCCGATCGGTGACCTGCTCCCCGTCCCGGGCCAGGTGCGTCAAGGCACCGGTGGCAAGTTCGAAATCCCGCGCCCGCAGCCGCTTGCGGTGGCGGGCGATGGCAACGAGTTCTCGGTCCAGCAGAGTGGCAACGCCCGCTGGCTATTGGCTCAACGCGCTCCGTCCGAAGTCTACGCCGGCGTGCGTCAGTTCCTGAGCGACTATCAGGTGCCGGTGGCTCGGGAAACTGCTGGTCTGGGCGAAATCGAAACCGCCTGGATGAGTTTTGACCAGCAGGCGGGCAACGCGCTGACGCGCCGCTTAGCGCCTGCCATGGCCGGCTCACGCCGTCCCGAAGGGCAGGAACATCGTTTCCGTATTCGTATCGAACCGGGCGTACAAGGCGCCAGCAGCGAGATTCACGTGCTGCACGCATCGCGCAGTCAGGGCTCCAATCAGGACGCCTGGCCTTCACGGTCAGAGAACCTGAATCTTGAACATGCCCTGCTTGCCGAGATGGAGAACCACCTGGGGCAGGGCGCCGGTGGCGATGCGGCGTCCCTCATGGCGACCCGCACTCTTGCGCCGGGGGCCGGCGCTACGCTGGCGCAGGACGGGGCCGGGAACACTGTCCTGACCATTCGCGGTGACTTCAATCGCGCCTGGGCCGCTGTTGGCGGCGCGTTGCAGCGGGCCGAGATCACGGTAGCCGACATCAACCGCAGCGCAGGTGTCTACTATGTGGATCTGGATGGCTTGGCACGCCTGGAAGATGAGCGTGGGTTCTTTGGCCGACTGTTTCGCCGCGACCGGCCGACCACCCAGGACGCAGAGCAGCGTGTGCAGGTCCGTCTGACTCAACTGGCGGGCGAAGTGCAGGTGACAGTAGAACGTTCGATCCAGACCGCCGCGGACGCCGGACTGGCGCGTGATCTGCTTACGCGCATACGTGACAATCTGAACTGAGCGAGGCCTGACCAGCGGGTGCGATATTGTTCACTGGGGAGTGGAAGTCGCGGGAATGCGACCCTGGTAGAAGCTGGTCGTACCCGGCTGCTGGTGGACTGCGGGTTCAACCTGAGTACCACCGAAAAGCGTCTCGCCGCGGTGGGCGTGAGCGCCAGACAGCTCGACGCCGTGCTCGTGACTCACGAGCATTCGGATCATGTCGCCGGGATAGAGCGTCTTGCCCGTCAGTACTCCCTGCCGGTGTTCATGACGCCGGGCACATATCGGGCAATGGGCGAGCCTGCGCTGCGTTTCCAGCCGGTGAGTCTGGGCAGGCGCTTTCAGGTCGGCGATATGGAGGTTACCCCAGTCGCCGTTCCACATGATGCGCGTGAACCCTGTCAGTATATTTTTGACAGTGGCTATCATCGGCTCGGCATCCTGACCGACACGGGCTCTGTCACCCCCTGGATCATCCAGGAGTATCAACGTCTTGATGCGCTGTTCCTTGAAGCGAACTATGATCCGGTCATGCTGGTCAATGGTCCCTATCCGCCGCGGCTGCAGGCACGGGTCGGAGGTCCTCTCGGCCACTTGAGCAACCAGCAGGCGGCCAGCCTGCTGGAGGTTATGGACAGATCTGTGTTGCGACACGTAGCCGTGGCGCATATCAGTGAGAAGAACAATCTGCCGGAGCTTGCCCTGGGTGAGCTCTCGACAGTACTGCAAGACTGGTCGGGGCAGCTTCTGCTCGCCCGCCAGAACCAGGGATTGCCCTGGCAGGACCTAACCGGGTTGACGCCCCAACTTATCGCGGCAAGCGGGAGCCGATAGTGGAAAAACGCACTGAACTGTATCGTGGCAAGGCCAAGTCCGTGTACACGACCGACGATCCGGATCGCCTGATCCTGCTGTTTCGCAACGACACCTCTGCCTTCGACGGCAAGAAGATCGAGCAGCTCGACCGCAAGGGTATGGTGAACAACCGCTTCAATGCCTTCATCATGCAGAAGCTGCAGGACGCCGGCGTTCCTACTCAGTTCGACCGGCTGCTGTCCGATACCGAATGCCTGGTCAAGAAACTGGACATGATTCCGGTCGAGTGCGTCGTACGCAACTATGCTGCCGGCAGTCTGGTCAAGCGCCTGGGTATTGAAGAGGGCAGGGCACTGACCCCGCCGACCTTCGAGCTCTTTCTGAAGGACGACGCCAAGGGCGACCCCTTCATCAACGCCTCCCATGTCGTCACGTTCGGCTGGGCCACCGCCGAGCAACTCGAGCGCATGCAGGAGCTTACCTTCAAGGTCAATGACATCCTCGGCAAGCTGTTCGATGACGCCGGCCTGATGCTGGTGGACTTCAAGCTCGAGTTCGGCCTGTTCAAGGGCGAGATCGTCCTGGGTGACGAGTTCAGCCCGGACGGCTGCCGCCTGTGGGACAAGGAAACCCGCAAGAAGATGGACAAGGACCGGTTCCGTCAGGGCCTGGGCGGCGTTATCGAAGCCTATGAGGAAGTTGCCCAGCGCCTGGGCGTGCCGCTGAGCTGAGCGCCGCGTTTCGCCTTGCCTGACCTGCGCGAAACGCTTTCGTCATGAAAGCCTTGCTGCTATCATGCGCGCCGACTTGGAGAGTTGCCGGAGTGGTCGAACGGGACGGATTCGAAATCCGTTGTACGGGCAACCGTACCCAGGGTTCGAATCCCTGACTCTCCGCCAATAAAGCAAAAAGCCCAGCCTAGCTGGGCTTTTTGCTTTATCAGGGGTGCTCTCGGTGAGAACCCTCGTTCGACCGAGCCTGCGCAGCAGGCGAAGGAACGCCGGAGCGAAGCGACGGTGGGCCCGTAGGGGTGAGGCGCAACGCGCCGAATAATCCCTGACGAAGCGTCAGACTGCAGGGCCTCAGCCTAGCTGGGCTTTTTGCTTTATCAGGGGTGCTCTCGGTGAGAACCCTCGTTTGATTACCTCTCTCGGTTAGAATCCCCCTACGCCCTAGCCTTCGCTCTGGCTCTTGCCTCGTTTCGACACAGGACATGCCCATGAAAATCAGCGACGTTGTAATCCTGGATGGCGTGCGAACCGCCATTGGCAGCTTTGGCGGCAGCCTCAGCGGTTTCAGCCCGGCCGAGCTGGGTACCTTCGCGGCGAGTGAAGCCATCAAACGCGCAGGGGTCGACGCTGCCGATATAGATCACGCGGTGTTCGGCCACATCATCCCGACCGGCCCGCAGGACGCCTATGTCGCTCGGCATATCGCGCTGAACGTGGGTATGCGGACCAGTTCTGCTGCGTTCAACGTCAATCGGCTCTGTGGCTCCGCTGTGCAGTCGGTGATCAGCGCGGCACAGATGATCGTGATGGGCGACAGTCGTATCGCGCTCGCGGGCGGCACCGAATGCATGAGCCAGGGCGCTTATGTGTTGCCCAACGTGCGCAAGGGGTTACGGATGGGCGACGGCCGGGCAGTGGATATGACGGTCGGTACTCTCAGTGATCCTTTCGGCAGTGGGCACATGGGACTGACCGCTGAGCGGATCGCTGCCCAGTACGCTCTGACCCGGGCTGAACTCGACGCCTTTGCGGCGCAAAGCCAGGCGCGTGCCGGCCGGGCGATCGAGCTGGGTTATTTCAGGAGTCAGATCGTCCCGGTGACCGTGAAGCAGGGCCGCAGGGAGTTCGTCTTCGATACCGACGAGCACGTGCGCCCCGACACCACGGCCGAAGATCTGGCCCGACTCAAGCCGGCTTTCAAGGCCGATGGACTGGTCACGCCGGGGAATGCATCAGGTATCAATGACGGTGCGGCAGCACTGGTACTGGCCAGCGCAGAGGAGGCACATCAGCGCGGTCTCAGGCCAAGGGCTCGGCTCGTCGACTACGCCTTCTGCGGCGTAAATCCCGATGTAATGGGGCTGGGTCCTATTCCGGCAGTGGAGAAGCTACTGGCCAAAACCGGGCTGGCGGTGGCCGATCTCGATGTGATCGAATCCAATGAAGCCTTTGCGGCCCAGGCCCTGGCGGTCAGCAGATCGCTCAGCCTGCCGGCAGACAAGGTGAACCCCAACGGCGGCGCTATTGCGCTTGGGCATCCGGTCGGCGCGACAGGGTCTATTCTGATCATCAAGGCCCTTGCAGAACTGGAACGTATCCAGGGGCGCTACGGGCTCATTACCATGTGCATCGGTGGTGGCCAGGGTATAGCGTTGTTGATCGAGCGTCCGGCCTGAGTCCTTCAACCATCCAAGGCGAGCAGGAAGATGCAGGAACCGAACGAGCAGGAGATGGGTCTTTTTCGTGACTCGGTATCCAAGATCCTGGACCGGGCCGTTACACCAGATTATGAGTCGTGGGAGAAAGCCGGCATCGTGCCCCGGAGCCTCTGGCATACGCTGGGCGAGGCGGGGTTGCTCTGCGTCGACATGCCAGCGGACTACTCCGGCTGTGCCGCCCCCTTTCGATATTCGGTAGTGGTTAGCGAAGCGCTGGCGCGCATGGGGTTCGGAGCGCTGGCTACCAACGTCATGGTGCATTCCGATATCGTTGCACCCTATCTGGCCAACATCGGCAGCGCTGAGCAGAAGGAGCGATGGTTGCCCCGGATGGTCTCCGGGGAGGTGGTGGGTGCCATCGCCATGACGGAACCTGGAGCGGGCAGCGACCTGCAGGCGATCCGCACCACCGCGGTCAAGGATGGCGATAGCTATGTGCTCAACGGATCGAAGACCTTCATCACCAATGGACAACATGCCGACCTGGTCATAGTTGCAGCGAAAACCGACCCGACCGCCGGGGCGAAGGGCATCAGCCTGTTCCTGGTGGATGCTGCGCTGCCGGGCTTCACCCGGGGCCGCAATCTCGAGAAGATCGGCCAGCATTGTGGTGACACCTCGGAGCTGTTCTTCACGGATCTGCAGTTGCCTGCCACTGCGCTGCTGGGCAAGGCAGGGCAGGGCTTCGCCTACCTGATGCAGGAACTCCCCCGGGAGCGTCTGATGATCGGGGCCCTGGCTGTGGCAGCAGCGCGAGGCGCTCTGGATCTGACCATCGCCTATGTTCAGGAGCGCGAGCTGTTCGGGCAGAAACTGTCCCAGCTGCAGAATACGCGCTTTGAACTGGCGCGGCTGGAAACCGAATGCCGTGTCAATCAGGCGTTCATCGACCAGTGCATCGCTGCTTACGAGAGGGGTGAGCTGGATGCTGCTACTGCTTCGATGGCCAAATACAGTGCGACCGAAATGCAGTGCCGGGTCACTGACGGCTGTCTGCAATTGTTCGGTGGGTATGGCTATTCGAGCGAATACCCCATCTCCCGAGCCTTCGTCGATGCCCGCGTGCAGCGTATCTACGGAGGCACTTCCGAAGTCATGAAGGAGATCATAGCGCGTTCCATTCTGGGACGCGGATGACCTTCGGGCTGTTCGCCGAGTTGATGGCGGCCGGCCATTATGCTCTAATTTGGTGCGAACCCGTCTAGAACGCCTGTTTGCGGTGCGTTGATGGGTTCAAGACTGTCATCAGGCTGCCGATACCCCTCCGTCTGGGACGTTTGCTCCCTCCGCTCCGCGCGGTCAAAACATCCTCAGGAACTCTGCAAATGATGCAACGACTGACTATCCGGGTGCGCCTCGCCGTACTGGTTTGCGCCATGCTGCTGGCCACCATGATCATCGGCGCTACTGGTATGAATGCCCTCGAACGTGCTGTAGCAGGACTGAACACGGTTTATCTCGACCGAGTAGTACCGCTGCGTGATCTGAAACGGATCTCTGAACTGTATGCCGTCGAGATTGTGGATGCCAGCCAGAAAGCCCGGGGTGGCTCGCTGGACCAGGCTCAGGCACTGCGTAACGTGCAGCGAGCCAGGCAGGACATCAAAAGTGTATGGGCGCATTACAAGTCCACGCGCCTGACTGCCGCCGAGGAACAGGCGGCGCGGCGGATCGAGACGCTGATGTCTAGCGCCGACCCTTTGCTGGATATTCTCGAAGGGGCGCTTGCGCAGCGTGATGGGGAAGCGCTCCGTTCGTTTGTTGACGTGGAATTGTATCCCCGCATAGATCCGCTTTCGGAAGCCTTCGACCAGTTGATGGAGCTGCAGCTGGACGAGGCGCGTGCCGAGTACGAGTATGCCCGCGCGCTGTATGAAGCCAACCGCAATCTGTCGATAGGGTTATTGCTGGCCCTGCTGATTGGTGGCGGATTCTTCGCTCTGGTTCTGGTGCGCAGCATCATTCGGCCACTGGGTGAACTGAAAGAGGCAGCTGCGCTGGTCGCCGCTGGTGACCTCACCCGCACCGTCAACTGCAGTGGACGGGACGAAATCACCGAGGTGCAGGTCTCCATTCGAACCATGCAGACCACTCTGCGCGAAACGCTGCATGACATTCAGGGCTCTGCCGCACAACTGGCATCTGCAGCGGAGGAACTGCAGGCTGTCACCGAACATACCGCGAGGGGCCTCCAGCAGCAAAACCAGGAAGTCCAGATGGCGGCGACGGCGGTCACGGAAATGTCTGCTGCTGTCGACGAGGTGGCTGGCAATGCCAACAGAACCTCTTCGGCCTCACGAGAGGCGCGGCAGGTCGCTGAGACCGGGCGTCAGAAGGTCAATGTCACCAGAGAGACCATCGATCAGCTTACCGACAGGCTCGGGCAGACTGCCGCTACGGTGGAGCGGCTCGCCGGCGAAGCGGCAAATATCGGCCAGGTGCTGGACGTGATCCGGGCGATCGCCGAGCAAACCAATCTTCTGGCACTCAATGCTGCGATCGAGGCTGCGCGTGCCGGAGAAGCGGGCAGGGGGTTTGCGGTGGTTGCCGACGAAGTACGCAATCTGGCACAGCGTACCCAGAGCTCGACTC
Source organism: Pseudomonas sp. (assembly GCA_030603065.1). Classification (GTDB taxonomy): domain Bacteria; phylum Pseudomonadota; class Gammaproteobacteria; order Pseudomonadales; family Pseudomonadaceae; genus Halopseudomonas. The sequence goes on from JAUVYN010000037.1 coordinate 13,476, forward strand.
TGGAAATAGAGCGCATGATTGGAGCAATCCAGAGCGCGACCACCGCCTCTGTCGAGGAAATGCAGCAGAGTAGTCAGTTCGCACAGCATAGTCAGGGGTTGGCCGGTGAGGCGGATCAGGCGCTCGGGCTGATCGCGGAGCGGGTCGAGCAGATCGACGAAATGAATCTGGTCATCGCCAGTGCAGCCGAGGAACAGGCCCAGGTGGCGCGGGAAGTCGACCGCAATCTTGTGGCAATTCGCGACGTGTCTGAACAGAGTGCGGCGGGCGCGGAACAGACGTCGAGCGCGAGTGACGAGCTGGCCAGGCTCGCAGCACAGCTCAGCCAGTTGACAGGACGCTTTCGGCTTTGACCTCTGCCCTGCGCTAAATCCGAGGCCGGACCCCGGAAGGCTGAGCGCATTATGCGGCTAGGCCCAGCGCTCCTGCGCGGTGAAGGCCACGGTGAACCAGCGTCGCTCCGCGGGGATAAGCAGGGCCGCAGCGATTTTTTCGCGTATCTCGTCCATCTCCGCCACTCCTCGCTGTGTCCCGAAATCGGGTCGAGTGAGAATGTGAATCTCAATGAAGTGGCCCCGGCCGCTTTTGACGACGTGGCTGTTGTAGGCGAGCAGGGCGTCTTTCCATTCCGTCATGACCGGTGCCATCGCAGCGTGTACCTGCTGGTCCAGTTCGTCCGGCGTCACCAGCAGCACTTCTCGCAGGGCGCGTCGCACGATACCGATAGGGACCGGTAGAAAACAGGCAGTGAGAACCATCAGCAGTACCGAGTCCACATAGGGAGTCAACCCGGCATAGGCTGTCCGCTCGAGTACCAGTGCTATCGCAAAGGCGACAAGCAATGCCGTGGTGATCAGGCCTGCCATCAGCCAGCCCTGAATATCGATGCGCAGAAGCTCCGAGTCGACGCGCCTATTGATGTGCTTTTCGTAGAAATACATGGTGAAGCACAGGATGAGTACCACCAAGGCATAGATGATTGCCACATCGAACGCCAGTTCCCGTCCGCCGTCGAGCAGGGCCTGAATCGCATTCAAGAAGGCGTAAAGACAGAGCAGAACTAGAATGCTGCCATTTAGTGCAGCTACCATGGGTTCGAGGTGCCAGAAACCGTGTTGGAATCGCTGGCTCGCTTCGCGGACGACCAGCCGCGCTACCATCAGCGCAAGTCCGGACATCGCAGCGTCTATAGCCGAAAACACGCCGTCGAACATGATCGAGCGTGACCCGGCGAGCAAACCGAAGGTGATTCCGAGCGATGAAACGAACAGGGTTGCGATGATCGAAAGCTTGAGTGTGCGCTGTTCGAGCGTTGCGGACATACCGTTTCCCTTGATCAATCAGTTTGAAAGAGCGTCTGACGCGTCCATTTTACCTCCGGACGGCGGGCGCATCGACGGCTCCGGACTGTACACCCGAGGAGGCTCCCGTCTGGGTAGGTGGATGAGATTGAGGGAATGTCTGCGCGCCCATATGACGCTCGTCGACGAGGGCGCCGACAGGCAAACCAGGGTGCCGATGCCGGCCCGAACGACCTTGTGTACCAGTTCAAGGCTACATCTGCTGGTGAGCACGGCAAAGCCGTCTTCGGCAGATGGCACACGGCGTGCCAGGGCACCGATCAGCTTGTCCAGTGCATTGTGTCGGCCTATATCTTCACGGCACAGCAGTAAATCGCCTCTATTGTCGGCGAACAGAGCGGCGTGTACCGCGCCGCTGCGGCGCCCCAGACGCTGCATTCGCGCTATACGCACGCGCAGGCCGGCGAGCGCAGCCGCGGAGGGGAGGGGGGAGGGCGAGAGAGGCTGCAGGTCGGGAAGGGCCTGCCCCAGTGCTTCGACGCCGCACAGACCGCAACCACTGGTGCCCGCCAATGTTCTGCGCTGCCGTTTCAGTCGCCAGAATGCCCGACTGCTGACCTCCAGTTCCGCCTCCCAGCGCTCGCCCGTGCCGCGGACTGTCAGGTCGTATAGCTCTTCCGCTACCTCAATGAGACCGTTGGACAGACTGAACCCCACCGCGAAGTCTTCCAGATCGACCGGAGTCGCCATCATCACGCTGTGGGCGATGCCGTTGTAACTCAGCGCGATAGCCGCTTCGGCGGGTAGCGCTACGCAGCCGGAGGCAAGTTCATCCAGCGATGCGAATCGGTATTCCTGCGCACCGCTCGAGGGGCTGGATTGGGTGGCTCGTAGGGGCATGGGTGCGTCTTCCGGGCAAGGGCTTCACTGATAGGACCGCGCGAGAGGCGCTAATGTTGCCGTCTGCTGTCGCTAACGTACCTGATCCGGTAAAACTGGCCGTGGCCGCTATGCTCGGGTATGGTTGGAGGGTTGCCCGGCAATCCACCTGTGTGCGGGTAACTTCCTGATTTTTCGGCCTGGATGGCTTCGTGCACACGCTAATCGGTACTCACAACCCGGCCCTGGTCGTGCTCTCGGTTCTGATCGCGATCGCCGCCTCCTATACCGCCCTGGATCTTGCCAACCGCATGCGTGCGACCAGGGGCGTACCCCGTGCCGCATGGCTCGCCACCGCGGCCCTGGCAATGGGCGGCGGCATCTGGGCGATGCATTTTGTCGGCATGCTTTCCTATGCGCTGCCGGGACTGCAGATACGCTATAACCTTGAGCTGACGCTGCTTTCCCTGCTGGTGCCGGTGGTGGTGACCGCTGTTGGCTTCAGAAGCGTGCGCAAGGGTAGCCGAACGCTCAGGACCATTCTGCCCGGCGGGCTGCTCATGGGATTGGGGATCGGGGCCATGCATTATATCGGCATGGCTGCCCTCGAGACCGGAGCGACGCTGGTCTATGACCCCGTGTGGGTGGTGATCTCGTTCGGTATTGCCATTGGCGCTGCGACCGCTGCGCTGGCGCTGGCCATGAGCCAGACCAGGCTGGCCGTGAGACTGGCCGCTGCAGTCGTGATGGGGCTTGCGATCGCCGGTATGCATTACGCCGGGATGCATGCCGCCTCCTTCGCTCTGCCTGCCGGAGATGCGCCTGCTGCTGATCTGCAGGGGCTTGGCCATATCGCACTGGCATTCGCGGTGATCGGCTCCACCTTCCTGATACTGACTCTTGCGCTCATCGCCGCCATGTACGACCGCCGCCTGGCGTTGCTGGCGCGACGCGAGACGGAGTTTTTCAAGGTCAATGAGGAGCGTTTCCGTCGTCTCTACAGCCGCTCGCCCCTTGCGCTGCACTCGCTGAATGCCGAAGGCATCATCGAATACGTCAGCGAATCCTGGTTGCGCATGCTCGGGTTCAGCAGGGAAGAGGTGGTCGGTTCTCGGCTGACCCGTTTCATTCCGCAGGCTCCCCTTGGCGAGGCGCTGCTGGTTGCAGTGAATGCCGCTCGCGATGGCGTATTCGAGCATGAATACCGGATTCGCACCGGCAGGGGCGACATGCTTGATGTGGTCCTTTCGAGCCGCGTTGAACGTGACGCCGACGGTGCCGTCACGGCAGTGCTTGGCGGCCTTACCAACGTGACCGAGCGGCGTCTCGCCGAGCAGGCGCTGATGCAATCGCAGAAGATGGAGGCAATAGGCAAGCTCACCGGCGGTGTTGCCCATGACTTCAACAATCTGTTGGCGGTCGTGGTCGGTAATCTCGAGTTGCTTCGCAAACGGGTGGGCGACGATCAGAAGGCGCGGATGCTGGTAGAAAACGCGCTAAGTGGAGCCCAGCGGGGCACCAGTCTCACGCAGCGAATGCTTGCTTTCGCGCGCAAGCAGGATCTGCGTCCCGAGGCAGTTTGCCTGCCTGAGGTGATAAAGAGTCTGCGACCGTTGCTGCAGCGCTCGGTTGGGCCTTCGATTCAACTGAGTATGCGATTTCACCAGGAACTGCCGATGGCTTATGTCGACGCTCATCAGCTGGAGCTGGTGCTGCTGAACCTTGTGGTGAACGCGCGTGACGCCATGCCCGAGGGTGGCACCGTCGATATCCTCGTGGAGCCGATCGAGTTCGAGCAGACGCAGTCCATCAATAAAGCGACGGGGATCATTCGCCTGGTGGTGCAGGACAGTGGGGTGGGTATGGATGAGGAAACGCTTGCCCGTGCGACAGAACCCTTCTTTACCACCAAGGGCATTGGCAAGGGAACCGGGCTGGGGCTGTCCATGGCGCAGGGCCTGGCCGAACAGTCCGGCGGCAGACTGCTGATGTCGAGCCAGATGGGGGTCGGCACGCGGGTCGAGCTGTGGCTGCCGGTCTCTACTTCCGAACAGTCGCGGCAGACACGAGAGCCGGCCACGCAGGTCATGGAGGCGCCGGAGCAAAGGGCACCGCTGACGATTCTGGTGGTGGACGACGATTCGTTGGTTCTGGTGAATACGGTGGCTGTCCTCGAGGACTTGGGTCACCAGCCGATCTCCGCCCTCTCTGGTGCCGATGCGCTCAAGCTGTTGCGTTCGGGGATTCGCGTCGACATGCTGGTGACCGACGAGGCCATGCCGTTGATGTCGGGCTCCCAGTTGGCTGACACCGTACGCGGCGAACGGCCCGGCATGCCGATTCTGATCGTCAGCGGGTACCGTGAACTCTCGGAAGAGGCACAAAACCGATATACCCGTCTGAACAAGCCCTTCACCCAGCAGCAACTCAAGCAGGCGATGCGCAGCGTGCTTTCCGCCAGCCAGAACAGCATCGAACCCCCGTTCCAGGGGGATCTTCTCGACACCGACTCCCATTTGCGCTGAAGCTTTATTCCCGCCAACCCAGCCGGTCGTGCGCGGCTAAACACCGATTCAACGGAACCGAAGGGCGCTTTTTGTCGTCCATGACTCGTAGCGCTGACAAATCGCAGCGTTGTCTTTTTTCGGAATATTCCATTGCGCAGGGCCGCGCTGGTTCCTGGGCACATCCATGTCGAACCAAGCGGTGCCAGCGTAATGACCACTTGAGGTGTAATCATTATGAGTTGGGCTGGTCCCTATCAGTATGACATCGGCAAATCGCGTGACGCGGGCCAGCCGCCTGTTCAGATCGCCTTCGATCCTCAGCGCCCGACGATGCTTTGCCTGTCGCATCTGCGCTGGAGCTTCGTTTACCAGCGCCCGCAACATCTCATGTCCCGTTTCGCCCGCGAATACAACCTGCTGTTCTGGGAAGAACCCATTGCTACGGAGGAGCCACAGCCCTGGCTGGAAGTACGTCCGGAGCCGGATGGGGTGCAGGTGCTGGTGCCGCGCTTGCCTGATGGCTGCGTGGGTGATGCGGCGCTGCGCGTTCAGCGCGACCTGCTGGATGGGTACTTGGAGCAACTGCAGGTAAGCAACCCGTTGCTGTGGTTCTACACTCCCATGGCACTCGCGTTCGCCGGGCATATTCAGGGCCGCGTGACCATCTACGACTGCATGGATGAGTTGTCTGCCTTCCGCGGCGCACCACCGGAACTGATCGAGAGAGAACGGGAACTCCTCGCGCGCGCCGACCTGGTGTTCACTGGCGGTTACAGCCTGTGGGAAGCCAAGCGCGAGCTGCACGACAATGCCTTCGCCTTTCCCAGCAGCGTCGATGTCGCCCACTTCGCCACTGCCCGCCACGCCCAGGGTGATCCGAGTGATCAGGCCGCTATCCCGCGCTCGCGTCTTGGCTTCTACGGCGTCATCGACGAGCGATTCGACATCGAGCTAGTAGCGGAAGTGGCTCGGCTCAGGCCCGACTGGCACATCGTTCTGGTTGGTCCAGTCGTCAAGATCGACCCGGCGGTTCTGCCATGCCTTCCGAATATTCACTACCTGGGCGCGCGGACCTATGACGAGCTGCCGGGCTACCTCGCCGGCTGGGATGTGGCAATCATGCCTTTCGCGTTGAACGAGTCGACCCGCTTCATCAGTCCGACCAAAACCCCGGAATACCTCGCTGGCGGATGTCCGGTGGTGTCCACGCCCATCAAGGATGTTGTTCGTACCTACGGCGATACCGGCATCGTTCGGATCGCCGATACGCCCGCTGCGTTCGTCGATGCGGTTGAGGCCGCGCTGGAAGACGCAGCCGACCCGGAAGCCCTGCGTGCCAAAGCCGACGAGATTCTGGGCGAGATGTCCTGGGATCACACCTGGAATCTGATGCTGGAGAAAATAAAATGCGCAATGTGATCGTACAGGACCGCAATGCCGAGCAGATTGCCGGCAGCGGCTCGGCCCTTCGTGCTCCGCAGCCACGTGGCCGCAAGGGCTTCGACTACCTTATCGTGGGCGCCGGCTTCGCTGGCAGCGTACTCGCCGAGCGGCTGGCTGCAGGGCTCGGCAAGCGGGTTCTGGTTGTAGACCGTCGGCCGCACATCGGTGGTAACGCCTACGACTATCATGACGAAGCGGGCATCCTTATCCACCGCTATGGACCGCACATCTTCCATACCAATTCCAAGCGAATCGTCGATTATCTTTCGCGCTTTACGGAGTGGCGGCCCTATGAGCACCGCGTGCTTGCCGAAGTGGATGGCCAGCAGCTGCCGATCCCGATCAATATGACCACCCTTAACCGGCTTTACGATCTCGACCTCAAGACTGAGGAGGAGGCCGCAGCCTTCCTGGCCAGCCGCGCAGAAAAGGTCGAGGACATCCGCACCAGCGAGGACGTGGTGATCAACCAGATCGGACGCGAACTCTATGAGAAATTTTTCCGTGGTTACACACGCAAGCAATGGGGCCTGGACCCATCGCAACTGGACAAGATGGTGACATCCAGAGTGCCGACCCGAACCAATGAAGATGATCGCTACTTCACCGATACCTTTCAGCAGATGCCATTGCACGGCTACACCCGGATGTTCGAGAAGATGCTCGATCATCCCAACATCAAGGTAATGATCAACACCGACTATCGTGAGATTCGTGACGAGGTGCAGTACGAGCATCTGGTTTATTGCGGGCCGATCGATGAATATTTCGACTACCGATTCGGCAAATTGCCGTACCGCTCACTGCAGTTCGAGCACAAGAGTCTGGATCAGGAACAGTTTCAGGCGGTCGGTGTGGTCAATTACCCATCTGAAGAGGTTCCCTACACCCGGATCAGCGAGTACAAGCACTTGACTGGCCAGGTTCACCAAAAAACCAGCGTGACCTACGAGTATCCGGCTGCCGAGGGTGACCCCTACTATCCGATCCCCAGGCCTGAAAACGCGGAGCTGTACAAGCGTTACCAACAGCTTGCCGACAAGACCCCGAACGTGACCTTCCTTGGCCGGCTCGGCACGTACAAGTACTACAATATGGATCAGGTAGTCGGTCAGGCGCTGGCCTTGTACAAACGTATCGAGGAAGCGGCCGAGCAGGGCCAGGCGGAGCAACCTATGGCGCGGCAAGCGACTTGAACGAGAAGGTGAGCATGTTCAGGCCTGGGATTTTCAATAGCTTCTTTCAGGGTGGCTTCGAGTGCTCGACCCATCGACGCAGCGATGGACGCCGACTCGACATGCTCGATGTCACCGGTCATGCGGACTGGGCGGAGCTGGATTACCGCGTATTGCGTCAATACGGTCTGCATACGGTCCGTGACGGTCTGCGCTGGCATTTGATCGAGAGAACGCCGGGGCAGTACGACTGGTCGAGCTTTCTCCCCATGCTGCGTGCGGCCGAGGTGCAGGGCACCCAGGTTATCTGGGATCTTTGCCATTACGGCTGGCCGGACGATATCGATATCTGGCGGCCTGAGTTCGTGGAGCGCTTCGCCCGGTTCGCGGGCGCAGTGGCGCAACTGGTAAAGGATGAAACTCACGGCGTGCCATTCTACGCTCCGCTCAACGAGATATCCTTTTGGTCCTGGGCTGGCGGGGATGAAGCCTATTTCAATCCGATGGCGCGGGGGAGGGGGTTCGAGCTCAAGCATCAGCTGATCCGCGCGACCATCGCAGCTATCGATGCGGTTCGCAGCGTCGATCCCCGTGCCCGCTTTGTTCAGGTGGATCCAGCGATTCACGTCAGAGCTGCCAATGATCGCCCCGGGCCGGTCCGGGAGGCGGAAGATTTTCGGCTGTCCCAGTTTCAGGGGTGGGACATGCTCTGCGGTGACCTCTGGCCAGGCCTGGGTGGCAAGCCGGAATATCTCGATATCATTGGAGTCAACTACTATTCGGACAATCAATGGTATCTGGGTGGTGGGGTAATCGAGCGGGACAACCCGGATTACCGCCCGCTGAAGGGTATCCTCAGCGAAATCCATCATCGCTATCAGCGGCCATTGCTGATTGCCGAGACCGGGGCCGAGGGGGACATCCGTGGCGACTGGTTGCGTTACGTCTGCGAGCAGGTGCGTCTGGCCATGCAGGCTGGCACGCCCGTTGAAGGCATCTGCCTGTATCCGGTGGTGGACTACCCCGGCTGGGCAGACGAGCGCCACTGTCCGGTAGGACTGCTCGGCTTTCCTGACGACGACGGCCACCGTCCGCCGCACCAGGGGCTGGCAGATGAGCTGAAGGCTCAGCAGGAAGCCTTTGGTCAGTTGACCCAGAACGCTGACATGCAGGCCGAACGCACCTCATGAACGCACCGGCGTTGGGTGGTTCTGTACTTGCCACCCCCCACACCCTTCCCTTGCCCAACAAGCCGGTCGCCTTCCTCTGGCATTACGTGCGTGAGCGTCCCTGGCATTTTGGCACCCTGCTGCTTCTGGTTACTGGTGCTGCAGGATGCGCGGTCGCCGTACAGTACGGGATGAAGCTGCTGGTTGACGCCATGGCAGAAGGGGAGAGGGCAGCTGCCAACGTGTGGCTGCCGCTATGGCTGTTTCTTGGCCTTATAGTGACGGAAAACATCCTCTGGCGACTGGGTGGCTGGTTGGGGTGTCGCACCGTTGTGGCTAGCGTGGTGGACATACGGGTCGACCTGTTTCGCCACTTGACCGGGCACCCGATGCGTTATTTCAACGAGCACTTTGCCGGTTCGCTGGGGAACCGGATTTCTGCCCTGGGCGCTGCTGCCGGCGGCATCTACGGCAGTCTGGCCTGGAAGATCGTCCCACCCGTCATCGATTTTCTTGGTGCAGTGATACTGCTGTATTTCGTCGACTGGCGAATGGCTGTGGCGCTGGTGCTGTTCGTGTTCATTGTCGCGGTGCTGATCACGGCCTTTGGTATCCGCGGCCGCGCCAAGCACCAGCGCTTTGCCGCTCAGGCCGCGAGGGTGGGTGGCGAGCTGGTGGACGCGGTTTCCAACGTCTGGACCATCAAGGCGTTTTCCGCCCGAGAACGTGAGAGCGAGCGCCTGGCCCACGAAATCGGCTTCGAGGCCAAGGCCCAGCGGCGCAGCTGGATGTATCTTGAAAAAGCCCGCGTGCTGCATGACATCTGTCTGTCACTGATGGCTGGCGGCATGCTCATCTGGGCGATCAATCTTTGGATCGCCGGCACCATAACCGCTGGTGACGTGGTACTGGTCAGTGCGCTCACCTTCAGGATTCTGCACGGCTCCCGGGATCTTGCCCTGGCGCTGGTCGATACCGTTCAGCAGATAGGAGCGATCGACGACACGCTTAAGATCATCGTGCAACCCCATGCGCTGGATGATCCTCAGGCCGAGCTGAGGCAGGCTGATGGTGAGATCGTTTTTGAAAACGTCGGTTACGCCTATCCTGACCGCAAGAAGGTTTTTTCCGGATTCGACCTGCGTATCCCTGCGGGTCAGAAGGTTGGCGTAGTAGGGCCGTCGGGCGCAGGCAAATCCACACTGATCAGTCTTATCCAGCGGTTGGATGATGTACAGGCCGGTCGCATCATGATCGACGGGCATGACATCCGTACGGTAAGTCAGGACAGCTTGCGGGAGAAAATCGCCGTGGTACCGCAGGAAACGGCACTGTTCAACCGCAGCATCCGCGAGAATATTCGCTACGGGCGGCCCGAGGCGACCGATGAGGAGGTGGTTATCGCGGCACGGCATGCCTTCTGCGACGCATTCATTCGGCAATTGCCCCAGGGCTACGACACCCTGGTTGGTGAGCGTGGGGTAATGCTGTCCGGAGGACAGCGCCAGCGCCTCGGCATTGCCCGAGCCTTTCTAAAGGACGCGCCGATTCTGATTCTGGACGAAGCAACGTCGGCCCTTGATAGCGAATCCGAGGCGGAAATTCAGGCGGCACTGAATGATCTGGTACGCCACCGTACAGTGGTGGCGGTAGCTCATCGTCTCGCGACGCTGTCCAGCTTCGACCGAATTCTGGTGATGAAGGACGGCCGATTGGTGGAAGACGGGTCGCCACGGGAACTGCGCAGTCGTGGGGGGGAATTCGAGACACTATGGAAAATGCAGTCTGACGGGTTCATCGATCCACGATAAACCGCAGCCGCCACCTCACGGTGGTTGAACCTCTAACGGCCATAAATTTCAGTGGGTTGTAGTTGCGCCCGTCATCTTAACGTCATCCAACCTTAACTATCCCGTTGCCGTTCTGTCATCTGCGGTTCCCATCATGTCCGGGTCACGACAAAACCCTGATGAGGAACCAAGGATGTCTATCGAAACCAACACTAACATCACTGTGATCGACCATGGAGAGGGCGACGAGCCCCAGGTCAACCTGTCACCTAACCGCACATTCGCTTCAGTTCTGGAGGCGCGCCTGGAGCGCCGCTCCGTTCTCAAAGGGAGTATGGGTGCGGCTGCGCTGGGCTTTCTTGGCGTAGGTCTGGCCGGCTGCAACAGTGGTTCCAGCTCCAGCGGCTCAAGTCCGGCTCCGGGGCCGACCAATCCAGCTCCGACTCCCGCGGCCCTGCTCGGCTTCGAGGCGATCAAACCGGCGCTTCTGACCGACAGCAACGCAGATACCATCACCGTTCCGCCGGGCTACAGCTATCACGTACTGACGCCATGGGGCGAGCCGATCACCGGGACCTATCCCGCGTTCACTTCAACCAATACCGGACAGGATCAGGCTGAGCAGATCGGCATGCACCACGATGGTATGCATTTCTTCCCGATTGAAGGCCAGGATCCGTACGAAGGCAGCTCGGAAGACGGTCTCCTTGTGATGAACCATGAGTACGTCGAACCGCGCTTCATGCACGAGTCCCACCGCAACCAGGCTCTTGGTAGCGGCGGAGTGCTTCAGGCAGGCGGGGTCCGTAATACGGACGAAGTGCTCAAGGAGATCAACGCTCACGGCGTCAGCATCGTGCGCATTCGCAAGGGCGTGAACAACGAATGGCAGGTTCAGCCTGATCGCCTGAACCGTCGCATCACCGGTCAGACCCCGATGGAAATCCAGGGCCCGGTGCGTGGCTCTGCCTTCGTGCGCACCAAGTACAGCCCCAATGGCACCATGACCCGCGGTACGCTGAACAACTGTGGGCACGGCGTTACGCCCTGGAATACCTACATGGCTGCCGAGGAAAACTGGGCGGGCTATTTCCGCAACGGCGACAGCACCCGTCCCCGTGAGCACACCCGCTATGGCGTATCCTCAGGTACCGGTCGTTATGCCTGGGAGCGCGCTGCAAGCGGCGAAGATCAGTATATCCGTTTCGACGCCAGTGCCACTGGTGCCTCCGCAACAGAGGACTATCGCAACGAGCCCAACTGCTTTGGATGGATGGTGGAAATCGATCCCTTCGATCCGACCAGCACACCAAAAAAACGTACCGCTCTGGGCCGCTTCGCCCACGAAGGCGTTATCTTTGCTCCGGCAGTCGAAGGCAAGCCAGTGGTCTGCTATTCGGGTGACGATTCCACCAACCAGTTCATTTACAAGTTCGTCAGCCGCAACAACTACAACAAGGCGACTGCCAGCGGCACTCTGCTCGACAGCGGCACACTCTACGTTGCGAAATTCAATGATGACGGTACTGGCGTGTGGTTGCCCCTGGTGTATGGCCGCAACGGCCTGACCGAGGCAAACGAGTTCACCAGCCAGGCTGATGTGCTAGTCAATACCCGTCTGGCAGCCAGCGTCGTCGGCGCGACCCCGATGGATCGCCCTGAGTGGGGCGCGGTAGATCCGAACAATGGTGATGTCTACTTCACGCTTACCAACAACGGTGGACGCACCGTCACCGATGCGGCAAATCCGCGGACTCAGAACCTTCATGGGCATATCATTCGCTGGGCCGAGGCCGATGGTGATCACACAGCTACCACCTTCCAGTGGGACATCTTCCTGATGGCCGGTGATGCCGGCCAGAGTGGTGATCCGAACCTGGCTGGCAAGGACCTGAACGGCGAGCCGCTGACCGAAGCCAGCATGATGAGTTCGCCGGATGGACTGTGGATCGACTACGACAGCCGAATCTGGATCCAGACCGACATTGGTGAATCGAGCCAGAACCGCAATTCCTTCGAGCCAATTGGCAACAACGCCATGTTCGCTGCCAACCCGGAAACCGGAGAGATCCGCCGGTTCCTGACCGGCCCGGTTGGCCAGGAAATAACGGGCGTAATCACGACTCCGGATCAGCGCACAATGTTCATCAATGTGCAGCATCCGGGCGCAACTACCACTGCCGCTGAATGGGAGAGCGGCTTCAGCCGCAGCCGCTGGCCGGATCAGGATCAAAACATCCCGCCGCGTTCAGCGACCGTCGTGATCTGGAAAAACGACGGCGGCAAGGTCGGCAGCTGATTGAGTATGGTGGACGCAGGGCTTGTCTACGGGCGAGCCCTGCACGACTGGAGTTTTCACGCCACGGTCACCGTGGCGTCTTTTTTGAGGACATGCGTGATGGGTATAGGTGGAGTGAGTGTCGGATCGCTGGTGATCGTTATGGTCATCGTGATGCTACTGTTCGGAACCAAGCGCCTGCGAACAATTGGCAGCGACCTGGGTGGGGCTTTGAATGGGTTTCGCAGAGCAGTGAAGGAAGGGGAGGAATGTTCTGCCGTCGCCCGCAGCAGACTTGATGCTGGCGGGGTCGCCGAGGTCGATTCGAAGGAGTCCCGGGCGAGCTAACCCGCCCGGGTATGTGGTGTCACTGGGGGGAGAAGGAGTCGCAGCGAGGCAGCGACGGAACAGGAAATCCGGGTGGGAACTGCAGTCGATCGAGCCGCGTGAACTGACAGCCAAAGTCGTCCTGGGCCACTAAGGACGCATCGAGCAGGTCGTCCCCATCGGGCCTGGTTGCAGTATTCGGATTCTGCGAAATGGCGTTTTCCCAATCGATTAGATCCTCGAAGGCTTCATTTATTTCGTCCACTGTGAAGTCGCAATGACCGGGCGCTCTGATCGCGCGCTGCACGAGGAGATTACCGTTTCCGTTAGCCTCGGCACGTTTGCGATAGATTTGCTGCATGCTGATCGGCACGAAAAGGTCGCCCAGACCATGGATGGTGAGGACGGGTACATCGAAGTCCCCTTCGATCTTGGGTATCCAGCGTAGATTGTCAGCACCACGAGGTCCGTTGGCACCTTCCACCGGCGAGATACGAACGATATTGTCATTAAAGAACGTCTCGAATGGCGAAAGGTTCGCGGTGTAGGGATCCTCGGGCATGTTCGGCTGCAATTGCGGACTAGTGAATCGATAAGCGATATAGCGTGTGTCACTTACCCGATCAACCAGAATACCGTCGATGGTACCGTCAGAACCGGTGAAGCCCTGGAGCAGATCTTGGAATTCGCCAAAGCTGTACTGATACACGGGTCTCGTGCCGCCTGTAAGATTCTGCAGCAGAGGGACTAATGCAAGCCCATCTTCCGTAAGGCCGGCGGCGGACTTGTTGGCCGCATAATTTGTCCAGAGTTTAGCGCGGACCCGAGCGAGTCGCTCTTCGGCATCCTCAACGGGCATGCTGGTTGCGGCCTCATCGCCCAGATTGAGCAATGCCGTTGTGTAAGCACCAAAATAGTCGAACAGCGTGGTGTCGCCCATAACTCCGCACATCGGTAACGCTGCGGAGTAGGAAACATCCAGATCCGCTGCCCTCAATACCGTACGGTTATCGTTTTCGATCGCTGCGCCTGCCACATGTCCGCCCATCGAGAACCCGGCGATGAAAAGTTTGTCCGGCTCCTCCAAATTGGTGATGCTGGAGAAGTTCAGGGCCAAACGGTTGGTGTCTTCGACACCAGCTTTTACGTCGTACGCGTTCGCACTGTAACTGGACGCCGCCCAGGCATAGCCCATTTCCAGGAGCTTTGCGCGCATGGGAGGATTATCTATGGTCAGGTCGGGCCCCGGCCCTCGGAATCCATGAGCCCACATGACAAGCTGACCGTTCCAGTTGTCCGGGACTTCGATACGATAACCGGCCCTGTTCAAAACTCCTGACCAGCGCTTCACGCCTGCGACGTTGTCAGGGAAGCCAGGATCTGTGGCGTCCGCGATCAATCTGCCATCTTCATCGGTAGCCCAGGCCACCCTGTAATAACAATCATCGATCAATCGCTGTTGCGTCCGGGCGCCTTCGGGAGTCGAACCTTTGGTCGGACAGGCGGCTGTTTGCTCGGGTGGTGTAGGGGCGGGCGCAGAAGAGTTGCTGCTACCGCCGCTGAGACACCCGGAAAGTACGATGGTACTGATCGAAAGGCCTAGCAACGCGCGTTTGGTAAATGCACTCATTTTTGTTCTCCTAGGCAAAGACCGATATTGTTGTTTGGTTGGGCTTTGCGCGAATAAGTACAGACTCGGTTCTGAGACAAAGCAAGGAGTCGAAAGGCAACTTCTCTATCGCGGATGCTGTGCCATTGATTTATGTGATGGCTGTTTCGAGGCCCTAACCCGAACGGGTGATGGAGTCGGTTCTGGCCGACGGTTAGCGTCTAATTTACCTGTGCTAGAGCCATTTTCACCCGTCCGGGGGGTTGCTGGTACATGGCAAATTCGTGACAATCGATTGAGAGTGAGGCCTGTTTCAGGCATATAACAATAATTTTGCAAAGAAAGGTCAGTAATATGTAAGCATCTGACCGCGGCCCCGTTTCACAGCCCGTCTTTGCC
>JAUVYN010000149.1 GCA_030603065.1 Pseudomonas sp.
GAAGTCGTCGCCATAGGCAAACAGGTTGAGTGCCCCGCCGTCGTTGGGTATTACAGCTGTGCCGAGCAGAACGAAGCGTTTCATGGTGTCCTTGGTGAGCGGTGTGAAGGGACATTATGCCTGAGGCGCCGGGCCAATCGACGACACTATGCTGATTGGGGGATGACCGTCAGATGAATCCCGTTTTGTAACATGCTACATTCCTGAAACTCATACGGGGCAGGATGCATTCCTACCAGCCATGTTCATTTCACGCTCACTTCGCAGCAACGTCGCGCTGGGATTGTTGTTCAACATCCTGGTGCTTACCTTCGCCTGCGGTATGAGCGGAATGGGTGAAGGACATTCGCACCCCGGCTTGGCCTGGGTGCCGCTGTGTTCGCTGGAAGGAGGCAGCTATGTCGATCTTTCCAGTGACATGGTCGGAGCCGGCCACGAGCATGCTGAGGCAATGAGCTTTGATTGTCCTGTCTGCCAGTCGGCCTCGCTGCTGCTGTTACTCGTCGTTGTTCTGCTGTTGCGCAAGGTGCATCGTGCGCTGTCTTTCAGCTTTCAGTCTCCGGCCTGGTTCCCACGCCAGGCTTGGCCCCCCGCCAATCCCCGTGCTCCCTAGAAACCGTTCGGTCTGAGTTCATCCGCAGCTTGCTAGCTGCGGTGTAATCAATTGTCGAACAGGAACGATGGGCATGAAGAGCAGCCTGCTTCTCCTGCCATTGGCATTGGTCAGTGGCATTGCATGTGCACGAGCAACTATTGAGCTACCCAGCACCACCATAACCGGGATTGCCAGTGCGTCCCGCGGCGTCGATCTGGATGTACCGGTTTCCACCGGGTCTCGGTTGGGGCTGACTTCGCGGCAGAACCCGGCCTCCGTGAGTGTGGCGAATCAGCAGCAGATCGAGCGGGTCGGCGCCCGCCACTTTCAGGAGGCCGCCAACAGCCTGCCCGGTGTGCTGGCGGCGGATCCACCCGGATTCGGTGGCAACATCGCCTATCGGGGTTTCAGTGGCGTTCAGGTCAATCAGCTGTTCAACGGAATCAGCCTGCAGTCGTCCGCAGCGCTGAGACCGGTGGACAGCTGGATCTATGATCGCGTCGAACTGATCGGTGGGCCTTCCTCCTTCGCCCACGGCAGCGGCTCCGTGGGCGGCACGTTCAACTACGTCACCAAGCTTGCGACCAGTGAAGATCTGCCGGGCGAGTTGCGCCTGCGCTACGGCGGATTCGACCGATACGAACTGGCAGTGGGCACCAATCAGGCGCTGAACAGCGGGCCGGGCGCGCGACACTATGCGCGCGTCGATGTCAGTCATGGCGGCAGCAATGATTTCATCGATCGCCAGGAGCGAACGACCAGCAATCTGGCGTTTTCGTTGTTGAGCGTCCTCAACGATCAGCTGTCGCACACGCTGGCTTTGGAATATCTGGAAGACCAGGAAGACAGCCCCTACTGGGGCACGCCGATCCTGAATCCGCGGGCCGGTCGGCAGCGCATCGACCGGCGCCACCGCTTCAACAACTACAATGTTGCGGACGGGCGATACGAACAGCGCACGCGCTGGCTGCGTTCGATCACCGACTACCGGCTCGCGCCGGGCAACCGGCTGCGCAATACGGCCTATCACTATCGGGGCCAGCGCGACTATCGCAACCTGGAGAGTTACACCTATCTTCCCGATAACAGCGCCATCAATCGGTCTGCTGCGCTCCTCCAGAGGCATGATCAGGAACTCAACGGCAACCGTGTCGAATGGATGGTGGACACCAGTCTGCTGGGCCTGCCTGCGGACTGGGCACTGGGTGCAGATGTCAGCCGTAATCGGCAGCTGCGCTTCCCGCGGTCGATCAGTGCAGTGGCTGACACGGTCGACCCGAATGGCTTTTCTCCAGGCTCGTTCGATGATATTCCGGGTATGACGCGGGGGTGGGTGAAGGGGCGGACCAACCTGGTCGATAACCGTGCGCTGTTCGCGGAAAACCGACTGCAGGTGCTGCCCAGCCTGTCGGTGGTCAGTGCGCTGCGCTATGACCATATCGACTGGGAGGTTGTGAACCATCGCACGGTGACGCCGACGGACCCGGCACGCTACTCACGCCGCTGGGACGCTTTGAGCGGCCGCCTGGGGCTGGTCTGGGATGTTACCGACTCGGTGACATCGTACGTTCAGTACAGCAACTCGGTGCAGCCGCCGAGCGGGGTGCTCACCAGTACCTCGTTCACCGGCGTACGGGATTTCGATCTGAGTACCGGCTCGCAATGGGAGATCGGCAGCAAGTTCGATTTCTGGGATCAGCGCGGTTCGGCGACCGTCGCGCTGTATCGCATCGTGCGCAAGGACTTTCCAATAGCTGACGCGAACAACCCCGGTGAGACGCAGCCGGTGGGGCAACAGACCTCCGATGGCGTGGAGCTGAACGCGTCCTTGAAGTTGACCGAGCAGCTGCTGCTTGAAGGCAATGTCGCGCTGATCGACGCCCGCTTCGATACCTTCAATGAAACCGCGGGCGGCGCCACGATCTCACGCAAGGGCAAAAGGCCCAGCAACACGCCGGACCGGATCGCCAATCTCTGGTTGACCTACGACCTGAACCCGCAGTGGCGCACCGGTCTGGATGCCCGTCATGTGTCTTCGGTATATGCCGACAATGCCAATACCCGCTGGGCGCCGGCTTACACGCTGTACAGTGCCTTTGTTCGCTACCGCGTGACCGATAACGCCGATGTCACCCTGCGCGGTCGCAACCTGACCGACGAGCAATACGCCCGCTTCATCAGCAGCCAGTATTACCTGGGCGAGCCGCGTAACGTCGATCTGACGCTGCAGATGCGTTTCTGAGGAGGGGAGTGCATGAAGCGTTATCTGTATCTGTGGCATCGCTGGCTGGGCATTGCGCTGTGTCTGCTCATGCTGCTGTGGTTCGTGTCGGGCATGGTGATGCTGTATGTGGGGTATCCGAAGCTGACTCAGGCAGAGCACTGGTCGCGCTTGCCGGCCCTGTCCCTGGACGGCTGCTGCGTGGAGCCGCAGAAGGTACTCGGGCAGGTGGGGGCGCAGCCGGGTGTGCTGCGGCTCACGTCCATCGCTGGCGCGCCGCATTACCTGTTCGCAGGGCCGGGATGGGTGCGGGCATTCGACGGGCGCACCGGCTTGCCAGTCGAATCGGTTTCCGTCGATCAGGCCATTGCCAGCGCGCGCCAGTTCGCGCCGGGTGAGCCCGTCCGCTACGAGCGCCTGGTGAACGAGGACACCTGGTCCCACAGCCGTGGTCTGGACGCGGACCGTCCGCTGCACCGGGTACGGGTCGACGATGAACAGCAGCGGTTGTTATACGTCTCTGGCGTCACCGGCGCGGTGGTGCGTGACGTTACCCGAACCGAGCGTATCTGGAACTGGCTGGGCGCCTGGCTGCACTGGATCTACCCCCTGCGCGGCAATGCGTTTGACCGGGCATGGCACGATATCGTGGTGTACCTGTCGGTCACCGCTACGCTCGCTGCAGTCCTTGGGCTGGTTGTCGGCTTGTTGCGCTGGCGCCTGCGCCGGCCTTACCGCAACGGCTCCCGTTCGCCTTATCCCGCTGGCTGGATGCGGTGGCACCACTGGACCGGACTGAGCTTCGGTCTGGTGTTGCTGTTCTGGATCTTCAGCGGGCTGATGTCGATGAGCCCCTGGGGTGTACTGGCGAGCACCAGCCGATTTTCACCTGCGGCTTACCAAGGCTCAGCACTGTACGAAACCGACCACGAGCTGGGGCTTGCGCAGGCCATGACGCGGCTGACGGATGCTGGTCTGCAGCTGCACGAGCTGGAATGGGTGGTTGTCCAGGGGCAGGCCTGGCTGGTGGGTTATCAGGGCGACGGTACCAGCATGGTAATTTCCTTGCAGGGGGATGGCTCGCCCATGGCGCAAATCGACCAGGCGCTGCTACAGCAGGCCGCCAAAGGCGCTTTGCCTGGTGCGGCCGGCACTGTCGAGCGGTTGCATGGGTATGACTTTTATTACCTTGGTCGTGAACAACAAAGCATGTATGGCGCGCGTCACCGGCCCTTGCCTGCGCTGAGAATCCGTTTCGAGGATGAGGCTGGCACCTGGGTGCATATCGATCCTGCATCCGGCAAGGTGCTCGACGTGCTCGACAACCGCAGACGCCTGTACCGCTGGATGTTCAACCTGCTGCACAGCTGGGATATTCCCTGGTTGCTGGATCGGCCTCGTCTGCGCGAGGGGCTACTCATTGTTCTGAGTCTGGGGGGAGCGCTGGTCAGTGCCAGTGGTGTGGTAATCGGCTGGCGCCGTTTGCGGCGGGCTGCTCGCTGAGCAGCTCCGTTTCGCATCTTTCTTTCCTTGCCGCTTGCCAAGACCCCGTCTTAAATGGGCTAGTCAATCGGGCGGCGGCCATCGATCAAACGCCAGCCCTGAGCGTTGGAGGCAAAAATGAATACTGCTGTTTTTAGCACCAAGGATTATGACCGGGAATTTTTCAGCGCCATCAATACCGAGCACGGGCATGAACTCGTTTTTTTCGAAGCGACCTTATCCAGTGAGACGGTATCGCTGGCAGATGGGTTTCCCGCCATCTGCGCCTTTGTAAACGACAGCCTTGATGCGGACGTTCTGCAGGCACTTTACCAGCAGGGCACGCGGCTGGTTGCGCTGCGTTCGGCAGGCTTCAATAACGTCGATCTGCACTGTGCGGACAGGCTCGGCATGACAGTGGCCAGGGTGCCAGCGTACTCCCCCTACGCAGTGGCGGAGCA
>JAUVYN010000101.1 GCA_030603065.1 Pseudomonas sp.
TCTGTATACGCTCACCCAGCGCGATAGCGAGCAGGTCGCTCGCTGGCTTCGCGCCAATGGGATTAGTGCTGCGTCGTATCACAGTGACGTAGTCCATCCAGGATTCGATAGCAGTGACCAATACCGTCAGCACCTGGAAGATGAGTTACTGGCGAATAACATCAAGGTCTTGGTGGCGACCACTGCGCTGGGTATGGGCTATGACAAGCCGGATCTTGGCTTTGTCATTCACTACCAGGCGCCTGGCTCTATCGTTGCGTACTACCAGCAGGTCGGCCGAGCAGGGCGGGCCATCGATTATTCACTTGGTCTGCTGGTGTCTGGAGAGGAAGACGAGAAGATTCATGCTTTCTTTAGGCGCTCGGCTTTCCCGCCTGCAGGCCAGGTTAGGCACTTGCTGGGTGTGCTAGCGAGTCATGATGGTCTGACGCTGCGTGATTTGGAGGAGCACAGCAATCTCGCCCATGGGCAGATTGAGAAGATCCTAAAGCTGCTCAGCGTTGAAAACCCCGCACCGCTGATCAAGATCGGCAGCAAGTGGTACCGCACGCCCGTTCCTTACGAGCTTGATGAAGAGCGAATTGCTCAGCTCACCCTATTGCGCGAGCAGGAGTGGCAGCAAGCGCAGGCTTATTTGAATGAGCCTGGTTGTCTGATGGCATTTTTACGCTCTGCGCTTGATGACCCCGAGCACGAACCGTGCGGTAAGTGCGCAAACTGCCTGGGTAAGGCGCTGGTTTCCGGTGCTGTGGACAGCAAGCTGGTGCATGAGGCCGCGACCTTTATTCGGCATGCCGAGTTTCCTATCAAACCCAAGAAGCAGGTCGCCAAGGGTGGCTTTCAATATTACGGCTTCCCAACGAATCTACCCCCTCAGCTTCAGGCGGAAGAGGGGCGTGTTCTGTCGCAATGGCGTGATGGTGGCTGGGGTGAGTTAGCGGCTGACGGAAAGGAACAAAGCCATTTTGACGACGCGTTGGTTGTTGCTATGGCAGAGATGATCCAAGCGCGTTGGCAGCCTGAGCCAAAGCCTACGTGGCTTTGCTGTGTGCCTTCTCTGGGGCATCCCACGTTGGTTCCTGATTTCGCGCGGCGGCTGGCGGCAGCTCTAGGGATTCCTTTTGTCGAGTGCGTAAGCAAGGTCAGGCAGAATGAGCCACAGAAGTGGCAATACAATCGTTTCCACCAGTGCCGGAATTTAGATGGTGTGTTCGCTGTAGGCGAAGGCATCCCATCGGGACCGGTACTGCTGGTTGATGACATGATCGATTCAGGCTGGACGATGACCGTTATTGCTGCACTGCTTAGGCGTGCGGGTAGCGGGCCTGTCTATCCGTTGGCAATTTCATCTACGGCAAGCAAGGCATGATAAATACCAATACACAGTCGATCCTGCTGCTGACTTCTTATTTCTCGAAGTCAGCTGGCGACGCCAAACCGCTCTCTCCGACGGAGTGGGGGCGTTTCGCACTGTGGCTCAACGAGCAAGGCAAGACGCCTGCAGACCTGGTGACGGCTGAGCCGCGTGCAGTATTGCAGGGCTGGCAAGACGACAAGATCTCGTTTGATCGCATCGAGCAACTGCTTGGGCGGGGGCATGCGCTGGCATTGGCCCTGGAGAAATGGAGTCGCGCTGGAATATGGGTGCTGACTCGCTCGGATGCAGACTACCCCAAGCTGCTCAAGCAGCGACTGCGTAACAGCGCTCCTCCCGTTCTGTTCGGTTGTGGCAATGCGCGCCTGTTGAATCAGCGTGGTGTCTGTGTGGTTGGTGCACGCAAGGCGGATGAGGTGGATCTTGGCTTCGCCACGGCCTTGGGTGAGCGTATTGCGGTGGCAGGTTTGTCGGTGGTCTCAGGTGGTGCGCGTGGCGTCGATGAGGCTGCAATGTTGGGTGGTTTGAAACAGGATGGAACCGTCATCGGCATCATGGCTGATAGCCTGCTGTCTGCAGCGATGGCCAGCAAGTGGCGCAAGGGATTGATGGACAACAATCTCGTGCTGGTTTCGCCGTTTTATCCCGAAGCTGGGTTCAACGCCGGAAACGCCATGGCGCGTAACAAGTACATCTACTGCCTGAGCCAAGCAGCGGTGGTTGTTCGCTCTGATACAAAAGGCGGTACCTGGAGCGGAGCGATTGAAAACCTGAAAAAAGCTTGGGTACCCCTGTGGGTCAAGCGAGTTCAGGATGTTCAGTCCGGGAACCAGGCACTGATATCTGAAGGTGGATACTGGCTGGAGGGGGCTGTCGAGCATCTGGATATACAGAGCTTGTGTGCGCCAGCCACTTCCAATCGGGCTACAGCCGATCTGCTTTCTACTGATAGCGGAGTTGCTGTTGTTACGGATCCGGAAAAAGCAGGCCCGGATGTCGCGGAGAGAGAGCCCTCACAAGCATCGTCCTCAGTGGGTGGCCTTGTTAATCAGGCGGCTCAAATGAGTCCCGAGCCAAATGCTGTCCCAATAGAAATGAGTTTTTATCAGTTCTTTCTCCGCAAAATGGCGTGCCTCAAGGCAGCCGTCACCGCTGACGAATTGGCTGAGCAGTGGGATGTGCCAAAGAAGCAAATCAACGATTGGCTCAAGCAGTCGGTCGACGAAGGGCGTGTGCGCAAGCTTTCAAAACCTGTGCGCTATGAGCTCATGAAAGACTCTGGGCTTGGAAACGTAGCTGCTGAACAAACAGCCGGTGAATCTGTCGGGCAGCTGGGGCTTGGCCTCGATTAATTTTTGAAGGGATTATCTAATGTCGTTGAAACCCTGGCGCCTTATCGCCGAACCCCATGAAGACGTGCGTAGCGGCACTTTTGTTCAGGCGGAATTCGCTGCCGATATCACTCGTGTCCACACCGGTACGGCGGCAGCTGAGTACCAAGATCCGAAGCTGTTTTTCCAGCGCACCTTTATTACCGAGGGTATGCGCCTGTTGCTGGATTCGGTGGTTAAGCGCTTGTCTGGTAAAGGCGGCGACCCTGTCATTCAGTTGCAGACGGCCTTCGGTGGCGGTAAGACCCACACCATGCTGGCGGTCTATCACCTTGCTCAGGGCAAGGTGCCGGCGAGTGAGATGCCTGGCGTCGGCACGATTCTAAACAAAGCAGGTGTTAACGAGCTGGCACCTGCGCGTGTAGCGGTGCTGGATGGCATCAAGTCGTCTCCCAACCAGCCGGTGCAGCATGGCGCCTGTTCAGTGCGCACGCTATGGGGTGAGCTGGCTTGGCAGCTGGGCGGTGAAGAGGGCTATGCACTGCTGGCTGACGCTGACTTGTCAGGCACCTCGCCGGGTAAGGATGTGCTGGTCACGCTGCTGAGCCGTTATGCGCCTTGCGTGATCCTGGTCGACGAGTTGGTGGCCTATATCCGTCAATTCGAGGAGGGCGTTTCGCTGGCCGGCGGAACCTTCGACTCCAACCTGACCTTTATCCAGGCTCTAACCGAGGCGCTCAAGGCTGTACCGACGGCCGTGATGTTGGCCTCGTTGCCAGAGTCCGAAAAAGAGGCTGGCAGTCAGCGCGGCGTGCGTGCCCTGGAGGCGCTGTCTCATTACTTCGGGCGTGTACAGGCGCTATGGAAGCCAGTTGCCACCGAGGAGGCGTTCGAGATCGTTCGCCGTCGCCTGTTTAGCCGAATAAATGACCAGTTGGCTGCCGAAGAGGTGTGTCGGCAGTTTGCTGACTTCTACATTGCCAATAGTGGCAAGTTTCCCTCAGAAACTCAGGAAAGCCATTACTACGAGCGCCTGAAGCAGGCTTACCCAATTCATCCTGAGGTGTTTGACCGGCTGTATGACGATTGGTCGAGTCTCGACAACTTCCAGCGCACCCGTGGCGTGCTGAAAATGATGGCCAAGATCATCTACAGCCTGTGGAAAGACGGAAATAACGATCCGTTGATCATGGCAGGCAGCCTGCCGTTTTCGGATACCGATACCCGCAACGAGTTCACCTATTACCTGCCGGCGGGTTGGGATCCTGTCGTGGATCGGGATATTGATGGTCCACGTGCTGAAACTGTCGCGATTGAGAACCACGATGCACGCCTTGGGGCTGTGCACGCCTGCCGTCGGACTGCACGTACGATTTTCCTGGGGAGTGCGCCGACAACCTCCAGTCAGCTGGTTCGCGGTATCGAGCTTGAGCGCGTGCTGTTGGGCAGCGCTCAGCCGGAGCAGCAACTCGGTCTATACGAAGATGCACTGCGTCGCTTGGGTGACAAGTTGCATTACCTGAACAGCGCCAACAGCCGCTACTGGTTTGACACGCGTCCAAACCTGCGTCGCGAGATGGAGGAGCGTAAGAAGCGCTTCAAAGATCGAGAAGATGTGTTCCCGACCTTGCGTCAGCGCCTGAATAACCTGGGTGGCTGTTTTGGTGGAGTGCACGTATTCACTGGAAGTGGCGATGTGCCTGATGACTGGACGCTGCGCCTGGTCGTGCTTGCGCCCGATTCGCCGTACAGCAAAACCGGGCCGAATGCGGCGCTGAACAAGGCGCTGGAAATCCTTAAAAATCGTGGTGAACAGCCACGTCAAAAGCAAAATCGCCTGATTTTCTTGGCGGCCGATGCAGATAACGTAAGCCGTTTAAAAGATCACGCGCGCTCCGTTTTGGCTTGGGAGTCTATCGTCAGCGACTACAAGGACAACCGTCTGACGCTCGACAATTTGATGGCCAAGAATGCTTCGGCCAGTCTGGAGCAGGCCCGTGAGACACTGAACCGGAGCTTGCGTGAAACCTGGAAATGGTTGCTTGCTCCCGTGCAGCATGCGGGCAATTTGACGGAGATTGTCTGGGAGCCCTATGCCGTAAATCCTGGTGCTGCCAATCTGTCGCAGGAGATTGAAAAAGTCCTGCGGGAAAACGAGCTGTTGATCACCGAGTGGGCACCGATCCATCTCTCGAACATGCTTAAACGCTGGTTCTGGAAAGACGGTGTTGCTGAGGCGGGCGCTCTGGATGTATGGCAGAAAACCTGCTGCTATCTCTATCTGCCGCGTCTTCGTGATGACCAGGTCTTTGCCCGCACGCTGAACCAAGGTGTGCAGAGCAAGGACTTCTTCGCCGTAGCGCAGGGCAAGGATGGCGACCGCTACCCTGGCTTTGTATATGGCAAGTCAACATCGGTCATTCTCGATGGCTCTTGCCTTCTGATTGAGCCGAGTGCTGCATCCGATTATGCAGAAGCGCTCCGAGCCAAGGAGGCTGCGGCCAATGCGGCGTCCACAGTGCAGATACCTGCCGGCGAGCTGATCCATGATATTCCTGCGGGAGGCTTTACTGGATCAGTTGGCGGTGCTGGGGCTTTGGATGGTTCGGTCGGATCGGTTGATGTTCCGGTGGTGAAGGCTCTGCCGACGCAGTTCTATGCCAGCGCGGAGCTAGATCCAGTGAAAGCCAAGATGCAGTTTGCAACGCTGGTCGACGAGGTCATTCAGCAGTTCACGGCCAAGCACGGCGTGAACGTGACTATCTCCGTCGATATCCAGGCCAGCATCGCAAGTGGTTTTGATGAGTCATTGCAGCGTTCAGTGAAGGAGAATTGCAACGTGCTGAAAGTGCATACTTACGAGTTTGAGTAGCCGCTTGCAGAGGAGACGCTGGCCCGGCCATCGCACCCATAAGGCTCGTTCTCGCCCGATGAACGGGTAGGTTGCTTTGCGAATAGGGCGCCGCGCTGACTGTAACTCGCGTGATAGGTTTACGCCCTGGACATCTTCTGGTGTCGCGGTGATAACGATTTTGTCGGTACGCTCGAATTGATGGCTTCAGCGAAGAGAGATGTTTAATTGAGCAGTGTCGACTACTACCACCATTATGCGGAACGATACATTACCGACACCCAGTCCCTCGACATGCACGCGGTCCATCGACGTTTTCTCACCGCACTCCCGCCCGGCGCCCACATCCTCGACGCCGGCTGCGGCTCCGGCCGCGACGCCCTGGCTTTCAAACAGGCAGGCTACACAGTCAGCGCATTCGACGCCTGCCCACCCTTCGCTGAACACGCAGCGCAACTACTAGGCCAACCCGTACCCGTCAAAATCTTCGCAGACGTTGATGAGCAAAACAGCTATGACGGCATTTGGGCATGCGCGAGCTTGCTGCACATTCCGGAAGCGGAGTTACCCGATGCCTTTGCACGGCTGTGGCGTGCGCTGAAGCCAAATGGGGTGTTGTACTGCAGCTTCAAGCTGGGGGAGGGTGAGCGGGAGCAGGATGGCCGCCATTTCACCGATGCGACTGAGGAGCGACTGGCGAAGTGGACGGCGCAGCTTGGTGGTCTGGTGTCGCGCAGTTGCTGGATCACTGAGGATGCACGCCCGTCACGCAGTGAGCGTTGGCTGAACGCATTGCTATTCAAGTCCGGCAATAAGCTGGTATCAGGCGGTGAGGGTGATCCGTTTCTTCCGCACCTGTGCGCTGCCATCCACCGGGCGCAACGGGTCGAGATGGCGGTGGCTTTCGTCAAAACCACCGGTCTGCGCTTGTTGATGCCGGATCTTCTGGAAGCTTTGGCCAACGGCGCAGAGGATCAGCCCACCAGCATGCAGATTCTGACCAGCGACTATCTCGACGTGACGGACCCTGAGGCGCTGCGCCTGTTGATGCTGCTGCAAGAGCAGGGTGCCGAGGTGCGGGTCTATGTAACCGCAGGCAGCAGCTTTCATCTTAAAGCCTATTTATTCACAGGTGGGCAGGGTGATGCGCACTGGGGGCGGGCGTTCATTGGTTCCAGCAACATCAGCCAACAGGCGCTGCAATACGGCCTGGAATGGAATTATCAGGTCGACTACCCGGGCGACTCTGGCTTCTTGGAGGCGCGACAACGCTTCCAGCAGCTATTTCATCATCCACGTAGCCTGCCTTTGAGCGATGGCTGGATCGATGAATACGAAAAGCGCCGGATCAAACCGCAAGTGTCGGTGGAGGCGGGCAGTACTGAAACCGAACCACCGCCAAGGCCGACAAGGGTTCAGCGGGAGGCGCTAGAAGCTCTCGCGCAGACGCGGCTGGAGGGTTTCCAGCGAGGTTTGGTCGTCCTCGCTACGGGGTTGGGCAAGACTTGGCTCGCGGCCTTTGATACCCAGCAGCAGGGGGCCAGACGGGTACTCTTCGTTGCCCATCGAGAGGAGATACTCAACCAGGCGGCGGAGACCTTCACTCGCATACGGCCAAACGCGCGCGTTGGGTTTTACCGCGGGCAGCAGCGTGACGTGCAGGTGGACGTGCTCTGCGCTTCGGTGCAAACGTTGGGCAAGCTTGAGCATTTGCAGCGGTTCAAGCCGCAGCATTTCGATTACGTGGTGATCGACGAGTTTCACCACGCGGCAGCGCCGACCTATCATCAGCTGCTCAATCACTTCGTTCCGGCTTTTCTGTTGGGCCTGACCGCGACACCGGACCGGACCGATAACGCCAACATCCTCGCTCTCTGTGACGACAACCTGGTGTACGAGAGCAATCTGTTCACCGGTGTGACTGAGCGCTTGCTGGTGCCCTTTCATTACTACGGCATTTTCGATTCTGACGTCGACTATCAGAGCATTCCCTGGCGCAATGGCCGCTTCGACCCCGAACTGCTGGCAAACAAGCTCGCGACGCTGAGCCGCGCCCGACACGCACTGCAAACCTGGCGAGCCCATGCGCAGCTGCGCACCCTGGCTTTCTGCGTGTCCACTAGTCACGCTGATTACATGGCGCGCTATTTTCAGGAGCAGGGCGTACCTGCGGCGGCGGTGTACGCCAGCTCGGCGCTTTCGCGTGGCGAGGCGCTGGACCAGCTCAAGAGAGGTCAGCTTCAGGTCCTGTTTTCGGTAGACCTGTTCAACGAAGGTGTGGACCTGCCAACGATCGATACGGTAATGATGCTACGCCCGACCGAGTCGAAAATTCTGTTCCTGCAGCAGCTGGGCCGTGGCTTACGCCGTGCCGACAACAAAGACAAGCTAGTGGTGCTGGACTTTGTGGCCAACCACCACAGCTTCCTGCACAAGCCCATGGCTCTGCTCAATCGCAGCATGACCCACCGCGAGCTCGCTAGCTTTGCTCGGCAGTTGGAGCAGGGGCATTTGCCGCTGCCCGAGGGTTGCTTCGTTAACTATGACCTGCAGTTCGTTGAATTCCTCAAGTCGCTCGACAGCGGCAGCCTGAGCGCCGACTACCGCAATCTACGGGAAACGCTGGGCAGACGCCCGACGCTGACTGAGTTTTACCACAGCGGAGCGAGCCTTCAGGATCTCAAACGCCAATATGGTCACTGGTTTGCTCTGGTTGCAGAAGAGGAGGCCGATCTACCGGAACCTATCCGAGCGTTGATCAAAGCGCATGCAGACTTTCTGGAGGAACTTCAGACCACAGCGATGACCAAGAGCTACAAAATGGTCCTGCTCGAAGCCTTTCAGGATCTGGATGGCTGGCAGCAGGCGCCGACGTTGGCAGAGCTGGCGGAGCGGTCTTGGGCAGTGCTCAAGCGGCGTAGACCGCTGCGCGCGGATCTGCCTGAACATTATCAGGCGTTGGATGACGCGCCGGCGGATTGGCTCGCCTATTGGAAGAAGAATCCCGTTGCTGCCTGGACATCCGGGCGGTTCTTCAGCATCGAGGATGGTCTGTTTATCGCTAGCCCGATCATTGCAGAAAGTGATGCAGTAGCCTGGTCTGAACTGGTGCAGGAGGTCCGGGACTTCCGTATCGCGACCTATCAGGCCCGTAGCGGTGTAACCAGCGCTGAGGTGGTTGCGATTACCAGTAAGCCGAGTCAGACAGAGCTGCCGTACTTCCCTAGCCTGAAAATCGCGTGCGGACACTTCCGAACGGCAAACGCCGAGACGCCGGAGCACCGCCGCCTGGGACGGGAGCACGGCAATCTTGACCCGGCGCGCCATTTCATCGCGCATGCGGCGGGCAACTCCATGAATGGCGGCAAGTCGCCGATCAAGGACGGCGACTACCTGCTGCTGGAACTGATCAGCGCCGAGAACGCCGGCAAGATCTCTGACCAGATCGTCGCCATCGAGCGGCAGGACGCAGCCGGTGACAACCAGTACCTGCTGCGCAAGATTCTCAAGGATCCGGACGGTACCTATCGCCTGCGTGCGAACAACCCGGACTATACGGACATTCTGATCACCGACGAGCTGCGCGAACAGCTACGCACCTTCGCTCGCCTGAAAGCGGTGCTAGACCCAATGCAGATGCGCGTCGGCGAGTCGTTCATGCGAGAAGAGATCCCTCCGCTACTGGGGACCGAGTTCAATCCCGGTAGCTGGAACAGTGGACACGTCGTCATCCCGGAGGCCAAAGCTCAGGTGCTACTTGTGACCCTGAACAAACAAGGCAAAGCCGCTGACCTGCGCTATCACGACCACTGGATAGACGAACGCCATTTTCACTGGCAAACCCAGAACCAGACTGCCCCGGAAGGCAAGCGCGGCCGCGAGATCATCGAACACGAGCGTTTGGGTATCGCGCTTCATCTTTTCGTTCGTGACCACAAGCTGGAAAACGGCAAAGCCGCGCCCTTTGTGTACCATGGACGGGTGCGGTATGAGAGCCATACGGGGAGTAGGCCCATGAGTGTGCGGTTTGAGTTGGTGGATGGGTAGGGGCTCGAGGGCGTAGCGCTCGACTTCACAGTTTGCAACTTCGCCTCCGAAGATGGCTTCTGAATATGCCTTAGCGCAGATAAACTCCGACGTTTCCCTAAGGAACGCTGGCGAGACAAATGACAGACATTTCTGCGGAGACAACTGAAAATGGCGTGTTTTCCGAGACACGTGACCTGAAGTCCCCTCCACATCAGATAATATCTGCAGATTGAATCGCACCGGGTTTCGTGGAGGCCTCAACTCTTGAGAGAATGAGGCATGACTAAATCCAAAAGCTACTCCCCTGAAGTCCGTGAACGTGCTGTGCGCATGGTTCTGGAGAACTTGAAGGACTACCCATCCGAATGGGCAGCCATCGAATCCATTGCACCCAAGATTGGCTGTGTCCCGCAGACATTGCATGGTTGGGTGCGCAAACATCAGACTGACAACGGCCAGCGACCTGGTCAGACGACTGACGAACGAGAGCGCCTCAAAGCTCTGGAGCGTGAGAATCGAGAGTTGCGCAAGGCAAACGAGATTCTGCGCCTGGCCAGTGCTTATTTTGCCCAGGCGGAGCTCGACCGCCGCAACAAACCCTGAACGCCTTCGTCGACGAATATCGTGACCGTTACGGGGTCGAGTCGATCTGTCGTGTGGTGCAGATCGCTCCGTCCGGTTACTACCGGCATACAGCCCGAGCTCGCCAGCCAGCGCTACGCAGCATGCGGGCCAGACAGGACGAACTGCTGGGTAGTGAGATCCAGCGCGTCTGGGATGACAACATGCAGTGTTATGGCGTCGTAAAGGTGTGGAAGCAGCTACATCGAGAGCGTATCAACGTCGCGCGTTGCACGGTGCAAAGGTTGATGCGCCGGCTTGGGTTACAGGGTGTTCGCCGCGGCCAGATAATCCGTACTACGGTGCCTGATGGGAAGCTTGTATGCCCGCTCGACAAGGTCAATCGCCAATTCCATGCCAGTCGCCCAAACGAGCTGTGGGTCTCAGACTTTACCTACGTTTCAACGTGGCAGGGCTGGCTGTACGTGGCCTTCGTGATAGATGTCTTTGCACG
>JAUVYN010000113.1 GCA_030603065.1 Pseudomonas sp.
GAAGTCAGCACGCGGCTTTACGCTCATAGAAGTGATGATTGTGGTCGTAATCGTCGCCATCCTCGCCACCATCGCCTACCCGAGCTATACCCAGTACGTGATCCGCTCGAATCGCGCTGCGGCGCAATCGACCATGATGGACATAGCGAATCGGCAACAGCAGTTCCTCATGGCCAACCGCGCCTATGTCAACAAGGCCACCCTTGAAAGCAGCGGCTACAAAATGCCCAGCGAACTGGACGGCCGCTACACCTGGGACGTGACGGTAGGCAACGGTCCCGTTCCGAGCTTCCTCATCACCTTCACAGGCCAGGGAGCCCAGGCAAGCGACGGCCAACTCACCCTGAACCACGAAGGCACCAAAACCCCCGCCGACAAGTGGTGATGCCATGGCAAGCCGCAAATACCAGCGAGGGCTCACCCTCATAGAACTGATGGTCACCGTGGTAATCCTGCTGGTCGGCCTGCTCGGCCTCGCTGGCATGCAGTCCCGCCTGCAACAGTCCGAGGTCGAATCCTATCAGCGGGCCCAGGCGCTACTGCTGCTCAACGACATGTCCAACCGGATCATGGCCAACCGCGCCAACGCTGTAGATTACGTGACCACCAGCGCAACGGGTGCCGGCAACACTTGCCCTGCCGCCGGCAATACCCGTCGCAGCCAGGACATGGCGGAATGGTGCGCGGCCCTGCAAGGCGCCGCAGAGGTCATCGACGGCAATCGGGTCGGCGCACTCATTGGCGGCCGCGGCTGCATCGAACAGCTTCAGGGGGATACCTACATGGTCACCGTGGCCTGGCAGGGTCTGCTG
Source organism: Pseudomonas sp. (assembly GCA_030603065.1). Classification (GTDB taxonomy): domain Bacteria; phylum Pseudomonadota; class Gammaproteobacteria; order Pseudomonadales; family Pseudomonadaceae; genus Halopseudomonas. The sequence continues at coordinate 813 of JAUVYN010000113.1, forward strand.
CCGCTGACCCCGCCACCTGCCAGCGTCAGCTGCGGTGCGAACGCTTTCAATGATACAGGGGCCTGCAGTGACGATCGCTGTCGCCGCGCCGTAACGACCATTGTGCGTATCGCTAGCCTCGGAGGGCAGCCCCCGCCATGATCACTCACCACCAGCCCAAGCAAAAGGGTTTCAGTTTAATCGAGCTGATGATCGCTCTGACCATCAGCCTGCTCATCATGGCCGCGATTCTGAAGCTCTTCCTCGATATCAGCCTCAGCAATGACGAACTAGCCAAAACCAACGCGCAGATCGAAAACGGACGCTTCGCGATTCAGCTGCTGCAGCAGGACCTGATGCATGCCGGGTTCTGGGATGGATATATTGCACCGTTCGACAACCCGGTGGACTCCAGCGGACAACCACCCCCGGATACGGTTCCGGCACCCTGCCTGCTCTACTCCAGCTGGAACCAGGACTACCGCGACCAGTTACTGGCGATTCCGCTGCAAGCATACTCTGGCGTGCCGACCGGCTGTGAAGGTGTCGTGACCAGCAAGCAAGGCGGAACGGACGTATTGATAACCCGGCATGCGGAAACCTGCGTAGCGGGAACGGCAAACTGCTCGGCTGACGAACTGGGCAGGGTATATGTTCAGGTTTCACGGTGCGTCAGCGACGTCACGCGTTACGTGCTGGGCCAGACCGGCACTGCCACCTTCAACCTGCGGCAACGCGACTGCAATGCCACACCCGTGGCCACAAAACGCCGCTACCTCGCCAATCTTTATTACATACAAAGCGGCGACGTCCCGACGCTGATGCGGTCGACCTTTGATCTGCACAGTGGCGCACCCTCCTTCGGTACACCCCAGCCCATGATCGAGGGCATCGAAGCCTTCCGCATCGAACTGGGTATCGACAATTTCAACGCAGACGCAGGCGCGGCAGTGAACTATGCCACCGGCGTGCGCGGAGACGGCATTCCGGACGAGTACATTCACTGCGGCACGGGCTGTACCGCCGAGCAACTGGTCGACGCGGTAGCGGCCCAGATTCACGTACTGGTGCGCAGCACCCGCCCCACGGCCGGCTATACCGACACCAAGACCTATCAGCTTGGCGGCCAGAGCCTCGGCCCCTTCAACGACCAGTTCAAGCGGCACGTATTCAGCACCAGCGTGCGCTTTCACAACGTGTCAGGGCGCCGCGAAGTTCCGGCAGACTTCGTTCCCGGCCCACTGGGGACCAACGACCCCGCAACCACCCCTGACCCGAGCTAGGAGGCCAATATGAGACCCAACCCGGCAGCGAAGCAACGGGGCGCGACACTGGTGGTGGGACTGATCATGCTGCTCCTCCTGACCGTAATGGTCGGTGGGGCCTTTACCCTCAGCAGCGTGAACCTGAAGGCGGTCGGCAACATGCAGGTGCGCGAAGAGGCCATCGCAGCGGCCAATGCGGCAATCGAGCAAGTGATCGCCTCGGCCTTCGCGGTCAACCCTTCTGCGGACGAGATACTCATCGACATCAACAACAACGGCACTACCGATTACATCGTTCAAATCGGCCAGCCGCAGTGCGTGGGGTACACCCAGGCTGCCGCAGCGGATGCCAGCAGCGTAACTCTGGGCGTTCTTTCCGACAGCACCTGGGACACGCTCTGGGAGATCGTCGCCAACGTCAACGACACGTCCAGCGGCGCCAGAGCCACCATTCGCCAGGGTGTGCGAGTGCGCCTCGCCAACGCCCAGAAACTCAATCTGTGTTCGCCATGAAGCTGGCCAAGGAGTCGCCCATGAAAGTCCGTGTCGCCAAGTTGCTCGTCGTTGCGTCACTGTCCGCCCACATGGCGTTGGCGCACGCAGAGGATATCGATCTCTTCGTCGGCGTGCCGGCAGAGCAGGCGACAGACCTGCCGAACGTGCTGTTCGTGGTGGACAATACGGCGAACTGGGGTAGCGGCAACAACCCGCAGCCCTTTACCAACCTGAAGGCAGCGCTGGCAGCAACCCTGGATGGCCTGCCGGAAAATCGTTTTCGTGTAGGCATCATGTTCTATAACGAAACTGGCAACCCGAACAACAATGTCAGCGGCGGGTATGTACGTGCTGCCATTCGCAATATGGACCGAAACACCAAACAGCTCTATCGCGACCTGGTGAACAGCCTCGACCCAATTGATGACAGGGGCAATGGAGCTATCGGTAGCCTGGTGATGGCGGAAGCCTGGTACTACTACTCCGGCGCCCGCCCCCACGCAGGCAACGAGAAGATCAAAGCGGATTTCACCGGCAACACCCATGGCACCAATGCTTCCCGCGCCGTTTACGGTCTGCCCGGAAATGCCCTGGGCAGCTTCGCCGGCCCGCGCTACAACAGCCCTGTCGCCGAGGGATCCTGCGCCAACAACTTCATCATTTACATAAGCAACGGCGCATCCACGGACAACAATAGCGTCCGGACGCTTTCCAACAACCTACTGGCTGCGGCCGGGGGCAACACCGCCACCATCCCTCTCTCACCGAGTGGGCTGCAGGACAACCCGATCGATGAATGGTCGCGCTTCATGAAGCGCAGCAATCTGGGCATTACTACCTACACCATCGAGATCAACCCGGTAACCAACGGCCAGGGTCCGAACTGGACCGCGGTAATGCGCAGCGTTGCGAACGTCAGCGGCGGCAAGTACTTCCCGGTCAGCTCCAGCTCCGGAAACAACGCGGCGGCAGCGGACATTGCCGATGCCGTAAACCGCGCTCTATCCGAAATCCAGGCCGTCAACAGCGTATATGCCTCGGTCAGCTTGCCAGTCAGCGTTAACACCCAGGGCACCTTCCTCAACCAGGTGTTTATCGGCATGTTCCGCCCGGCGCAGGGCGCCCTGCCGCGCTGGGATGGCAACCTCAAGCAGTACAAGCTTGGCTACTACCCCACCGGCAGCAATATCCTGCAGACACTGGACGCAAACTCGCAGCCGGCTATCAACAGCGCGACCGGCTTCATCGCTGAATGTGCCAGAAGTTTCTGGACGCCTACCACGACTGATACCTACTGGACCAACATTCAGGAGCAGCAGTGTCTGGCGACCTCCGCCTCGGCTTCATCGAACAGCCCGGACGGCAACATGGTAGAAAAGGGTGGCCAGGGCTACCTGCTGCGCGCAACGTCGCCGAGCAGCCGCAACCTCCTGGTACTGGACAGCTCCAACTCGCTGACCCCGATCAACAGCGCACCACCCAGCCCCGCGGCGATGGGCGCAGCCGACGACGCCGAGCGCAACCTGCTGGTCAATTGGATACGCGGTTTCAACAATCGTCCGACCGATGCTCAGGACAACTTCATCTCCAGTGCAACCGCCATGCGCCCGTCGGCACACGGCGACGTCGTTCATTCCCGTCCCGTCGCCATCAATTACGGGACCGATACGGCGCCAGACGTAAGAGTTTTCTACGGTGCGAATGACGGCATGCTGCGCGCCGTGAACGGCAATCGCAACGGCGGCAGCGAACTCTGGGCCTTCCTGCCAAGGGAGTTCTACGGCAAGGTCAAACGCCTGCGCGAGAACAGCCAAGCGATCTACTATCCCGGCATGAATCTGGCCGGAGCCACCCGCAAGGATTACGGCTTCGACGGGCCTATTGCAGCCTATCAGGCCAAAACCAACGTGGGCGACCCCTCCATCAGCACCGCCTGGATCTATGCGGCCATGCGCCGCGGCGGTCGCTCACTGTATGCGTTCAACGTATCCAACCCTGCCAGCCCTTCCCTGCTTTGGCGCATCGGCTGCCAGGGCACCAGTTGCACCGCTGGCTACGAATCCCTTGGCCAGACCTGGGCTTCACCTGCAGTCGTTACTGCCAGCGGCTTCGAATCGGGCAGCAAACCTGTTCTGCTGATGGGCGGCGGGTATGACAGCTGCGAGGACGTACACCCGCATACCTGCGACTCGAGCAGCAACGGGAATCGTCTCTATGTCATCAACGGCCAGAGCGGTGCGCTGCTCAAGAGCTTCACTACTCAGCGCGGCATCGTCGCAGACGTAACACCAGTGAAAGATCCCGCTGGCAACCTGAAGTATGGCTACACTGCTGACATGGGCGGCAACGTCTACCGCCTGTCAGGCCCCGATGGCGCTCCGATCGGCACAACCCCACCGGCAAATTGGGAGCTGACCCGCATAGCGTCGCTGGGCTGCGACACCGCTACCAGTACCTGCGGGAATCGCAACCGCAAGTTCCTCTATGCTCCCGATGTGGTACTCCAGAATGACACCTACCATCTGCTGGTTGGCTCCGGAGACCGGGAAAAGCCGCTGGGTGACGCAAGTGATGTGGACAACTACTTCTTCATGCTCAAGGATCGACCCACCGACAGCACCTGGTTGCCCGGAGAGGCAGGCAACTGCTCAACCAACATGCTTTGCATGAACTCGCTGCTTGCGGTTGACCAGAGCGAGACGGTGCAGGAAGAAGAGCTCAACACCAGAAAAGGTTGGTATCTCAAACTGAATCCGCGCGAGCAGGTCGTAACCTCAGCCATTACGGTCTTCGGCACTACAACCTTCAGCACCCATGAACCCACCCTGCCGCAGCCCGGCCAATGCAGCAATAACCTGGGTATAGCACGGGTATACAACGTCAAGTTCGCGACGTCCAATCCGGTACGCGACACCCGCAGCGAGCCGATCCCCGGCGGCGGTCTGCCACCCTCCCCGGTAGCAGGCATGGTGCTGCTGGATGACGGCAACACGGTGCCCTTCCTGATCGGTGGCGACTCGACATCGCCGCTCGCCGGGCGTGAGCCTGAATCGCCCGCACTTGGCGGCGCACCCAAGGGGCGCATTTACTGGAACATCGAACAATGAACAGGTTCACCGCCCCCTCCGCAGCTGGCGCAATAGCAGCCAGCGAGCGGGGCTTTACGCTGATCGAGTTGATGGTGACGATAGCCGTAGCGGCGATCATTCTGTCGCTAGCGATTCCGTCTTTTACCGAGGCTACGCTTGGCAGCAAGCTGCGCGCGACCGCCAATAACCTTGCGGCCGCGGCAACCCTCGCCCGATCCGAAGCGATCAAGCGGCGCGAGCAGGTCGTGTTGTGCGCCTCCAGCAACGGCAGCAGCTGCGGCGGCAGCTGGGAGCAGGGCTGGATAGTGCTCGGCGGCAGTACCGTCATCCGAACGCAGGGGGCAGCGCCGAAGGGCTTCAAGGTCAACGGAGACCAAAGCTCGCTCACCTTCCAGCCGACCGGCGTAGGGTCTACGCCTGCCAACTTCACGGTATGCAGAGCGACGCCCAGCGTGGGCAGTCAGGAAAGGACTGTCACGATATCGGCTACCGGGCGGGCTTCAGTGGAACGTACTTCGGCTGGAGCCTGCTCCTGATCTGACGGTGATTGGTAGTGGCCGACCCCGGTCAATGCCCCGCCAGCAACGCTGTACTCGCGCCTTGCACGCGTCTCTCACGCCATTCAAGCCAACCCTTGAATGGCGGCTTGTAGTACGGCATGGCGGCTCCACTGTTCGCCGGTATCGCCAAGAAACAGCCCGGAGCCCAGATCACCGACCTCTCGGCAAAACGCAATGAAATGAATACGCCTATGGACTTGCTTTTCACGGGCATCTGAATCTATTCGTCTGCGACCGGCGGCGACCAGAGATATTCTTCCAACCTCCCCAACCAGCCTCAAAAATAGCGAACCCGAACGGACGCGGGTCTCGTACTGCAACTCAGCAACAGGGGGAATGAGGAAATTTTCATCTGACATCAATTACCCTCACCCTGGGTTGTCGTAGGCAGTGAGGTTATGAGGTCAACAACTGGAGACAGAGGATATGCTCATCTGACCCCATTTAACCCTTTAACTCTTCTTCAGACTTACCCGGTCAGCCCCGAAACAACAAACCCGGGCGGACCCGGGTTGTCGTAATACAGTGCGGCTGGAGTTAGCAAATGGGGAAGGATGAAGTATTCACCTGGCCCCAATTTATTTCTATCCTCCTATGCCGGCCTACTTACTTAGTTACGGCAGGTAGCAGGTACATACTTTGTATCGAGAGTAGTGCTGCACTCCCACTGGATACTGGTGCCCGAAACATCGGGAGTCATGATGATGTCGCCAGTAATGTTTCCAGAGGTATCGGCAAATCCAACCGTTACCACCCCATCTTCAATTGAAAGACCAGTGATCCGTCCTTCCGCATAATCCTCTACGCCGGCAGCATCATTATCTGCGGGAAGACTGCCTTCAGACACATAGTATTCCGAGACAGCTGTCCGCGCAGAGCCAGCAGAAACCATTGCTTCCGAAACCTGTGCACGAACCGAGTAGTCCTGATAGGCCGGCAGAGCAATAGCAGCCAGAATGCCAATGATGGCAACCACGATCATCAGTTCAATAAGTGTGAAACCAGCCTGCTTCTTCATATTTTTAAGCTCCTTAAGGTGTAATTAGCCACAGAGGCTGAATCTCACCAAGCGAAATCTGTGCCAACTCCGAGATTCCTGTCCCGCGCCCATTTAACCGGAGCTCAACAGAACGTGCAGGGCTGCGTGCTCGCATCTGCGGCCGCTGTTGGGAAAAAAATGACACTTTTTGTCACACACCCTGGAAAGTTCCTTCGGAGATCAAGAAACGATGCACCTCGCCGATCTCTGTAATATAGTCGTGCAAAAAATACGTCCGCACCCCACCAAGAGACTCCGCATCGCTTATGGATACTCCCGTACTTTCCGGCCTGGCCAGGCGCATCGTTCAGGAGCAACTGGTCGATCCCCAGACCGCAGGCAAGGCAAGCAAACAGGCCGGCCTGGACAAGATCCCGCTGATTACCTACCTGGTACAGAACAAGCTGGCCAACCCACGTGATCTGGCAGCTGTATGCGCCGAGGAATTCGGCTACCCATACTTCGACCTGGCGTCCCTGGACCCGGAACATCAACCCCGCGACCTGGTCAGTGAAAAGCTGATTCGCCAGCATAACGTGATGCCGCTCTACAAGCGCGGCTCTCGCCTGTATCTCGCTATTTCCGACCCCACCAATCAGCAGGCCCTGAGCGATATCCAGTTCAACACGGGACTGATGACCGATGCGGTGATGGTCGAGGACGACAAGCTCCACGCTGCCATCGACAAGTACCTCGACAGCCCGACCGGCGGCCTGGGGGACATGAGCGACTCGGATCTGGACGATCTGGACGTTCAATCCGTCAGCGATGAGGACAAGAAGGATACGGCTAGCGGGGATGCCGATGATGCCCCCATCGTACGCTTCGTCAACAAGATGCTGCTGGACGCCATCAAGATGGGGTCCTCCGACTTGCATTTCGAACCCTATGAGAAGGTCTATCGAGTGCGATTCCGCACTGACGGCATTCTGCATGAGGTTGCCAAGCCTCCGGTACAACTTGGTGTGCGCATCGCAGCACGCCTCAAGGTGATGTCGTCCATGGATATGGCCGAGCGGCGCAAGCCGCAGGATGGCCGGATCAAGATGAAGATCTCCAAGAACAAGTCCATCGACTTTCGTGTCAATACCCTTCCCACCCTGTGGGGAGAAAAGGTCGTGCTGCGTATTCTGGATTCGGAAAGCGCAAAGTTGGGTATCGACGCCCTGGGCTACGAGGACGATCAGAAGGCAATGTACCTCAGCGCGCTGGCCAAACCGCAGGGCATGATTCTGGTGACCGGGCCCACAGGTTCCGGCAAGACTGTTTCGCTTTATACCGGGCTGAACATCCTCAACACCATGGAACGCAATATCTCCACCGCTGAAGACCCCGTGGAGATAAACCTGGAGGGCATCAACCAGGTAAACGTGAACCCCAAACAGGGCCTGGACTTTGCAAAAGCGCTGCGCGCCTTCCTGCGCCAGGACCCGGACATCATCATGGTGGGCGAGATCCGTGATCTGGAAACCGCAGAAATCGCCATCAAGGCAGCCCAGACCGGGCACATGGTGATGTCTACCCTGCACACCAACAGCGCTGCGGAAACCCTTACACGCTTGCGCAACATGGGTGTGCCGTCGTTCAATATTGCCACCTCGGTCAACCTGATCATCGCCCAGCGGCTCGCCCGTCGGTTGTGCAAGAACTGCAAGCAACCGATGAATGTGCCGCGTGATACACTCCTCGAAGAAGGCTTCACTGACGCTCAA
>JAUVYN010000032.1 GCA_030603065.1 Pseudomonas sp.
CGCTTCCCGATCACCGATATCCTGCGTCAGACGCCGGATATCCCGCCGAACTGCCAGTGGGCGATCTTCCTGCGCAACCACGACGAGCTGACCCTGGAGATGGTGACCGACAAGGAGCGGGATTATCTCTGGAACTACTACGCCGCCGACCGCCGCGCACGCATCAACCTGGGGATCCGCCGCCGCCTGGCGCCGCTGGTCGAGCGCGATCGGCGGCGCATCGAACTGCTCAACAGCCTGTTGCTGTCCATGCCTGGCACCCCGACGCTGTACTACGGCGACGAACTGGGCATGGGCGACAACATCTTTCTGGGTGACCGTGACGGTGTGCGAACCCCCATGCAATGGTCGATGGACCGCAATGGCGGATTTTCACGCGCCGATCCGGCAAGCCTGGTCCTGCCGCCGATCCAGGACCCGCTGTATGGCTTCCAGACCATCAACGTCGAGTCGCAGAGTGCTGATCCGCACTCCATGCTCAATTGGACGCGGCGCATGCTTGCGGTCCGCAATCAGCAGAAGGCCTTCGGCCGCGGCGAACTGAAGATGATGGCCCCGTCAAACCGGCGGATTCTTGCCTATCTGCGGGAATTCACCAATGAGGAGGGCAAGACCGATACCATTCTCTGTGTCGCCAACGTCTCGCGGGCAGCGCAGGCTGTCGAGCTGGACCTGTCCGCCTATGTGGGCAAGGTGCCGGTGGAGATGCTCGCCGGCAGCGCCTTTCCGCCGATCGGCCAACTGAGCTATCTGCTGACTCTGCCGCCTTACGGATTCTACTGGTTCCTTCTGGCCGAACAGAGCCAGATGCCCAGCTGGCATCAGGAACCGCCAGCGCGGATGCCGGAGATGGCGACTCTGGTGCTCAAGCGCGAGTTGTCCGAGGTGCTCGACAGCAAGCCGCGCGAGACGCTGGAGAAGGAGACCCTGCCGACCTACCTGCCCAAGCGCCGCTGGTACGCCGGTGCCGGACAACGCCAGCCCAAGACCCGCTTGCTCTACGCCGCGTCCTTCGGCAGCGGCGACGACCCGGTTTTGCTGACCGAAGTGGAAGTCCGTGCCGGGGACCAGATCGAGTATTACCAGTTGCCCCTGGGCTTCGTCGGTGAAGACAGCGCGGCGGTACTTTCCGAGCAACTGGCCATGGCGCGCATCCGCCGTGGCCGCGAGGTAGGCCTGCTGACCGATGCCTTTACCAAGGACAGCTTCGTTCGCGCGGTAGTGCGTGCACTGCTGGACAGCACCACCATCCGTACTGATCGCGGCACGCTGGAATTCACCTCCACCGGCGCGCTGGCGGAGATGGATATTCCAGCGGACGCCGAGATTCGCTATCTGTCTGCCGAGCAGTCCAACAGCTCGGTCATCATCGGCGGCAAGATGGTGCTGAAACTGATTCGGCATGTGCATCCGGGTGTTCATCCGGAACTGGAAATGGGTGCCTATCTGACCCGGGCTGGCTTTGCCAACTGTGCGCCGGTACTGGGCGAGGTTCGCCGCATCGACGAAACTGGCGAGCCCTTTGCGCTCATGGTGCTTCAGGGGTTCCTGGACAACCAGGGCGATGCCTGGGAGTGGACACAGGCCACGCTTGAACGGGCGGTGCGCGATCAGCTGACAGGGGGCATGTCGCAGCTGGAGAATCAATACACCGCCCTTTCCGAGCTCGAGCACTTTGCGAGCCTGCTGGGACAGCGCCTGGGTGAGATGCACGTTGCCCTTGCTGCGACCACCGAGAATCCCGATTTCGCACCTGAGCCGACCACTGAGGCCGATGCCGAGGGCTGGGCGGAAAGTATCTGTCGTCAGGTCGAGGTGGCCATGGCTGCGCTCGATGAGCGATTCTCTGAACTCTCGGAAGATGAGCGCGCGCTGGTAGACCAGCTTCGGGTACAGCGTGACCCCTTGAGTTCGGCGATCGGACGGCTGGCGCAGCGGGCGGTCGGCGGGCTGAGAATGCGCGTGCACGGTGATCTGCACCTGGGCCAGGTGCTTGTGGTACAGGGCGATGCCTATCTCATCGACTTCGAGGGCGAGCCCACCCGGCCGCTGGCAGAGCGCCGGGCAAAACTTAGCCCGTACAAGGATGTCACAGGAGTCTTGCGGTCGATCGATTATGCTGTCGCCATGGCCCGCGACAACGCCCAGAGCACCGATGCCTCGACCGAAGCGGACAGTGCCCGGGACGAAATCGTGCGTGCCTACCGGCTCGCGTCCAGTCGCGCATTCCTGCAGGCTTACCGTGAAGCCGCCGCGCCGGTCGCTCATCAATGGCAGCATGAGGATGGCGAAGAGGCGGCCCTTGCCCTGTTCAGTATCGAGAAGGCCGCCTATGAAGTTCACTATGAAGCCGAGCACCGTCCCAGCTGGATCAGCGTTCCGCTGAAAGGCCTGGTGGAGCTCGCCCAAGCGCTCGAGGAAACCCGACCATGATGGACCACACTTCCGGCAACGGAACCTTTCAGATCGCGGCAGTGGATGCCCAGGCCCTGGTGCGCGCCGAGCACGGCAACCCCTTCGCCATTCTCGGCCCCCACGGGGAGGGCGACGGTAGGGTAGTGCGGACCTATCAGCCTAATGCGCTGGCCGTAGAGCTGGTGGATGGCGACAGCGGCGAGGTGCTCTGCCAGATGGAGCAGCCCCAGATCCCGGGGCTGTTCGTCGGGCAATTGCCGCCCGGACGTGGATACCGTCTGCGCATCCGCTGGGCCGACGGCATCCAGGAAACAGAGGACCCCTACAGCTTCGGTCTTCTGCTGGGGGATATGGACCTGTATCTGTTCGCCGAAGGCAACCACCGTGAACTGGGCCGCTGCCTGGGTGCTCAGTACATGAACATCGGGGGAGTGCAGGGCGTGCGATTCGCCGTATGGGCGCCCAATGCGCGCCGCGTCTCGGTGGTTGGCTCGTTCAACAGCTGGGATGGCAGGCGACACCCCATGCGACAGCGTCAGCCAAGCGGCGTGTGGGAGCTGTTCGTCCCGCGCCTGGAACCCGGCGAGGTGTACAAGTACGAAATTCTCGGGCAGCACGGCCTGTTGCCGCTGCGGGCCGATCCCATGGCCCTGCGTACCGAGACCCCGCCGGCAACCGGCTCGGTGGTCGCCGAGCCGCTGGAGTTCGTCTGGAATGATCAGGAGTGGGTCGAGCAGCGCGCCCGGCGGCAGGATTACAACGCGCCAATTTCCATCTATGAGTTGCACGCCGGTTCCTGGCAAAGGGAGGACGGCGATGGCCGGATGTACAGCTGGCACGAGCTGGCCGATCGGCTGATCCCCTACGTAAAGGATTTGGGCTTCAGCCATATCGAGCTGATGCCGATCATGGAGCATCCCTTCGGCGGCTCCTGGGGTTATCAGCTGTTGTCGCAGTTCGCGCCCAGCGCCCGTTATGGTTCTCCCCACGACTTCGCTGCATTCGTCGACCGTTGTCACCGCGAAGGCCTGGGCGTGATCCTCGATTGGGTACCCGCGCATTTTCCCACCGATGCCCATGGTCTCGGCCGCTTCGATGGCACAGCGCTCTACGAATATGACCACCCCTTCGAAGGCTTTCATCAGGATTGGGATACCTACATCTACAACCTCGGTCGCAATGAGGTGCATGGGTTCATGATCGCCTCGGCGCTGCACTGGCTGCGCCATTACCATATCGATGGATTGCGGGTGGATGCGGTAGCGTCGATGCTCTATCGCGACTACTCGCGCAAGGACGGTGAATGGATCCCGAACAAGTACGGCGGACGTGAAAATCTGGAAGTGATCGACTTCCTGCGTCATCTGAACGACGTGGTCAAGACCGAGGCCCCGGGGGCACTGGTTATCGCCGAGGAATCCACCGCCTTTCCAGGCGTCAGCCACCCGACTCGAGAGGGCGGGTTGGGCTTCGATTACAAGTGGAACATGGGCTGGATGCATGACAGCCTCAAGTACGTGGCCGAGGACCCCATCCACCGCCGCTACCATCACCACAAGCTTACCTTCGGTCTGCTGTATGCCTTCACCGAGCATTTCATCCTGCCCATCTCCCACGACGAGGTGGTTCACGGCAAGAAATCCCTGCTCGACAAGATGCCTGGTGACCGCTGGCAGAAGTTTGCCAACCTGCGGCTCTACCTCAGCTTCATGTGGAGTCACCCCGGCAAGAAGCTGCTGTTCATGGGCTGCGAGTTTGGCTCCTGGCGGGAGTGGAATCACGATCACGAACTGGACTGGTACCTGCTGCGCTACACAGAGCACCAGGGCGTGCAGACGCTGCTCAAGGACCTGAACCGCATCTACCGTGAGGAGCCGGCCCTGCACCAGCTGGACGGCAAGGCCGAGGGCTTCGAATGGCTGATCGGGGACGACGAGGCCAACAGCGTCTACGCCTGGCTGCGCAAGGGCGAAAGCGGTGTGCCGCTACTGGTCGTGCACAACTTCACCCCGGCCGTGCGGGAAAACTACCGGATCGGTGTGCCGCTGGAGGGTGCCTGGTCGGTACTGCTCAATAGCGATGCCGAGCACTACGCGGGGTCCAATGCCGGCTGCTACACCGAGATACTCACCGATGACCAGGTCAGTCATGGGCAGGCCTGTTCGCTGAACCTGACCTTGCCGCCGCTGGCCACGCTGATCCTGAGGCCACAGCGCGGCGATCTGGTCTGATGTAAAAAGGGGCGGTGTGCTGTCACATCGCCCCCTTTAATCACACCTCTCTTTTCGGAACTTATTTGCCTTCAACCGCGTTGTGCGACCGCGTCTCTCGCTGTTTCGGCCTGGCTCGATTGCTCGGCGCGTTCTGTATCTTCGGCACTGCTGCGCATCGCCTTCGCACGCTTTTCCATGACCAGATAGATGATCAGCGCTATGCCCAGCGGTAGAAGAAAGTAAATGGCACGATAGCCGATCAACGCAGCCAGGATTGCGCTCACCGGTATCTGATGCTGCAGCAGCGCGATGAAAATCGCCTCCAGCACGCCGAGACCAGCCGGAACGTGGGTCACCACGCCAGCGATGCTGCTCACCAGAAGGATCCCGAGAATCGAGGGGAAGAACGCCTCCTCGGGCAGCAGCAGATAGATGAGCGATGCCATCAGTGACCAGTTGATTGCCCCTAGAGCCACCTGGATCACCGCCATTTTCAGAGAGGGCAACTCTATTCTGTGTTCGCGAAAGGTCCATTCCCGACGCCTTGAGAACTGGCAGGCAAGCAGGTAGAAGGCGGCTACGCCAAGCAGTGCGAAGCCGATGAATTGCAGGGTACGGTCGCCGATTGCCCAGTCACCCGGCAGATCCATCATTCACAGCGAGAATACGGTGCCTGCCAGCAGCATGTAGCCAACCCAGTTGGCGATCAGGCTGATGCTGAAGATGCGGGTGATGGTCGCCACGTCCAGCCCGAGTCTGGAGTAGAGGCGAAAGCGCAACGCGATGCCTCCGACCCAGGCCCCGAGATTCAGGTTGAAGGCGTAGCAGACGAAGGTCAGCGGTACGATCTGCCGCACCGGCAGTTTATGTCCGGTATACCAGCGCCCGACCAGATCGTAACCACCGAATACCAGATAGCTGACCAGGGTGATGCCCGCCGCAGCGAGTAGTGTGAGAGCGCCAAAGCCCTGCAGCGCCTGCACCACCTCCTGCCATTCCAGATTGCGCAGCATGTTGAACAGCAGAGTCGGAATCAGGATAAAGAAGAATACGGTGGCGCCGCGCTTGAGCCAGGTCATCCAGCGCTTGCGGCGCTGTTCCTTGTCGCTGTCGCCCTGGGCTTTGCTCATGATTTCTCCTGACCGGCAGTGAGCTCGGTGGCATGGTCCATATCTTCGGTGGTCTGATCCGTCTCGGCCACGACCAGGGGCTGCAGCTTGGGAGTGTGTGCGGGTAGCCAGCCGACGATGGCGGGAAACTTGCGGATGAAATGGAAGCTTAGGGAAATCAACGGCGCTCGCCACCAGAAGCCGCGCGCCACGATCCGAGGAGTAACCGGCTGGCACTGCTCGTCGGCCAGCCGAGTCAGGTTCTCGAACAGTTGCTGGTTCAACGCGGCGTCGCGAATGAACAGGTTGGCCTCAAGGTTCAGCGAGAGACTCAGCGGATCCAGGTTGCTCGACCCGACGGTACACCATTCGCGATCCACAAGGGCTACCTTGGCGTGCAGGGGGCGCTCGCAGTATTCGCGAATCGTGACGCCGTCGCGTACCAGGTAGTTGTACAGCAGGCTGGAGCAGCGTTGGGCCCAAGGCATGTCCGGCTGGCCCTGTAGAATAAGGGTGACCTTGACACCGCGGCGTGCGGCGTTGCGCAGCTCTCGCAGGATGCGATAACCGGGGAAGAAGTAAGCGTTGGCGAGCACCAGGCGATAGCTCGCTGAGCGGATCGCGGCAATGTACTGATCCTCGATATCTGTGCGGTGGCGCTCATTGTCGCGAATCGACATCAGCATGCGCACGTTGCCGACGTGGCGGATCACCGGCTTGACCGCCGGAACCTCGGCACCTACCGCCGGGCTGCGTACCAGAATGGCCAACGCTGCGCGATGCAGATCAGCGACGATCGGGCCGCGCACCCGCACAGCATAATCCTGCTTGGCCATGGGGCCGTAATCGGCAAGGTGATCGGCGCCAAAATTGATGCCGCCTATGAAACCGATCTCCCCGTCGATGACGATGATCTTGCGATGCAGGCGGCGAAACAGGTTGGTGCGCATTCCCAGCAGCCGAGGCCGGGGGTCGAACATGTGCATACGAATGCCGGCCCGCGTCATTTCGGCGATGAACTCGCTATTCAGATCGGCGGTGCCATAACCGTCGACGGTGATGTCGATCTGCACTCCGCGTCCGGCTGCTTCCAGCAAGGCGGCCTTCAGCTCGCGACCGACCTTGTCGTCAAAGATGATGAAGGTCTCGAGAAGGATTTCCTGAGTGGCTGCCCTGATGTGCTCATACACGCGGGGAAAGAATTCCTCGCCGTTCACCAGCAGCTGCACGTCGTTGCCTTCCTGCCAGTTGAATCTCATAGGCGTACCTCGACAACCAAAGGCGCATGATCGGAAAGATGGGACCAGGGTTTGCGGGTCAGGACCTGAGGGTGGTGCGTGGTTGCGTTGCGCACGTAGATTCGGTCCAGACTCAGCAGCGGCCAGCGCGCAGGAAAGCTCTTCGCCGGCGCTCCGGTGGCTTCGACGAAAGCTTCGCGCATGCCGCTGCGCGCCAGAACCGCGTCGGCGCGCCGCCGCCAGTCATTGAAATCCCCTGCAACAATTACCGGCTCGTCCGCAGGTAATGAGTCCAACAGTTTGCGCAAAAGTTCCAGTTGCTGCTGGCGATGGGCCTCACGCAGCCCGAGGTGCACGCAGACCGCATGGACGTCGGGCTGGCCCGGCACATCGAGGACCGAGTGCAAGAGGCCCCGTTCTTCGGTTCCCTTGATACTGACATCCAGATTCTCGTAGCGCAGGATGGGAAACTTGGACAGGAGCGCATTGCCGTGGTCGCCTTCGGGATAGACCGCGTTGCGTCCGTAGGCAAAATCCGACCACATGGTGTCGGCCAGGTATTCGTAGTGAGGGGTGGCCGGCCAGTCGGCGAAGCGGCTGGCGTGGCGGGCATGACTGCCGAGAACTTCCTGCATGAAGACGAGGTCGACGCCGGTGGTGTTCACCGCGTCGCGCAATTCGGGCAGCATGAATTTGCGATTGAAGAAGGTGAACCCCTTGTGCACGTTCGCCGTCATGATACGCAGCGCATGGACCGGAGGTGCGTGGGCGGTATCCTTCGGAAGGGCGGAGTTGACACTGGTCACTGCATGGCTCCTTTTTGCTCCTCTTCTGGTTCGTCGTATGGCTCTCCAGGCGTCGCCAGAAGGCTGCCGGAGAGGTCGAGGCGCTCGAGTAGTGCGCGCGCATCGAAGGGCGCACGGACCTTGACGTCATTATCGAAATAGCAGAACAGGTCCCGGGACTTGTGCGGGACGCGTGCTTTCGGCGTGATCCGCCGCGCGTCCTCTGGCTGGCTACCCTTGACCCATGCACGAATGCGCCGTTCCCAATGGTCGAGGGCGTCGGCTGAATACCCGCTCGTATACAGTTCCTTGTCGCCGTGCAAACGGATGTAAATGAAATCGCTGGTCACTTCCTCGCAGTAGGGCCACTTGCCGGCGGTATCGGCTACCACAAGGGCGATCCCATATTTGCGCAGCAGTTTCACGAAGTCTTCGTCGAGCCCGTCGGCGTTGCGTATTTCCACCGCATGTCGAAGTGGATGGTTGCCCTTGATCTCAAGGTAACCCGGCTTTTTCAGCCGCTCGGTACACTGCTTGGCCAATTCCCTCGCAGCCCGGAAATCGGTGGGCAAAAGCTTGAAGAAGGCCTCGAAACGCTCGGCGTTCGGCTTGAAGCTGGCCGGGAACTGCCAGAGGATTGGCCCCAGTTTGCTCCCCAGGTTCAGAACGCCAGAGGCGAAGAAATTGGCCAGCGGCTCCTCTATCTCCCGCAGGCGCCGCGTATGGGTGATGTAGCGCGGCCCCTTTACGCTGAAAACGAAGTCTTCGGGTGTCTGGGCTGCCCAGCTGGAGTAGCGTTCAGGAGTCTGCAGCGAATAGAAGGACCCGTTGATCTCGATACTGTTAACGGCACGGGAGGCGAACTCGAGCTCGCGGCGCTGGACCAGGCCGTCCGGATAGAACTCTCCCCGCCAGGGCTTGTAGCGCCAGCCGGATATGCCGATGCGGATGCTTCTGCTCATGGGGCCTCCCGGCTGTTGGGCAGCGAGGTGCAGGCTCTGGATGAATGGTTTGACAGGGGCTACGCCCGGTGCGCCTCGCAGACGGGAAGCCTGTGACCTCCCTTTGTGTCTGACTGGCTTGAACCGGGGACCGTTCCCTTAGATGAACACCAGCTCGAAGGACTGCTGCAAACGGGCAAGGATCGCCGGCGTGAGGACCGGCGGCTGATCGGACTCGGGATCGGGTGTCAGTTGGCTGGCGAATGCCTGAATCGCATGCCGCTTGCGAGCCTGGGTCCAACGGTCCAACGGAACCTTGCAGGCACGCTCCCAGGGTATACGGGGGTCTTCCGGGCTAGCCCACTGCCATGCCCAGATCGGCACCTCATGGACCGCAGCGCCGATTTCGGCCGCTACATTCAAGGCAGCCAGGGCTACCGCTTCGTGGTCCGGATGGCCATCGTCGCGCCAGGGCGTGAAGACAACGTCGGTAGGCCTCAGGTAGGTACGCAGGAACTGCTTGAGTCCCTCGAGCTGACCGGCGACGTCGGAGTCGGGGAAGCCACCATGTATCCACTGCAGGTCATTCATTGACAGGCCCAGGCGGCGCAGCGCCTCGGCGCTCTCCTGCGGGCGGATGACGCCCAGCCGCTCCGAAGTCCAGAACTGTGAGCGCGGATGGCTGGCGCTGCCGTTGGTCACGGAAATCAGCAACACATTGCGCCGGAGGCGTGCCAGCGATTGCATGATGCCGCCGCAACCGAGCACTTCATCGTCAGGATGGGGTGAAAGAATCACCGCACGGGCATGTGAAGGCACCAGTTGTTCACAGCCGACCGACGGTAGGCGCGACAGCAACCGGGAGCGCTTCCAGGCGTGAAGGGGAAAGCCGTTTCGGGTGAGATCTTCGTACTTCATTTGTTATTCCCAACTCCCTTGGACAGATCTGGCTCCGGTAGTCCGCCCGAGTGGCATAGCCACTCGGGTCGGTGATCAGTTCGAGAGATCCACTCGTGTCCGGCCAGCAGGCGCCCTGACTACATTGGTCGGGCGGGGCGCTGGAGTTCGAACAACAACAGGGAACGACTGCATACGGCGAAGTCCGATCCGAACTCATGCAGCTCTGCCGATCTTTGTTCCGGCTGGCTGGTATCCACCAGACGGACCCAACCAGTGCCTTGGGCAACCTCGGGGAGCAAAAAGTTCACTGTTTCACTGTGCGAGTTGACGATCAGCAGCAGCGTCGCATCTTCCCCAGGCCTGCGTATGCCGGTTGGCTGGGCGCGACCGTCCATCAGCATTCCCAGGCAGCGTGCGTGGGGATCGTGCCAGTTATCCTCGGTCATCTCTTCGCCGGAAGGTGAGAGCCAGGTGACGTCCTTGACACCCAGGTCCTCGTTGTAGAGTCCGACCAGAAAACGGCCTCGTCGCAGAATGGGATAGGCGCGCCTCAGGCTGATAATGCGCCTGGTGAAGTCGAGCAGGCTGCGGCCCTCGTCATCGAGATTCCAGTCGATCCAGCCGAGCTCGTTGTCCTGACAGTAGACATTGTTGTTGCCCTTCTGGGTACGCCCGAACTCGTCTCCGGAAAGCAGCATGGGCGTGCCTTGCGAGAACACCAGGGTCGAGAGCATGTTGCGCATCTGGCGCAGGCGAAGCTCGCGGATTTCAGGATCCCTGGTCGGGCCTTCGTGGCCGTGGTTCCAGGACAGGTTGTGATCGTGGCCATCGTTGTTGCCTTCACCGTTGGCCTGGTTGTGCTTATGGTTGTAGGAAACCAGGTCACGCAGTGTGAATCCGTCATGAGCGGTGATGAAGTTCACCGATGCATTGGGGCGGCGGCCACGCTGGTTGAAATGGTCCCCGGAGGCCGTCAGCCGCCGCGCCAGTTCAGGTAGCTTGCCCTCGTCGCCACGCCAGTAGGCCCGAACGTCGTCGCGGAACTGGTCGTTCCATTCGGCCCAGCCCGGTGGGAAGCCGCCGACCTGATAACCGCCGGGGCCGCAGTCCCATGGTTCGGCGATCAGCTTGACCTTGCTAAGAACCGGGTCCTGACGACAGGCGACCAGGAAGCCATGGCGCTCGTCGAAGCCGTCATGATGTCGCGCAAGGATAGTCGCCAGATCGAACCGGAAGCCGTCCACGCCCATTTCAGTGGCCCAGTAGCGCAGAGAATCCGTAACCATCTGCAACACGCATGGATGCCCAAGGTCCAGGGTGTTGCCGGTGCCCGAATCGTTGATGTAATAGCGCTTGTTATCGGGCATCAGCCGGTAGTAGGTGGAATTGTCGATTCCGCGCATGGACAGGGTCGGGCCGCGCTCGTTGCCCTCCGCCGAGTGGTTGTAGACCACGTCGAGTATAACTTCGAGGCCGGCATGATGCAGGCGTGCGACCATTTCCTTGAACTCGCTGATCTTGCCGCTCGCCAGGTAGGGCGCGTGTGGTGCGAAAAAGCCTATGGTGTTGTAGCCCCAGTAATTGTTCATGCCCTTTTCGAGCAGGTGCGGCTCATTGGCGAAGGCATGTACCGGTAGCAGCTCGATACTGGTCACGCCGAGTGATTGCAGATGCTGAACCATCTGGCTGTTCATCATGCCGGCAAAGGTGCCGCGTAGCTCTTCGGGTACGGCCGGATGGCGCATGGTCATGCCGCGCACGTTGGCTTCGTAGACGATGGTCTCGTTCCAGGGCACATGCGGGCGCCGGTGCGTGCCCCAGGTGAAGGCTGGGTCGATCACCTTGGCCTTGGGCACGAAGGGGGCGCTGTCACGTTCGTCGAAGCTGAGATCTTCATCAGGATGCCCGATGGTGTAGCCGAAGAGCGCTTCGGACCACTCCAGCTTGCCGACCAGCTGTTTTGCATAGGGGTCGATCAGGAGTTTGTTGGGGTTGAAACGGTGACCGTTTTCCGGGTCGTAGGGCCCGTACACGCGGTAGCCATAGATCACGCCAGGGTGTGCATCAGGCAGGTAGCCATGCCAGATTTCATCGGTGTATTCGGGCAGTTCGATGCGTTCCAGTTCGACCTGGCCGCTGCTGTCGAACAGGCAGAGTTCAACCTTGGTGGCGTGGGCCGAAAACAGCGCGAAGTTCACGCCTAGACCATCCCATGTTGCCCCCAGGGGAAAGGGAAGCCCTTCGGTCACGCGGGATTTGCGCTGAACGTCGGGCGCAACAGAGTGGCTGACAGGTTGCTGTCTGCTCATTGGGCTTACCTCTCGATTTCCTGCGGGGTGCAGGATGTTGAATGTCAGGCCTTGGGTGTTTTGCTCGTCCTGCTTGCCTTGGGCTTGGCCGGAGCGCTTTCTGCCTCGGCCTTTGGCTTGCTGGCCCGGGGCTTTCGTACCGGTTTCTCGGCCTCCGGAGCAGGTGCTGGCGCTGCGTCGGATTTGGCCTTGCTGGTTCGGCGAGGGCGTTTGGCTGGTTCTGCCGCCTCGGTGGTGGTTCCCGCTTCGGC
Source organism: Pseudomonas sp. (assembly GCA_030603065.1). Classification (GTDB taxonomy): domain Bacteria; phylum Pseudomonadota; class Gammaproteobacteria; order Pseudomonadales; family Pseudomonadaceae; genus Halopseudomonas. The sequence goes on from JAUVYN010000032.1 coordinate 12,162, forward strand.
TTCCGCGAGCTTGCAGGCCATCTCCCAGTGACGGGCCTCCTGACCTTCCGGACGCCCCTCGGACTCCCAGATCTGATAGGCGAACTCGCGGATGCGCTTTTCATCGACGCTCATAACATGCACTCCTGGCAATGGGGGGTAGAACACAAAACGTTGACCGGAAAGTCCGCCAGTACCTCGCTCAGTAGGATACGAGCGTCCGCAGGGCGCAGCGTTCGGCTGGAAAACAAGCTGCTCAGCTCGCTCTCCGCGAGTGCAGCGGGCAGCCGTACGCTGGTATCGCCCCAGCCCGTAGGCGGGATCAGCGGCAACTCGGCGCTGCCAAGCAGGCCACCGGCTCGAACCGGTACCACAACAAGAACATAGTCGCCTTCATAGCGACGGGCAAAGGCAAGTACACGGCCGGCCTGCTCGCCTTCAACCTCCAGCGGTACGTAGGCGCCCAGGCTGAAAAGTTGCGGCTGGGCGCTGCGGACTGCCAGTACGCAGCGAATCAGCCACTGTTTGATGCGTCCGTCCCGCCATTGTTCCAGCAGCTCGCCCCTTTCGGGCGTGTGGTCGAGCGAGGCAACGCGTGGGGCAAAGTCCACAGGCCGCCGGTTGTCCGGGTCGACGAGACCGAAATCCCAGAACTCGGTCCCCTGGTAGAGGTCCGGTACGCCTGGTGTTGTCAGCCTCAGCAGGGTCTGCGTCAGGCTGTTCAAGGCGCCGGCGGGAGCGATATGCATGGCGGCACGGGCGATATCTTCGCGCAGGCCGGCGCCCTCGGCACTGCTGAGCAGCGCTTGCAGGAACTCCCGGCAGGCCCCCTCGTAGGGCTCGTTCGGCGCACTCCAGCTGCTGCGCAGCTTGGCCTCGCGCAGGGCTTTCTCCTGCCAGCCGAGAAGACGCTGCTGATAATCCTGCATCGCCGGTCCCGGCTCGGGTGGCAGATCCAGGGGCCAGCTGGCAAGCAGCGTCTGATAAAGAATGAGTTCATCCGCTGCGCTGGGCGCGATCCCGTCCGCCAGTTCCTGGCGCAGCGGGGCCGCCAGTTCCCGCCAGTGTTCGACTCGGCTGGTGAACCAATGGGGGTGTTCGCTGAGCACCGTCAGGCGGGCACGGGTATCTTCGCCCCGCTTGTTGTCATGGGTGGCGGTGGTCAGCATGCTATCCGGGAAGAGTTCCATGCGCTGAGCGCATTGTTCGTGGAACGTATCAATCGGTGCGGCGAAGTGCTGGGGGTCGTACCCCACGTCGTAGCGAGAGAGCAGCACACCAGCTCGGTAGCAGGCGGTATCCTCCACCGCCTTGGCAGCGGCGGGGGAGGTCAACTGCTGGAAGCGCGCCAGCAGCCGCTTGCGCAGGTTGCGCAAATATCCCGGCGGTACCTGGCGCAAAGGTTCTCCACCAAGCCAGAGATCGAGCTTTTCCAGAACTGGCCAGTCTGCCTCGGGCAGTTCGGCGCGGGCGCCCTCCAGCGCCATGTCGAAGAAGCGCCGATCCTCCACAGAACGCCCGCAGGCGCCGGCGTAGGTGCGGTAGACCGGGAAATGCGCAACCAGCTCGATCAGTGCGCGGCGGATCGAACCCAGCGTTAGATCCCGGGTGTCTATATCGGTACGGGCCACCTGCAGCAGGAGCTGGGCTACCGTTTCCAGGTCGCCCGCAAGTGAGCTCGCCAGCACCAGTTTGCGTGCCTCGTAGACCTCGAGCATGAAATCCCCCGGGCGGCCGGAAAGCTCTGTCCAGAGGTCGGTCAATGGCGCCTCGCCGTCCGGGTCATGCTGGAGCAGGGAAACCTGATTCATGAATTCGTAGCCGGTGGTACCGGTAACGCTCCAGTCCGTTGGCAGCGTTTCCCCCTCGCCGATGATCTTCTCGACGAAGATCGGGAAGCGCTCTCCCAGCAGGTCCGGGGGGCGACGGTGGAGCAGCGAATTGACTCGCCGACGCAATTTCCGGCAGTAGGCCCTGGGCTGAGCCAGGCCATCCACATGATCTATGCGCAGGCCATGTATCCAGCCCCGTTCGACAAGGTCGAAGATTTTCGCGTGCGTGGCCTCGAATACCCCGGGGTTTTCCACCCGCAAACCGCCCAGTTCGTTGATGTCGAAAAAACGCCGCCAGTTGATATCGTCGGATGCGGTACGCCAGCTGGCCAGTCGGTAGTGCTGGAGTTCGAGCAGCTGATGCAGCGCCTGTTTCCCCTCGGGCCGCTTGGGGTGGAAGGTCTCGATGCCTCTTTCGAGTGCGGTGGCAGCGCCGGGCACGCTCGCGCGTTCGGACAGTTCGCGGCAGAGCGCCTGCGCCGCCTTGCGCGCGCCCGCGGTGGTTTCCAGCGAGGCGAACCGTCGCCCCAGATCGACCAGCTCGGGATCGCCCGTCGCTTCCAGTAGCTGTGCATAGGTGGGCGGATGGAGGGGGAAGTGATGGTCGTAATGGGAAGCGAAGAACCGCCCGGTTTCAGGGTCGAAGTTAAGCACGATGTCGCCAGAGCCAAGGACTTCGCCATAGTCACTGCGCAGGAAGGGTACCAACAGCTGGCCGTGCATCAGCGGATCCTGGGACTGCCACTGAATGTCGAAGAACTTTGCATATGGGCTCATCGGCCCCCATTCCAGCACGTCCAGCCACCATGGATTGGAGTGGCCGCCTACCGCCATGTGATTGGAAACGATGTCGAGGATCAGGCCCATCCGGTGCGCGTGCAACGCATTGACCAGACGCTCGAGTGCTTCCTCTCCGCCCAGCTCCGGATTGATGCGCGTAGGGTCGACCACGTCATAGCCGTGCATGGAGCCCGCCCGCGCGGTGAGCAGAGGAGAGGCATAGATATGACTGATGCCGAGTTTGGCGAAATAACCTACCAGAGGTACGGCGTCGTCCAGAGTGAAGCCCTTGTGAAACTGCAATCGAATCGTGGCGCGCAAATCTGTCATGTCACTCTTCCCGCCTGTGTCGTGCCCGGGCCAACCTCTGAAGCCGGTTGACCACCTTCGGATCCTCGAGCATCCGTGCGGCCGGCATCGGCCAGCGTCGCCGCCAGTTGGGGTGGTCAGCGCCGGGCCCCGGCAGATTCGGCTGTTCGCAAACGCCCATCACGTCCTCCAGTGGCAATAGCGCCAGTGGTGCCGGCGTATCGCCGATATACTGCACACTGGCGTCCAGACGCGTGTACCTGTCGGCCTCCCCGGTAAGCGCTCCGGTGAGGCGCAGGGCATGCTCCAGGGCGGTCTTTTCCTGCTCCCGCTGGGGTCGGTCTTCTTCGGTCTGTTCGGCGGATCGATGGCCAGCGGTGTAACGCCAGTCGATATCGCGCCCGCTGAACCAGCCACTGATGCTGGGCAGATCATGGGTGGTGGTGGTGGCCAATGCATCCCGCGGCCAGGATGCCGGTTCGATGAAGCGTCCGTCGTGTTGTTCGAACAGCAACACGCGCATGCCGAGGATATTGCGGCGTGCCAGTTCTTCGCGCAGTCCGGGCGGCACGGTGCCCAGGTCTTCGCCAATGACTAGCGCCTTGTGCCTGGTGCTCTCCAGGGCAATCAGCCGCAGCTGATCCTGGAAGGGGTAGTTCAGATAGGCACCGGCATCCGCCGATTCTCCGTCCGGCATGATCCACAGGCGCATCAGACCCATCACGTGGTCGATGCGTACGCCGCCGGAATAGGCCAGATTGGCACGCAGCATCTCGATGAATGCGCGAAACCCGTGTTGTTTCAGGCCACTCGGAGAAAAGGCCGAGATGCCCCAGGCCTGACCGTTCCCGTTGAGGATATCCGGCGGAGCGCCAACGCTGATGGAGGGCAGAAATTCGCTTTGTCGAGTCCAGGTCTGACTGCCGCCGCCATGGGCGCCGACTGCGAGATCGGCGATGATTCCCACCCGCATGCCGGCCTCTCGGGCGACCCGCTGGGCCCGCTGCAGGCTGCGCGTCATGAGCCACTGCGCAAAGCGATGAAAATCCACTTCGTCTGCATACTCGACTGCGAACCTTTCGGTCGCCTCGCTGTGGGGATCACGATAGGGCTCCGGCCAGTATCGCCAGTCGCCTGGCAGACCCTGTTCGAGCATGCTGGCATGCAGAGCCTCGAAGCGGGCGTGCTGTTCCAGCGCATCGCCCGCTTCGCGGCAGAAGCTCGCATAGTCATCCCGCAGGCTGCTCGCGGCTTCGGCAAAGTCCGCGTGCAATTGGCGCAGCAGACATAGTCGATAGGCCGATGCGCCAGGCCAGTCGATGAGTTCCAGCGCTTCCAGCCGTTCGCGTTCCGCTTCCAGGTTGCAGGCAGCGACGGCGCGGTCGACGGCCGCCTGTCCCAGAATGAGATCCGGGGCGCAGTGCAGAACATTGAAGAACATCCGGCTGGAGGGGGAGTAGGGGCTGTAATTGTCCGGATCGGCGCTGAACATCGCATGTACCGGGCTGATCGCCACGGCGTCTGCGCCCTGGGCGGCCACCTGCCGGATGAGGACTTCCAGGGCTCCGGTATCGCCCAGTCCGCCGTCGCCCGGGCGGCGCAGCGAGTAGAGCTGGGCGGTTATGCCCCAGATGCGCGCCCCCGGCTCGCCGGTCAGCTCGGCTACGCTGGGGCAGGCCTGGGGTGCAATCGCCAGGGTCATGCTGCGAGTGCCTATTTCGAGCTGGTGATAACCGATGGTATCGATCCCCGGCAGCCGACCATCGGCATCCAGCTCGCCGGTCAGTCGGCTGCCATCTTCCAGTTGGAGTCGATACGCACAGCCGGCCTCGAAGCCTGCCAGAAACAGTGGTTCGTGCTGTTCATGAATGCACAGGGGCTGCTCGCCGGGAGATGCCTGTTCTGCCTGGATCAATCCGATCGACCGTTCGATGGCCTGTTGGTCCCCAGCGGGATAGCCCAGCCGTTCCAGCAGGTTGCGCAGGGTTTGTTCGGACACCGACTGGGGTTTGCCGAAGGCGTCCACCCAGTCGATATTTATCCCGGCGGCGTCGGCCAGCCGGGCCAGTGCCGCATCAGTCATCAGTTGTTCTCCAGCAGAGCGATCAGACTGCTCGGTGGCAGCATGTCGCCGAGGGTGGTCACCTGGCAGCTGTAAAGGACCCGCGCAGTGGTCGGCACTGCGGGTGCGGCGACGTAGGCATCGCCAAGATTGATGTCGATGCGCAGGATCTGACCGTCACTGAGTTCCCAGCGTGCGGAAATCGCGCTTTCTGCCAGCACCTGGACCCCTGCGAAACGGGAGCTGGCCAGGCGCGGGATGATTTCGGCGTGACGCAACGCAAGCAGTTCCTCGTAGAAATCGCGCCACTCCTGAAACTGCGGATCGCTTATCGACGTATAGTCCGGGCGCGAGCGGGAAAAGGTATCCACGGCATTGGGATCCGGGACCTTGCGTTCGGGGTGTTCGGCGAACAGCGAGAATTCCTTGAATTCATTCTGCCGCCCCTCTCGAACCGCCTGAGCCAGCTCTTCGTTATGGTCGGTGAAGAACAGGAATGGCGTTCGTGAGCCCCATTCCTCGCCCATGAACATCAGCGGCACCATGGGCGACAGCAGCATCAGTGCCGTCGAAGCGCGCAGCGAGGCCTCGTCGGTCAGGGTTATCAGCCGGTCTCCAAATGCGCGGTTACCGATCTGATCGTGGTTCTGCAGAAACAGGACGAAGGATGAGGGAGGCAGATGGGCACTGGGCTCGCCGCGGGCATGGCCTCGACGAGTCGACTCGCCTTGGTAGATGAATCCTTCACTGAGACAGCGAGCCAGCTTGAGGGTTGGTTCGCTGATGAAGTCGGCGTAGTAGCCTTCATCTTCGCCGGTCAGCAACGCATGCAGGACGTTGTGCCCATCGTCGTTCCATTGTGCATCGAAGCCGCGCTGCAGCAGGCTCGCGCTGTTGTCCTCGTTCTCCAGTACCAGATGGATGTGACGGTCCGGTCCGGCAGCGGAGCGGACGCGCTGCGCCAGTTCGATCAGAAAATCCTTTTCGCTGATGGCATGCACCGCATCCAGGCGAAGACCGTCGACCCGGTAATCCATGATCCACATGAGTGCGTTTTCGATGAAAAAGCTACGCACTTCGGGTCGCCGGAAATCGATTGCCGGACCCCAGGGTGTCTGGATATCGCTACGAAAGAACCCGCTGGCGTACTGGCCGAGGTAATTGCCATCGGGCCCGAAATGGTTGTATACCACGTCCACGTAGATCATCAGCCCGAGGGCGTGGGCGCTGTCGACCAGTTCCTTGAGTTCCTCGGGCGTGCCGTAGGATGACTCTGGCGCAAACGGCAGTACACCGTCATAGCCCCAGTTGCGAGCTCCCGGAAATTCCCCGAGTGGCATGAGTTCGATAGCGGTGACGCCAAGCCTCTGCAGATAGGGCAGGTAGGCCTGAACCCCCTTGTATCCCCCGAGCAGACCGACATGAACCTCGTAGATGATGGTCTCATGCCAGGGGCGCCCGGCCCAGTCCTGCTGGCGCCAGTGGAAGCCCGAATGATCCACTACCTTGCTGTAGCCGTGCACGTCGTCGTGTTGCGCGCGGGCAGCCGGGTCCGGGACTTTCAGCTCCCCATTGATGATGAAACGATACAGGGTACCCGGACTGGCCGGCAGAGTGGCCTGGAACCAGCCATCGGTTTCGGCAGCCATGGGTTGGCGCAGGCCGTTGTCGAACTCGACCTCGACGGCGCGGGCATCGGGTGCCCAGAGAGTGAATCGCGTTTTGTCGTGTTCAACAGGCAGGGCACCATGGCGGGGTGCTTGGGACATCAGGTACGTCTCCCGATTTGGGTAACCAGTGCCCGGGACGCCCGTTCCTTGATGAGGCTCTGGTACAAACGGTCATAGGGGCTTACCGACTCCTGCCAGTAGAGCGGTGCGGCCATGGCGCGGTGACGCATGGCCTGGATGAGCTTGGGATGCTCGTGCGCATTGATGGCGCGATGAATTGCGCCCAGGTAGCTCTGGGCCGTGCCTTCGTCGAACAGGAAGCCGGTCACGCCATCCTCGATGGTGTCAGCCAGCCCGCCAGTGCGCCGTGCAATGGGCAGGGAGCCGTAGCGTTGGGCGTACATCTGGCTCAGACCGCAAGGCTCGAAGCGTGAGGGCATCAACAGAAAATCACTGCCGGCGAACATGCGCCGGGCATCCAGTTCGTTGAAGCCGATCTGCACGCCGACACGCCCGGGAAAGCGTTCGGGAAGCGCGGACATGGTCGCCTCGAGATGCGCCTCGCCGCGTCCGATCACCGCGATGCGTCCGCCGGCGGCTACGATGTCGCCGGCGACCTCCGCCGTCAGATCGATACCTTTCTGGTGAACCAGACGCGAGACCACTACGAAGAGCGGCCCGTCCTCCTGGTCGAGACCGAAACGCTCCTCGATATAGCGTCGATGCGCACGTTTGCCGTCACCTTCCAGGTCCCGTGAGCCTTCCAGTAGATTCGGGTCGTTTTCCGGGTTCCAGTTCTGGTCGATGCCATTGGTGATACCGGTCATCTCGCCCCGGTCGGCCTTGTAGCGCAGGATGCCGTCCAGTCCGCACCCGGACTCGGCAGTGGTGATTTCCCGCGCATAGGTCTGGCTGACCGTAGTCACATGGCTGGAATAGACGATGCCGGCTTTCATGAATGACAGCCGGCCGTAGAATTCGAGCCCCTCGGGCGTGAAGGCCTCTCCGGGAATGCCCAGCTCGGGCATGCAGCCAGCGTCGCACAGGCCCTGATAGGTCAGGTTGTGGATGGTGAAGACCGATGGCGTATCCAGCTTCATCCAGGCCATGTACGCCGGCGCCAGCCCGGCAGGCCAGTCGTTGGCATGTACCAGTTGCGGAACCCAGCTGATACCGGCTTGACCAGCGGCGATCTGAGCGGCAGCCAGCCCGAGCCGGGCGAAGCGAATATGGTTGTCGGGCCAGTCACGACCCTGGGAGTCACCGTAGGGATAACCTTCGCGCTCGTAGAGATCAGGGCAGATGAGCACGTGCACGATCAGCCCATCGGGAAGCTCCATGCAGCCCAGCCGGCAGGGAGGCAGCCCGGCATGCCCTTCGAGTTGGCCGACGATACGAATCGGGTTGGGACTGGCCATGACCTCCCGGTAGCCGGGCATGAGGATGCGTACGTCGTGCTGCTTGTTCAGTGCCCGGGGGAGCGAAGAGGAAACGTCGCCCAGCCCGCCAACCTTGACCAGGTCGGTGAGTTCAGGGGTGACGAATAGAATCTTCCTTCGCTGATCCTGCAAGGTCTGTACATTCCATGAATCGGCGCTCAGGACACCCCTGGCCGTTCCCTCCCGATGCACTGACGCCACCAGATAACCCATCTTACCCTCCGGAAAAAATTTAGCCTAGGCCAGTCGAATCGTCCTCTCTCGGGTTCGCCAGGAGCGAACGGAGCAGAGGTGCACCACTGGCCAGAAGCCTGTTTTGGCGCCGAAGAACATGGGGGGCTCGCTGCTGCAGATTTATTATCTGCTTAAGGTTCCAGACTGGTTTTGTTACAGGAAAGTTCCAGCCCGGACGCGCCATTTCATGCGTTCGGAGCGCCGGAACTTCGCTTCCCCGATGCGTCTCTTAAGGGCATCCAGCAGCGAGCAACAAGGCCCGAAACTCATGCAGCGAATCGAAGAGCTCGTCGAATTTTTGAAAAGTCATCAACTGACTCTGGCGACTGCGGAATCCTGCACCTCCGGGCTGATCGCGGCCCGCCTCGCGGAGGTGCCAGGGTGTGGTGGCGTGTTCGAGCGCGGTTATGTGGTCTACGCGCCGGAGGCCAAGAACGATCTGCTTGGCGTGAGTTTCGAGACGATCGACCAGTACGGCCTGACCAGTGAGCCGGTGGCGCGCGAAATGGCGCTTGGGGCGCTGCGCCGCAGCCGTTCGAACATGGTGATCGCAGATACCGGCGCAGCCGAGGCGGACAACGAGCTGGATGGCATGGTCTGCTTTGCCTGTGCCATGATGCTCGATGGCCGTGAACGGGTGATCAGCGAGACGATCCGGTTCGAAGGCAGTCGCAACGAAGTCCGTGAGGCCGCCGCACGTTATGCTCTGCTGCATATCCCCGAGTACTTCGACGCGCTGGTGCGCACCTGATCAGACCGGGGGTTGGCGCTCTGCGGCGCTGGTCGCGCCGGGATCCGGTATTACGTTGTCCGTCGGGCTGCGCTCTCCGCTCAGTGAGGCGCGTATTCTCGGGAGGGAGCCGGGGTAGTGGTCGTTGATGAAGCGGAGCATGTTTTCCCTCAGATAACAGCGCAGGTCCCAACTCAGCGACGAGTCACGCGAGCTGGCCAGTAGACGGATCTGCATTGCCCTTTCGTTGCAGTCGGTCACCTGTAGAACGCTGACCTCTCCGTCCCAAAGCTCCGGGGCCGCCTTGCAGAGACGCTCGAACTCGTCCCGGAGCGGCCCCAGGGGTACCGAATAATCGACCCAGAAGAACACCGACCCCAGCAGCGATGATGTGTGCCGCGTCCAGTTCTGGAACGGATTCTCGATGAACCATTGCAACGGTACCACCAACCTGCGGCTGTCCCATATACGCACGACCACGTAGGTGCCGGTGATCTCTTCGATCCGCCCCCACTCGCCCTCGACTATGACGACGTCATCCAGCCGGATCGGCTGCGTAATCGCGATCTGTAGGCCGGCGATCAGATTACCGAGTACCGGACGGGCGGCGAACCCCACTGCAAGCCCGGCGAGACCAGCCGAGGCCAGCAGACTCGTGCCGAATTGCCGCGCAGTAGGAAAGGTCATCAGCATTCCGGAGACGCCGATGATGATGACCAGCACGCTGAGCGTGCGTACCAGTACGCGGGTCTGGGTCTGAATTCGCCTGGCACGCAAATTGTCACTTATGTCTACCGGATTCTTCACCAGAATGACCTGCTGCACTGCGGCCACGGCGCGCAGTCCCAGCCAGATGAAGGTGGCGATGATGGCGAGGCTGGTCACATGGCGTAGCGGCTCGATGAATGCCATCTCGTTGGAAGCGGAGGTCCATACCGTCTGCAGACCCATCAGCGGAAGCAGCGTTTGCGCTGGTGCGCGCAACTTGTGAACCATTTCCCGGGCGAACAGGAAGGGCTTGGCAACCCGTTCGAGCACACCCAGGCCAAGTCGCGCAACCAGCGCCAGCACCAGGGTCACCAGTGTTGCCGCGAGTAGCAGTCGCAGTTCAGGCACGGGAATGAGGGTTGTCCATTGTTCGTACATGACAGGCTCCATCTTCGGCAGGCAGTCTTCTAGACTGACTGGCGGATGGCAGGGTTCAGTTCCCTGCGACCTGGCGTGGTAAGATGCGCGGCTTTAACTCCTGGACGAATCTCATGGCCCTGCAAGCGACGCCGTACAAAGTCAACCTAGCGCTGTCGGATGTCGACCGCGGCGTATATGAGTCGATTCGGATGACTGTGGCCCGTCATCCTTCCGAAACCGAACAGCGTCTTTGCGCAAGGGTTCTGGCGTACGGCCTGTGGAATGAGGAACGTCTGGCCTTCGGACGCGGGCTTTCCGATGTGGACGAGCCGGCGCTTTGGCACAAGAGCCTGGACGATCGCATCTTGCACTGGATCGAGGTCGGCCAGCCGGATGCCGAGCGTCTGACCTGGTGTTCACGGCGGGCGGAACGGGTATCGCTCCTGGCCTATGGCAACACCCGAGTATGGGCGAGCAAGCTGCTGCCCGCCGTGGCCGGCCTGAAGAATCTCAGCATCGCCGTGCTGCCGGTCGAGCCGCTCGACATGCTCGCTGCCGAACTGCCGCGAACGCTGGAATGGGGAATGATGATCACCGATGGGGTCATTTACCTCAGTGACGCAGGTAGGCAGTTGGAGCTGCCGCTGGAGTGGCTGCAGGGCGAACGCTGAACGTGCGAATCGAGTCCCGCCAGGTTCCGGACCAGTTGCCCGACCTGGGCAAATTGCCGCCGTTGCTGACACGCCTGTATGCCGCTCGCGGCGTGCGTGAAGCAAGGGAGCTGGAGCGCGGCCTGAAAAACCTGCTGCCGTTCCAGCAATTGCGCGGTGTCGAGGCGGCGGTAGCTGTGCTGCAGGATGCTCTGGTGCGTCAACAGGCGATTCTGGTGATTGGTGATTTCGATGCCGACGGGGCGACTGCCAGCGCGGTTGCCGTGCTGGCGCTGCGGTCGCTCGGCGCAGCGCGCGTCGATTACCTGGTGCCCAACCGCTTCGAGTATGGCTATGGTCTGACACCGGAAATCGTCGAGGTCGCCCTGCAGCGCAGCCCTGATCTGCTGCTGACCGTGGACAATGGCATTTCCAGTGTTGAGGGGGTGGCGGCCGCCCGGGAGGCTGGGCTCCGTGTGGTGGTTACCGACCATCACCTGCCAGGCCCAGAGCTGCCCGCAGCCGATGCCATCGTCAATCCCAGTCAGCCTGGATGTAACTTTCCGAGCAAGGCGATTGCCGGTGTCGGCGTGGTCTTCTACGTGATGCTGGCGCTACGTGCCGCCCTGCGCCAGGCTGGCTGGTTTGGATCCTCCTGTCCCGAACCTAATCTCGCCGAGCTCCTTGATCTGGTTGCGCTGGGCACCGTGGCGGACGTGGTGCCGCTGGATGCCAACAACCGGATTCTGGTTCATCAGGGCCTTGCTCGAATTCGCAGCGGACGTTGCCGCCCAGGCATCCGCGCATTGCTCCAGGTAGCCGGGCGGGCGCCAGAGCGGCTGGTCGCTGCCGATCTGGGGTTTATCGTCGGGCCGAGGCTGAATGCCGCCGGTCGCCTGGACGACATGAGCCTGGGAATCGAGTGCCTGCTTGCCGAGGATGGCAGCGAGGCGCTGACCATGGCTCAGGCGCTAGACGGCCTCAATCAGGACCGCAAGGCCATCGAACGGGATATGCAACAACAGGCTCTGGGCGTTCTGGAAGCGACGTGGGTGGAAGACGAGCAGATGCCGTTCGGGCTCTGCCTGTTTCAGCCGGAGTGGCATCAGGGCGTCATCGGAATTCTCGCCTCTCGGCTCAAGGAGCGCTACCACCGACCGGTCATTGCCTTCGCCGATGCCGGCGACGGGCTCCTCAAGGGGTCCGCGCGCTCGGTCCCAGGCCTGCACGTACGCGATGCGCTGGACGCGGTCGCCGCACGCTATCCCGGGCTGATCAGCAAGTTCGGCGGCCATGCGATGGCCGCCGGCCTGTCTCTGCCTCAGACGCACTTCGAGGATTTCTGCGCAGCGTTTGACAATGAGGTGCGGCGCCACCTGTGTGCGGATGATCTGGCCGGGCGGATTCTCTCCGACGGCGAGCTGCGGGCGGAAGAGTTCTGTCTGGAGCTGGCCACGGCTCTACGCGAGGCCGGCCCCTGGGGGCAGCATTTTCCACCGCCTGGCTTTCACGGAGAGTTTGTCATTATCCAGCAACGCTTGGTCGGGGGGAGGCACCTCAAGCTGGCTCTGCAGGTCGAGGGGTGCGCAGATATTCTCGACGGCATAGTCTTCAATATCGACCTGGAGCACTGGCCGAACCCGAACGTGCGGAGGGTGCTGGCGGCCTTTACCCTGGATGTCAACGAATACCGCGACCGCCGCTCCCTGCAGCTGCTCATCAACCACCTGCGACCCGTCTGACACAAGGTGGCAGGATTGACGCTGACCCGATTTATGGCGTTACATACTCGCGTAAGACACTGCTGTTACCTGTATCACAAACCGAGCAACGTACTGTTGCGTTTATTGCCGCGATCTGAATGGCCGCAGCACGGAGAGCCTAGGCTTTGCAGGATCTGAAAAAGCGCCTCGAAGAGATGCAGGAATGTCTTCGGCTCAGTTCCACCGACGTGCGCGACCGCCAGTCGTTGCTGGGGCTGGATGCGGACAGTCTGACGTGCCTGACGGCGCACGCGGAGCTCATCGATGGGCTGCATGTCGGGCTGGTGGACGCCTGGTACGAGCATCTGCTGACCTTCCCCGATCCCGCCCGACTGCTCGGCGATGAGGGGAAGCTGCGACGCGTCAGTGACATGCAGCTGCGCTATTACCGCCAGATGGTCAGCGGTCCCTATGACATGCAGTACGCCCGGTTGCGTCTCCTGGTCGGCCTGAGTCACGAGTCATTGGGGGTGGAGCAGAAATGGTCCACCGCCGCCTATCATTTCTATCTGGATTACATGCACCGCTCACTGCAGCGGGTGCTGCCTGATCAGCCGGAGCAGGTGGATTCCCTGTTCAGAGCCTTGATGAGGGTCGTGTTCTTCGACATGACGCTGACCGTCGATACCTATTTCACTGCCAAGCGCCTCGAGCTGGAACATACCCGAGGGCGCTACGCCCGCGCTTTGCTGGGGTCGAATGATGGCATCTGGGAATGGGAGGTGGACGCCGACCGGCTGGAGGTCTCACCCCGCTGGCTGGCCATTCTGGGGCTGGACGCAGACAGCGCCCCGACCACGATGACTCAGTGGATCGAGCGCATGCCGATTGAGCAGCGCAGCGGTTTCAAGGCGGCGTTCAATGCCCACCTGCAGGGCTACAGGCCACAGATGAGCATCGAATGCCAGGTTCGTAATGCGCTCGGCCAACCGATCTGGGTGCTGGTGAGGGGTGTGCTGTCTGCCAACTCCGCCGGAGACAGGGTGTTGGCAGGTTCGCTTTCCGACATCAACCTGCGCAAGACCGCAGAGCAGGAGCTGGCTCATGTCACGCTGCACGATCCGTTGACCGGCCTGCCCAACAGACAAAGCGTCAACCGACTCATCCTTCAGGCCTTGCAGCGGCAGAGCAAACCAGGGGCACGTCACGCGGCGGTCCTGTTCATAGATGTCGATCGCTTCAAGCTGATCAACGACAGTCTCGGGCATCAGATCGGCGACAAGGTTCTGATCGAAGTCGGAGCCCGCATTCAGCGCTGCCTGAGGCCAGGCGATCATCTTTGTCGCTTTGGTGGTGACGAGTTCGTGGTACTGCTGGATGATCTGGCGCAGGCTGACGACGCCCAATCCGTCGCCAGGCGTATCATGGAAGGCCTCATGCATCCGATGATCGTTGCCGGCCACCGCCTGAGCGTCACGGCGAGCATTGGCATAGCTCCACTCCACGGCAGTAACGAGGCCCAGGACGCCCTGCGCGAGGCAGACCTGGCCCTGTATCGCGCGAAGGCTTTCGGCAAATCGCAGATGGCCCTCTATAACGATGACCTGCAGATCGCCGTGAATCAGCAATTGCGACTCGAGAACGCCCTGTCAGAGGCCCTCGAAAAGCGTCAGTTCGAGCTCTACTATCAGCCCATCGTGCAGGTCGAGGAGGGCAATGCACGGGTGATCGGAGTCGAGGCCCTGTTGCGCTGGTGGCAGGATGGTTCGCTGATATCGCCGGATGCGTTTATCCCGATCCTCGAGGAGACCGGACGGATAGTCGAGGTTGGTGACTGGGTGTTGCGCCAGGCTTGCCTGCAGGTGCTGGCGTGGCATGAGCAGGGCTTCGCGGGTCTGCGCTGCTCGGTCAATCTTTCCAGTCGCCAACTGCATAACACCGGTTTCGCACGCAGCGTGGCATCGGTGCTGGAGGATACCGGCTTCCCGCCGGGCTCCCTGGTGCTGGAGATCACCGAAAGCCTGCTGATGCAGGATGGCCCGGAAACACTGGCTACTCTGCGCGAGTTGGAAAGCCTGGGTATTCGTATCGCGCTCGATGATTTCGGCACGGGCTTCTCTTCGCTTGGATACCTGCACCGCTATCCGCTACACATCATCAAGGTCGACAAGAGTTTCATCACCAAGGCGCCCGACGATGAACGTCTGCGCGCCATAAGTCGCGCGATCATAGGTCTCGGTCGCGGACTGAGCATGGATGTGATTGCCGAGGGCATCGAAACCAGCGCGCAGATGGATTTCCTGCGAGACGAAGGCTGTCGGTACGTGCAGGGTTACTGGTTCAGCCGGCCCCTGTCGGCAAGTTCGCTGAGTCCTGTTCTCGAAAGCCTTTCCGGGCGCTGCATCACCGACGGCGCTGGCCGGCCGGTGATGCTGTCCTAGCTCGGCGCCCGCTAACGCAGTATGTGGGGATTGCCGCTTCCCCTTACCGCGGCAAGCTCCTCTTCATCCAGCCAACTGGTAGGTGCCACCTCGCAGACCTCGGCGACCGCGGCGACAATGTGGGCCCAGCTACAGCGGTTGGCGAAGAGCATCCCCGGCTCATCCAGGGTTCCGCCCCGATTGATATAACCCAGTACACGAGTAGTCGCGGGGGAGGGCATGAGGTTGTGCAGATGCCCCCGGAAGATTTCAGCGCGCATGTGGGTGGCAAACACCCGCCGGCCCAGTTCGGCTGGGAATACGGCGTCGAGCGTCGCGGGCGGGATGCGCGCTTCGGCTTCCAGTTCGTCGCGCGGTATGGCATAGCGCGCCGGTTCCTGCAGGTATACCAGGCGCCAGGCGACCTTGTGTTCGGTCAGTCTCTCGCTCGCACGCAGCATGGCTCCCAGCTGGTAGGCGCCGCTCGCAACCAGCAACACCGGCTCGCCCGGTCCGGGGTTCTCGGCAAGCTGCAAAGCTCCGTCTTCGGCCAGGCGCCGGGCCTGCTCGGAATCGAAGCGCATCGGCTGGTCGCGCTTGGCGATGACCATGCAGCTCAAGCGGCCGCGTTCACCCCATACGCTCGGCAGGACGGCCAGAGTACTGTTGTAATCGGCGGTAAAGATCACCCGCACAACATCATGCATCTCGCCCAGCAGGGCCTCGCAGAATGTCGGATCCTGGTGGGATATTTCGTTCTTGCCATTTTCCCAGGTGTGCGAGGTGGCGATGACCGGAAAGCCCAGCCAGCCAGCCGGCCTGCCCACTTCCTTCTGATGGCGGGCGAAGATGAGTTCCTGGCGCACCGCGCCGAGCATCTTGACGCAGAATGCCTCATAGCTGGCAACCAGGTTGAGGCCGCCCTTGTTCGCCAGGCAGGCTGAAACTACGGCTTCTTCGTTCAGTGCGGTAATGACGCGCCCGTCGATGGCTTCGAGCTCGCTCTCAGGTTCGCAGACCCGGTGCTTCAGTTCCTTCAGGACGCCAGCCAGCTTGTTGCTCGCCAATTCATCGGGATTACCGACCCGCGCCCGCAGATCAGGATTGGCCCGGGTTAGTTCGATGAAAAAACGATCCACGGCAAGCATTGGCGACTGGGTATCGCTGACGAAGGGAATTTCCGGCATGACCGGAGTCTTCGGTCGCCGCTGACCGAGCGCATGATCCCGCTCCAGCGGCCGCTGCTGCTGGTCATGACTGGTGAACAGTCGGCGCGCTGCCTGCAGTTGCTCCTGAGGGACGAAGAGCTTCGCTGCATGCTCGTTGAAAAGGTCGCGGGCCTGCTGGTCATGCCTCGGGTTGCCGGGTAGGGGGAGGTTGTGAGCAGCGTTCTGTCCTGCGCCGTAGAAGCCAAAGCCCTTGGTGGTTTCGGCGATGGCGTAGGGAATCGGTAATGGATAGGAGAGTATGCCGTTGCGATATTCGTGCACGCGGCGCTCCAGACGTTGCTCCATTTCATACAGCGTGCAGAGGAAGGCCGCCGGATCGCGGCCATCGAACCGAATCGGGTCGAAACCGCAGCGTGTCAGGTGTTCGACAAATCCGTCCAGCCCCTTGACCGTACCCAGTTCGGTACGCTGCTCGATGCGCCTGCCATTGGCTATCATGACCGGCAAGGCCGCGCCGCAGTCTTCGGCGCGCCACCAGCGCGGGATCCAGTCGCTGCCGCGTTGCTCTTCGGCGGCGCCGTCGGAAAGAAAAGCCACCAGTGTCTCGCCGGGCAGCGGCATATGGGCATATTGCAGTTCGGCGAAACCGAGATAACCACCTTCGAAAATGCCCCCCGCGGTATAGGGGTTCACGTGGCTGCCGAGGGGCGCGGCGGGTCGGCCGTCAGGGAGCTGCGCATAGCCGTAGAAATCACGCACCAGCGTGTCGAGCCCGCCTGGTTGTCCGTAGCGCTCGGCCTGTTCCGGGTGCAGATTGCCGACCAGCACATTGAGCGCATCGATCGCCGCCACGCAATGACCCTGGCCCATCATCCAGCTGCGAGTCTTGCCGGTCAGGCTGTTCAATGCCAGATAGGCTGCGTAACCCGGCACCATGTTCAGCGCGCCACCGGTGTGGCCTTCCGGCGTGCGCTTGAAATCCTCCGCCGCCATAGGGCTGCCATCAAGATGAACACGCTTGGCATAGGTCATGTGAGCAACCAGCCAGAGGCCGGCATTGGTCAACAGGTCGAGCGCTGACAGCGCCTCGTACACGCTGGTCAGATCAGGCCTCAGCCCGGACTGCTGGATATGGTGCGCCAGGCGGTATACCGCAGCTTGGGTATGGGCGCTGTGCTCGATTACGCCACTACCGGCACGCCAGTGGGCGAATGCAGGAAACTCCTCGGCGTGTCGATCGAGGATGCTCTGGTCGGGTATCAGCTGGCTCACATGCAACTCCTGAAGATAGGACTGGAATGGACTGCATCAGAGTCTAGACGCTGGGGGAGGGGATGCGAATGATGTGTGTCAAACGGAAGGGCGTTCGCATCGCAGCGGGCGACCGGCAGAATGCTGCTATAGTCGGTGCCACCATGATCTGGAGATATAGGCATGCGCTGGCTGCTATGGTTCGTTGCAGGATTTCTGGCCGTTTTGAGCTTTCACCAGCCGGCGGTGGCCCTGCTGCATGGGGCGGGAGTCATTCCCTTTACAGCATTCTCCTTTGGCCGTACTGCGCCTTTCGGAGTGCCAGCGGTGTTTTCCGCGGCCTTCTTCGGTGGGCTCTGGGCGATACTGATGTTTCATTTGCTGGCGCGCACCGGTTCTGGCTGGATGTGGTTGAAGGTATTGCTGTTCGGCGGAATCGCACCGACCCTGGTAGCCCTCTTCGTGGTTTTCCCGCTCAAGGGGCATGGCCTGAATCTGGCGCAGTTCCCGATGCGTTTTGCCATAGGGTTCGTACTCAATGCGTTGTGGGGTATCGGTGCGCTGGTGTTCGTTCGCGTGCTGCCACGCTGAGACCCTGCACCCGGCAGGCTGTTTGAGCTACAATGCCGCCTTTTTCCTGCCGGGAACCCGTCACCATGGAAATCAACCCGATTCTGAACACCATCAAAGATCTGCGTGGTCGCTCCGAGACCATCAGGGGGTATCTTTGACTACGATCACAAGCGTGATCGACTGACCGAAGTAGAGCGTGAACTGGAAGACCCCAGCGTCTGGAACGACCCGGAACGCGCGCAGAACCTGGGTCGCGAGCGCGCCCAGCTGGCGCAGATCGTCGAAACCCTCGACGAAATGAACGGCGGCCTGGCCGACGCCTCCGAATTGCTGGAAATGGCTGCCGAGGAGGGCGACGAGTCCGCCGTGGCGGACATCGTCACCGAGCTGAACCGCCTGCAGGAAAGCCTCGAGAAGCTCGAATTCCGCCGCATGTTCAGCGGCGAGATGGACCCCAACAACTGCTACCTGGATATTCAGGCCGGCTCCGGCGGCACCGAAGCCCAGGACTGGGCCAACATGCTGCTGCGCATGTACCTGCGCTGGGCCGACAAGCACGGTTTCGAGACCGAGATCGTCGAACTGTCCGAGGGCGAAGTCGCGGGCATCAAGAGCGCCACCGTCCACATCAAGGGTGAGTACGCCTTTGGCTGGCTGCGCACCGAGATCGGCGTTCACCGCCTGGTGCGCAAGAGCCCCTTCGATTCGGGCAACCGTCGGCATACCTCGTTCTCGGCGGTGTTCGCCTCGCCGGAGATCGATGACAACATCGAGATCGACATCAACCCGGCCGACCTGCGCGTGGATACCTACCGCTCCTCAGGCGCCGGTGGCCAGCACGTCAACACCACCGACTCGGCGATCCGTATCACCCATATCCCGACCAACACCGTGGTCAGCTGCCAGAACCAGCGGTCCCAGCATGCCAACCGCGACACGGCGATGAAGATGCTGCGCGCCAAGCTCTACGAGATGGAGATGCAGAAGCGCAACGCTGCCGCCCAGGCGCTGGAAGACACCAAATCCGATATCGGCTGGGGGCACCAGATTCGCTCCTACGTGCTCGATCAGTCGCGCATCAAGGATCTGCGCACCGGCATCGAGCGCAGCGACTGCGACAGGGTGCTCGATGGCGACCTCGACGAATACATCGAAGCCAGCCTGAAACAGGGCCTGTAACGACACAGGCCCGGCGTCGCCCGAACCCTTTTAGCGTGGTTTACCAGGAACAACCGAAATGACCGACCAGCCGCAAGACCAGCATGCCCTGCAAGAGGAAGAAAACAGCCTGATCGCCCTGCGCAAGGAAAAGCTTGCCGCCGAGCGCGCCAAGGGTGGCGTCTTCCCCAATGATTTTCGCCGCGACAGCTACGCTGGCGAGCTGCAGAAACAGTATGCGGACAAGAGCAAGGACGAGCTCGAAGCGGCCGCCGTTCCGGTCAAGGTCGCCGGGCGCATCATGCTCAATCGCGGCGCCTTCATGGTCATTCAGGACATGTCCGGCCGTATCCAGGTCTATGTAGACCGCAAGGGTCTGCCGGCCGAAACCCTGGACGCCATCAAGACCTGGGACATGGGCGATATCATCGCCGCCGAGGGCACGCTCGCCCGCTCGGGCAAGGGCGATCTGTACGTGCACATGACCTCGGTGCGGCTGCTGACCAAGTCGCTGCGCCCGCTGCCGGACAAGTTCCACGGCCTGACCGACACCGAGCAGCGTTATCGTCAGCGCTACGTCGACCTGATCGTCAACGAGGACACCCGCCGTACCTTCCAGGTCCGTTCGAAGATCATTTCGCACATCCGCCGCTTCCTCGCCGAACGCGACTTCCTGGAAGTCGAAACCCCGATGCTGCAGACCATCCCGGGCGGTGCCGCGGCCAAGCCGTTCGAGACGCATCACAATGCGCTGGACCTGCCGATGTTCCTGCGCATCGCGCCCGAGCTGTATCTGAAGCGTCTGGTGGTCGGCGGCTTCGAGCGGGTCTTCGAGATCAACCGCAACTTCCGTAACGAAGGCGTCTCGACCCGGCACAACCCCGAGTTCACCATGCTCGAGTTCTACCAGGCCTATGCCGACTACGAAGACAACATGGACCTGACCGAGGAGCTGTTCCGCGAGCTGGCCATGGCGGTTCTCGGCACCACCGACGTGCCGTATCAGGGCAAGGTATTCCATTTCGGCGAGCCCTTTGCGCGGCTGTCGGTGTTCGATTCCATCCTCAAGTTCAACCCAGAGATAACCGCGGCCGATCTGCAGGATCTGGACAAGGCCCGGGCCATCGCGAAGAAGGCCGGCGCGGACGTGAAGGGCTTCGAGGGCCTGGGCAAGCTGCAAACGATGATTTTTGAGGAGCTGGTCGAGCACAAACTGGAGCAGCCGACCTTCATTACCCGTTATCCCTTCGAGGTGTCGCCGCTGGCGCGCCGCAGCGATGACGACCCGAGCGTGACCGATCGCTTCGAGCTGTTCATCGGCGGCCGCGAAATCGCCAATGCCTACTCGGAGCTCAACGACGCCGAGGACCAGGCCGAGCGGTTCCACGCGCAGGTGGCCGACAAGGACGCCGGGGACGACGAGGCGATGCACTATGACGCCGACTTCGTCCGCGCGCTGGAATACGGCATGCCGCCGACCGCAGGGGAGGGCATCGGCATCGACCGTCTGGTGATGCTGCTGACCGATTCCCCCTCGATTCGCGACGTGATCCTGTTCCCGCATATGCGGCCGGAGCATTGAGACTGGATTTGCCAGTCCCGTATCGCCGGTGCTGTCCGTGGCGCTGACCTGGCGGTGTATTTTCTGACGCTTTTCAGGGTGCGGCGGACTTCGTAGCGGCGCGGCTGGGATGTCGGAGTGGCGGGTCTGGGCACGGCCTATGGCGGACACGCCACAAGTACATCCCTGTAGGCTCGGCGATGGCCATCCATGGCCATCGACGGTCCGCCATAGGCCATGCCCAGCCCCGCTCGATGGTGTGAGTTGCTGTTGGTTAAAGACCCGGGTGATATCAGACGTGCCGTGCTCGGTGACTCGCGTCGTGTTGGACCGTGAACCCGGTCATCGCGGCGCTTGTAGGTGGGTTAGGTTTTTGCACTGACAGGCTACGCAGATGTGCATTGCGAAGCCGGAGGTGGGGGGTGGTGGGGCCGGGCTGGGCCAGGGTAGGGGTAGCCCCGGCGACAAGGGGGTCCGCGGGGGGGGGGCCCCCCACCCC
>JAUVYN010000064.1 GCA_030603065.1 Pseudomonas sp.
GCTCTGGCCAGAGATGCCCGCAGTCTTCCGCGATCTTGCGACCCGCGCCGCGACAGAATCCGGCTATGAGGATTTCCAGCCCCAGGGGTGCCTGATCAACCGGTACGAAACCGGTGCGCGCATGTCGCTGCATCAGGACAAGGATGAACAGGCGCTGGATGCGCCCATCGTGTCGGTTTCCCTGGGGGCGCCCATGACGTTTCTGTTCGGGGGCCTTTTGCGCGCTGACCCGACAAGCCGTTATCGCCTGGAGCATGGCGATGTCGTGGTCTGGGGTGGCGCCAGCCGGTTGTTTTTTCATGGAGTGGCACCACTGGGCAAACGCGCCGAACATTCACTGACCGGACCAGTGCGCTACAACCTGACCTTTCGCCGGGTACGCTGAGCTGCGGAGTCTGGGGTGTAGCGCTCCTGTGCTCCGCCTGGGACGGTGGTGCTTGCCAGGCCGCATGTGTCGAGCAGGAGCTCGACACTCCGCAGAACAATGGGGTGTAGCGCTCCCGCGCTACGCCTGCGGCGGTGGCGCTTGCTCGGCCGCATGTGTCGAGCAGGAGCTCGACACTCCGTAGAACCGTGGGGTGTAGCGCCCCTGCGCTAAGTCTGCGGCCTTGCGGGCGGCAGAGAGGCCGCTGTCGTCGAGCGGGAGCTCGACAACCCAGTGTCCGTGTTTTGGAACAACACCGCAGTGCAGGTGACTGCGCTACGCCGGCGGCGGTGCTGCTTGCTGGGCCGCATGTGTTGAGCGGGAGCTCGACACTCCGTAAATGAAAAGGCCGAGCTCTGCTCGGCCTTTCGCTCACTCCAACTGCCTGCCCTGCCGTCAGAAGCATTCGTCCGGCATGTCGAGGGTGGTGCGGTCGGCGGTGCGCAGGACTTCTGCCAGCGCCATCGGCTTGGGTAGCTCGTAGCGGATGAAGTACTCACAGGCCTTGAGCTTGCCTTGGTAAAACGCCTTCGGCCGTTCACCGCCATTGCTCAACCCGCGCAGTGCGGTCTGTGCCTGGCGCAGCCAGATCCAGCCGACGACCACGTGGCCGAAGCATTCCATGTACAGGTAGGCGTTAGCCAGGGCGCGATCCGGATCGTCCTTTTTCACGGCCTGAAGCGCTTCAGTGACGCCTTCGAGCGTATTCAGGGCGGCCTGCAGCCGCTCGCTGGAATCGCGCAGTTCGCCGTGCTGCTCGCACTCGGAGATTGTTGTGCGGATGCGCCCCAGCAGCGCTTCATAGAACCGCCCGCCACCCATGGTGACCTTGCGACCTAGCAGGTCCTGGCCCTGAATGCCGTGGGTACCTTCGTGGATCGGGTTGAGGCGGTTGTCGCGATAGAATTGCTCGACCGGGTATTCGCGGGTGTAGCCGTAGCCACCGTGGACCTGGATCGCCAGACTGTTGGCTTCCAGACAGAACTGTGACGGCCAGGATTTGACGATGGGCGTGAGCAAATCCAGCAGGCCGGCGGCCTCCTCGCGCACCATGGGATCGTCCGAGTGCTTCTTCTCATCGATCAGGGTCGCGGCATACAGACAGAGCGCCAGACCACCCTCGACGAAGGCCTTCTGCGCCAGCAGCATGCGCCGCACGTCGGCGTGTTCGACCAGCTGGATCATCGGCGTTTCCGGGTTGCGCTCCTTGAGCGGGCGGCCCTGGCGGCGATCGCGTGCGTAGTCCAGTGCGTGCAGGTAGCCGGTGTAGCCGAGCATGACCGAACCCAGGCCGACGCCGATGCGCGCCTCGTTCATCATGTGGAACATCTGCGCCAGACCCTGATTGGCCTCGCCGACCAGATAGCCTACCGCCCCGCCCTTCTCGCCAAAGTTGAGCATGGTCGAGGTGGTGCCGCGGTAGCCCATCTTGTGAATCAGGCCGGCCAGGGTGACGTCGTTGCGCTCACCGAGCGATCCGTCTTCATTGACCAAGAACTTGGGCACGATGAACAGCGAGATGCCCTTTACGCCCGCGGGTGCGTCCGGCAGCTTGGCCAAAACCAGATGCACGATGTTCTCGCTGAGCTCGTGATCACCGGCGGAGATGAAGATCTTGTTGCCGCTGATGCGGTAGGTGCCGTCATCCTGCG
The DNA here is from genome assembly GCA_030603065.1 of Pseudomonas sp. Taxonomy (GTDB): domain Bacteria; phylum Pseudomonadota; class Gammaproteobacteria; order Pseudomonadales; family Pseudomonadaceae; genus Halopseudomonas. Next base: position 2,077 of record JAUVYN010000064.1, read on the forward strand.
GTACTGCACGGGTCTTGATGTCGCCCAGCGAGGAGCCGGCGTGCGGCTCGGTCAGGCACATGGTGCCGAAGAAACGGCCGGCGGCCATGGGCTCGGCGAAACGGCGCTTATACTCGTCAGTGCCGTGAGCCATGATCAGGTTGCAGGCGGCGATGGTCAGGCCGGCGTAGGCCTGGGTGCTGACGTTGGCGCCCTTGATCAGGCCGATACAGGTCTGCGCGACCACGGAAGGCAGCTGCATGCCGCCGCGCTCGTAGTCCTGCGCGGCAGCCATCAGGCCGGTATCACGCAGCACTGCCAGTGCTTCACTGACTTCCTTGCGAATGACGACCTTTCCGTTTTCGAAGCGCGGCTCTTCTGCGTCGCACAGGTGATTGTGCGGAGCGAAGGTTTCCGCGCCGACCTTCAGCGCCAGCTCGATGGCGGCATCGAAGGTGTCACGGCTGTGGTCTTCGTAACGGGGAAACTGGGTAAAGCGTTCGATATCCAGCATTTCATACAGAAGAAACGCGAGATCGTCGGTGTTGATGATTTTCTGAGTCATGGTTGCTTTCCTGCGCAAAAAGCAAAACCCGAGCAGCGCCCGGGTTTTGTCTGGGGTCTGGCTGGTGCCGCCCCGGATTACAGAACTTCGAACAGACCGGCAGCACCCTGGCCGCCGCCGATGCACATGGTCACGACCACGTACTTGGCGCCGCGGCGCTTGCCTTCGATCAGCGCATGGCCGGTCAGACGCGAGCCGGTCACACCGTAGGGGTGGCCGATGGCGATGGAACCGCCGTTGACGTTGAGCTTCTCCATCGGGATGCCCAGCTTGTCGCGGCAGTAGACGACCTGGGAAGCGAAGGCTTCGTTCAGTTCCCACAGATCGATGTCGTCCATGGTCAGGCCGTTGCGCTTGAGCAGCTGCGGAATGGCGTAGACCGGGCCGATGCCCATTTCGTCAGGCTCGCAACCGGCGACGCTGAAGCCGCGGAAGATACCCATCGGCTCGATGTTCTGCTGCTCGGCAACGGTGCTGTTCATGACCATGCACACGGAGGCGCCGTCGGACAGCTGGGAAGCGTTACCCGCGGTGATGAACCACTCCGGCCCACGCACCGGCTCCAGGCCCTGCAGACCTTCGATGGTGGTGCTCGGACGGTTGCACTCGTCGCGGTCCAGGGTCACTTCCTTCTCGCTGACTTCACCGGTTTCCTTGTCCTTCACCAGCATCTTGACGGTGTAAGGGACGATCTCGTCGGCGAACTTGCCACTCTCCTGGCCGGCGGCAACGCGCTGCTGGCTGATCAGGGAGTACTCGTCCTGGGACTCACGGCTGACGTTGTAGCGCTTGGCGACGATGTCGGCAGTCTCGATCATCGACATGTACAGCTCGGGCTTGTTCTCCTTGATCCACTCGTTGGTGCCCTTGTACATGTTGATCTTGTCGTTCTGGCACAGGCTGATCGACTCGACACCACCAGCGACGATAGCCGGAACCTTTTCGGCAACGACGCGCTGCGCGGCGATGGCGATCGACTGGAGGCCGGAGCTGCAGAAACGGTTGATCGACATACCGGCGGTGGTTACCGGCAGACCGCCACGAATGGCTGCCAGACGGGCCATGTTCTTGCCCTGCGCGCCTTCGTGGAAGGTCGCACCCAGGATGCAGTCTTCAACCAGAGCCGGATCGATGTTGGCGCGCTTGACCGCTTCCTGGATCACGAAACCAGCCATGTCCACGCTGTGGGTATTGTTCAGGGCGCCGCGGTAGGACTTGCCGAGACCGGTGCGGGCTGTGGATACGATTACTGCGTCACTCATGGTTTGACTCCTGTTTTAACAATTGCGCCCACCCTGGGGCACCGTTGGATGCTGCCAATCAGACAGCCTGGCTCTGGCGCTCGCCCCAGGCCTTCAGTGTTTCCCGCGCTTCCCGGTAGGGCTTCAGGCCCAACCACAGCAGGAAGGCGGATGCCAGGGTGGTAATGCTGGCCACCCAGAAAATCGAATAACGGACCGCGTTGTCATCCTGGAAGATGTAGTCGGTGGTCATGGCTACCGCGGTGGGTCCAATCCCCAGGCCGATAAGGGTAACCACGAACAGGTAGATCGCCGAGGTCTGCCCGCGCATGGCATTGGGCATCACCTCCTGAATGGCCGCCGGAGCCACACCGAAGGGCATGGCCACGGTGAACACGTTGAAGAACATGATCACCCACAGCAGCGTCATGTTGTCGACCAGGTACACGGCATTGCACAGCAGAGTGAGAATAGCTGCGGTCACACCGATGCGCATGTTGGCGTCACTATAACCCTTGCGGGCCAGCCAGTCGGCCATGCGTCCACCGAAAACGATGCCGGTGGAGCCTGCGACCATAACGATGGTGCCGTAATAGAGCCCCACCTCGCCAGGCGTCAGCCCATGATTGCGGATGAAGAATGTCGGAATCCAGGCCGAGGCGCCGTAGGAGGCAAAAGACAGGCAGGCGAAGCCGAAGTTATGGCACAGCACCGCCTTGCGAATGCTCAGCAGATACGCGCCCACGTCCTTCAGCGGAACCGCCACGCCGGCACCGACACCCTTGCGGCTGGGCTCCTGAATGGCGAATACCAGCAGACAAAACGCAATACCTGCGGCGCCCAGCACCAGGAAGATGAACTGCCAGGGCCTGATCAGCCCAAAGAACGGCAGAACCATATCGCCCTGGGCCTGGGCAAAAGTGACCACCGCGCCACCGAGAAGAAAGGCCATACCGGCGCCGAGGTAGATGCCCATGGAGTAAACGCTGATGGCGGTTGCACGCTTTTCCGGTGGGAAGCTGTCGGCCATGAGCGAGTACGCAGCGGGAGACAGCGCCGCCTCACCCGCGCCAACGCCAATTCGAAAGACCACGAAATGCCAGTAGGTCTTGGCCAGACCGCAGGCGGCGGTCATCAGGCTCCAGAAGAAAATGCCTGCGGCAATCAGCCCACGCCGGCTTTTGCTGTCAGCTACCCGGCCCAGCGGGATGCCGGCAATCGTATAGAAGATCGCAAACGAGAGCCCCATCAGCAGGCTCATCTGCGTGTCGCTGATACCCAGATCCGCCCGAATCGGTGCCACCAGCAGGTTGAGAATCTGCCGATCGACGAAGGAAATGATGTAGGCGACCAGTAGAATGGATACGGTCACCCAGGCGCGGGTCGGGGAGGGATACTGGCTATTGCTGGGCGACACATTACTCTCCGGATGGCATGGAAAAAACGACCATGCCGCACCATAACGGTTCGCACAGCGAAAGTCGATTCCGAAATCCGGGGATCAGTGAGTGCAATGCGCATTCATCAATGGAGGCTATGAAGCGAATCTCAGTCCGTTTTCGTTGCTGTAGAGATGCGCTACGCTCAGCCGCATAGCCAGTGAAGCCGTCCTCTGTCCGGGAACAGGAGCCCTTTCCATGACTGAACTCCATCCTCTGATACTGGCCGGCGCCGGGCACGCGCACGTTGTCGTGCTACGCCGCTGGGTCGCCAGCGGATTTCGTGCTCCGCCAGGGAGCCTGCTGTTGAGTCCGGAAGCGACCACCTGGTATTCAGGGATGATGCCTGGGCTGCTCGCCGGCCGCTTCCAGCCGGCGGATTGTGCCGTCGATCTCGCTCCGCTGTGTCGCGCTGCCGGTATCGATTGGATCGACCGTGGCATCGCAGCAGTCGAACCTGCAACCGCCCGAATCATTCTGGACGATGGCCATGCCCTCGCCTACCGCCTGCTTTCGTTCAATGTCGGCTCCGGCATCGCTGCTCCGGAACAGTTGGACGACAGCGTCGAGCTGATTCCGGCAAAACCCTTCGATCGGCTGCTGACGGCCTATCAGCGATGGCAGGAGGCTGCGGCGCCCGCAAGACTGATGATCATTGGCGGCGGTGCGTCGGCATTCGAACTGGCGGTGGCCCTGCAACGTAGCCTGCCAGGGACCGACGTGTCGATGGCCTGCAGTTCCGGACTCCTGGCCGGCCACGCGCCCGGCGTGGGTCGCCGTGCGCGGCGGGTGCTGGCGGCGCGCGGCGTTGCTCTGCACGAGAATGCGCATATCAAAGAAGCCGTGGACGGCATGTTGATCGGCCGTGACGGCCGTCGCTGGGCGGCGAATGCCGCGGTACTCGCGACCGGTAGCGCGGCTCACGCCTGGCAGGCACGAAGCGGGCTGACCTGCGACGAAAGAGGCTTCCTGCGCATCGGCCAGACCCTGGCCTGCCTGGATCAACCCGACGTCTTCGCCACCGGCGATTGCGCCAGCCTGCCGCAGGCGCCGCACGCGGGCGTCTATGCTCTCCGTCAGGGCGAGGTACTGGCGGGCAACCTGCAAGCGGCCCTGAATGGCAGGCCACTCCGACCCTATATGCCCCAGCGCCGAGCGCTCGCATTGCTGGCTACGGCCGACGGGGGCGCCATCGCCAGTTACGGTCCCCTCGCCTTCTCCGGGCGCTGGGTGGGACGCTGGAAGGATCATCTGGATCTGAGCTTCGTCAGGGGCTGACCGAACAGTACATTCTTCCCCCTGCCGTTCGACCAAAGAAGCATTGGCGAACACGGCCCCCGCCATGCCTACTAGGGTGTCTAAGTCCAACATAAGAACAACAGGAGTCAGCCATGGACAAGGGTAGCCTCACGCGCCTGGCCGTTATCGGTGCACAAGTGACGGCGTTGGCGTGGATTGGTACGCACTTCGGCTTTCCCGCAATGCTGATCGCCCTGCTTCCGTCCGCTGCGCCCTGGTGGTTCGCCTGGCGACATCAATCCCCGCTACCAGCGACCGACGACCAGAACAGCGTACGCGACCTCACCCGCCGCCTGTCCCACTCCACCAGTCGCAACGCCATCGCCGCAGCCGAAGTTTCCTACTCCGTGCAGCAACTGGCCGTCAGGCTGGCCTCACAGCTACAGGCCACCACTCAGGTGGCCGAGAACGCAGAGCATATCGCTCAGCAGGTTGACGCCACCTCACGCTTTGCCCAGCAGGCGGATCAGGCCGCCGAGGCTGCCTGCCAGCGCAGCGAGGCCGGCAAGGCGGCGCTGGACCAGGCTGTCAGCGTGATGCATGCACTGGCTGGCCAGGCCGATGCCAGCGTGGCGATGCTCAGCCAGTTGAACCAGCGCGCGGCACGCATCGTCCAGGTAACCCAAGTGATCGAAGGGATAGCCAGCCAGACCAACCTGCTGGCCCTCAATGCAGCCATCGAAGCGGCGCGCGCCGGGGACATGGGGCGTGGCTTTGCAGTCGTGGCGGACGAGGTACGGAGCCTGGCCAAGCGCACCGGCACCTCGACCTCGGAAGTGGCCAGCATTATCGACAGCATGAACGAAGAGGCGCAGCGCGTGACCGCCGGCATCGAAGCACTCGTCGCCCAGGTGCAGACCAGCGTCGCGCTGATTGAGGAGGCCAGCACAGAGCTTACCGAGATCGCCCATCAGGGCGCACGGGTCAAGCAGGAAACCCATCTGATCGCCGACAGCAGCACCGCCAACCGGGACCAGCTGAGCAGCCTGTCGAGCGCCGTCGAGCAGGTTCGCGCCGACCTGGGGGGAAGCGATGAGCAAACCCGACGGCTCGCACAGGAAGCGGAGAATCTGGTGGAGCTGGCCGAAGGCGTCAGCGAAATGCTCGCCGAGGTGGCCCTGGACCCGTATCACCAGCGCTTTTACGACGCAGCCCGAAACGCTGCGCAGCAGATCGGTGAACGCTTCGAGCAGGATGTCGCCAGCGGAGCCATTTCTCTCGCCGACCTGTTCGACCGAACCCTGACCCCCATCGCCGGAACTTTCCCGGTGCAGTATCACAGCCGCTTCGACCGTTACACCGACAGCGTGCTGCCAGGTATTCAGGAGCCTTTGCTCGGCCAGCATCGAGAGCTGGTCTATGCCATTGCAACAACACCGGAAGGCTATGTTCCGACACACAACCAGGCGTTTTGCCGCACACCAACCGGCGACCGCGCGCATGACACCCTCTACTGCCGTACCAAGCGCCGGTTCAATGATCGCACTGGGGCGCGCTGCGGCAGCCACTCGCAACCCCTGCTGCTGCAGACCTACAAGCGCGATACGGGCGAAATCATGCACGATCTTTCCGTACCCATCCGCGTGAACGGTCGCCAGTGGGGCGGCATTCGCCTGGGGTATCGGCCCGAGGAGCACGCTTAGGCACCGCTCGTCACGTCGTGCCAACTTTCCGCCGGCAGGCGCTTCCAAGGGTGGAGAGCCATGCGCTCGCCAACCCATCAACACCGGGAGATATGCCGATGGTCGCAACACACGACATCTATCAGGATCTGGGATTCAGCAAGGACGAAATCGAGAAGCGCCGCGCCGAGGACTCGCAACTGGACGAGTTGCTCAAGGACTACGCCAGTCTCGATGAGCAGATCGTCATGTCCGAATCCCTCGACGGTGGCAACAGCAGCGATGACGAGCCGACCCATGCGCTCAAGGCCCAGCGTCTTCAGGTGAAGGATCGGATCGTTACGCAGCTTCGCTCGAACGGCTGATGCTCTGCAGCGCCGCAGCCACGGCGTCCACGTCGTGCTCGCGGCGTATCTGGTCGAACAGTGCCTGTGCCTCGGGATAACCGCGGGTGAGCATGCCGAGCCATTGCTTGAGTCTGCCCGGCACGTGCCGGTCAACCACACGAGCGCGGGTCTGTCCGTAGAAGTCCAGCAGCCAGGGCTTCAGCTCGGCCCATTTCAACGAGGGGTCTCTGTCGCCGACCAGGTGCGCCTTGATCTGCCTGGCCAGATCCGGCCGACTGACCAGCCCCCGACCAATCATCACGGTGTCGCAGCCGCTCACTTCGCGAATCGCCAGATAATCCTCAAGCGTCCAGACCTCGCCATTGGCAATGATCGGCACCGTCACCGCTTCGCGTATGCGCGCCAGCCATTCCCAGTGCGCCGGAGGCCGGTAGCCTTCGACCTTGGTACGGGCATGCACGACGATTTCCGCTGCACCGGCATCAGCCAGAGCGTGCGCGCATTCCAGCGTCAGGCTGGTGTCGCTGTAGCCCAGACGCATCTTGGCAGTGACCGGCACATGCGGGGGTAACGCGGAGCGCACGGTGCCGACGATCTCAGCCAGCACATCCGGGTCACGCAGCAGGCCTGCACCGCCACCATGACGATTGACCGTCTTGGCCGGACAGCCGAAGTTCAGATCCACCACTGGCGCGCCCATTTCCACCAGTAGCTGGGCATTGTGCGCGAGCCAACGGGGGTCCGAGCCGAGCAGCTGGGGACGAATGGGTACACCCGCCCGGGTCTTCCAGCCGGTCAACGCTTCGGGAATCACGTGCAGCAGGGTCGGGCGATGCAGGGGGCCGGCGGTTACCCGTATGAATTCGCTCACGCACCAGTCGATGCCACCGATGCGGGTCAGTACGTCGCGCATCGGCGGATCCACCAGGCCTTCCATCGGGGCCAGTACCAGGCGCGAGCTCAAAGCTGTATACCATGGCCGGCGAGCAGATCGAGCAGCCCCTGTTCGTCCAGCACCCGGACACCCAACTGCTGGGCCTTGGCCAGCTTGCTGCCGGCTCCGGGACCGGCAACTACACAGTGGGTCTTCGCCGAGACGCTGCCGGCAACCTTGGCGCCGAGCGTTTCGAGATGATCCTTGGCCTGATCGCGGGAGAAAGCTTCGAGCGTACCGGTCAGCACCCAGGTCTGGCCGGCGAGCGGCAAGTCATCGAGCTGCGCACGGGGGCTTTCCCAGTGCATGCCGAACTCGCGCAACTGCGCCTCGACGGCCAGTACCTGCTGGCGGATGGTGGGGCTCTGGAAGTACTCGCGCAGGCTCTTGATTGCCTTATCGCTCAGGCGTTCGACCTGTTTCAGATCCAGCCAGTCCGCATCCAGGACTGCCGGCAGACTGCCAAGGGCAGCAGCCAGGCGCTCGGAGCCGGTGCGAGCAACGAAGGGAATCTCCAGCCGCGCGAGAAACTCCGGGAGCGTGACATAGGCGGCGAACTCGGGCGCAATGTCGCCCTCGTCCTGCGGCTTTACGCCTCGCTCGAGCAACTGGCTGATGACGGTGCGGTTATGCTCGTCGGTAAAGAACGAATGAATCTCGTGGGCGACCTCCGCCCCGATATCCGGCAGGTATTCGAGAACCTGAGGAAGCGCGCGGCGGATGCGGTCGAGGCTGCCGAGCGCGCGGGCCAGCAGCTTGGCGGTCTCTTCGCCGACATCGGGAATGCCGAGGGCGTAGATGAATCGGGCCAGAGTGGGGCTGCGGCTTTCATGGATCGCGCCAAGCAGATTGCGCGTGGAAACGTCAGCGAAACCCTCCAGGGCGATGACCTGCTCATACGTCAGCAGGTAAAGGTCCGCGGGCGACCGAACCAGCCCGGTATCGACCAGCAGCTCGACTATCTTCTCGCCCAGCCCGTCGATATCCATTGCCCGACGCGACACGAAGTGGATGATCGCCTGCTTGAGCTGCGCCTCGCAGGCCAGCCGGCCCACGCAGCGGTACACTGAGCCTTCCGTATAGGACTCGCGGCCGCGGCTGCGCTTGACCAGTTGGGTACGCTCCACCGCCGAACCGCAGACGGGGCACTGCTGGGGGATGACGATCGCCCGAGCATCAGCCGGACGCCGTTCGGTGACCACCTGCATTACCTGCGGGATCACGTCCCCGGCGCGGCGGATGATCACGGTATCGCCGATCATCACGCCCAGGCGCGCGACTTCATCCATGTTGTGCAGGGTGGCGTTGGATACGGTGACACCGGCCACCTGTACCGGACGCAGCCGGGCGACCGGGGTGATGGCTCCAGTGCGGCCGACCTGAAACTCCACATCCTGCAGCTCGGTGAGTTCTTCACTGGCAGGAAACTTGTGAGCGATGGCCCAGCGCGGCTCTCTGGCGCGGAAACCGAGCTCGCGCTGATCGCCCAGGTCGTTGACCTTGAAAACCACCCCGTCGATTTCATAGGCAAGGCTTGCCCGACGTTCGCCAATGTCGCGGTAATAGGCCAGACAGCCCTCGGCACCCCGGGCGATCTTCAGCTCCCGGCTGATCGCCAGCCCCCACCCCTTGAGTACTTCGAGGATCCCGCTCTGGGTCCGCGGCAATTCACCCTCGAATCGGCCAATACCGTAGCAGCAGAACTCCAGCGGGCGACTGGCGGTGATGGCCGAATCGAGCTGACGCAACGAACCGGCAGCCGCATTGCGCGGATTGGCAAAGGTTTTGCCGCCGGTCTGGCGCTGCCGCTCGTTGAGCGCCTCGAAGCCGGCCTTGGTCATGTAGACCTCGCCGCGCACTTCGAGCACCTGCGGCCAGCCCTCGCCACGCAGCTTGAGCGGGACGTTGCGAATGGTCCGGACGTTGCTGGTGATGTCTTCGCCCTTGCTGCCGTCGCCGCGGGTCGCGCCGCGCACCAGCACCCCGTCCTCGTAGAGCAGGCTTACGGCCAGGCCATCGAGCTTGGGCTCGCAGCAGTACTCGATTTCCTCGCTGCTGTCGAAGAGGTCGCCCTTCGGACCATCAGGCAGATCCAGGCCACGCCGCACGCTGCGGTCGAAGTCGACCAGGTCCTGCTCTTCGAAGGCGTTGCCAAGGCTGAGCATGGGTACTTCATGCTGTACGGTGCCGAAGGCAGCGAGTGGCGCCCCGCCGACGCGCTGGGTCGGCGAGTCAGGCAGGATCAGGTCGGGGTTGGCCTCTTCGAGCGCCTTGAGTTCACTGAACAGCCGGTCGTACTCGGCATCCGGAATCGCCGGTTCATCGAGCACGTAATAACGGTGATTGTGTTCGTTGATCTGATCGCGCAGCTGACGTACGCGTTCGGCAGGGCTTTGGGTCTGGGTCATGTACGCTTGAATCGGCCGGGAACGAAGGCTGATTGTAACCCATGGACGGCATTACCGTGGATGCGGTCCGGTCCCATCGGGCACCGGACCGCAGGTGGATCAGGTGCGGCGCAGGTTGTAATGCTTGCGCTCGAACTCGGCGATGCGCTGGCGGTAATGTTCGATGGTCTGGGCGGTCAGTACGCTACGCTGTTCGTCCTTCAGGTCGCCGCCCAGCTCATGGGCCAGTTTGCGCGCTGCGGCTATCATCAGATCCAGCGCCTGCTTGGGATGGCGCGGGCCCGGCAGCCCCATGAAGAAGCTGACGGCACGAACGTAGGAGGCGTCCATCTCGTCAAGATCGAAAACACCTGGCTTGAGTGCATTGGCCATGGAGAAGAGCACGTCGCCATTGCCGCTCATGCTCTCGTGGCGATGGAAAATGTTCATTTCACCGAAGCGCAGGCCGCTTTCCATGATGTTCTGCATCAGCGCCGAACCGTGGAAGCCGTCTTCCGAGCGGGCCACGACATTGATCACCAGCACCTCCTGTACCGGCCCCTGATCCTTTGGCGCCGCTTTGGGCTCGTCCAGGGAGGGCTCTTCTCGGTCCAGGCCCCTGGCCTTGATCGGCGTGGGTCGAGCCGCCGGCTCGGGAGCGCTGGCCGGCTCCCCCCCCGGATAGGTGGGTTCGCCCGCCACTGGATCTTCGTCCTCGGACAATAGCGGTGCAGTCGAGCTGCGGGGCTCGCCGCGCTCGTTGCGCGGAACTGCCCTGCGGGGGCGGGCTCGGGTTTCACCCAGGGGTTCCAGGCCGTCGTCGATGCCGGGCGCACCCAGATCGAGGCCGACCTGCTCGGGTTCGCGCGAGGCTCTACCACGGTCGAGCCCGGGAGGATCGAAATCGGCGAAGTCGTCACTCAACGAGGGTTCCGGCCGTTCATCACGGCGAATCACTCGCGGAGGACCCAGCAGATCGTCAGGGATATCGCCGCCTTCCGGCTGGTCCTTGAGATTGCGTTCCAGTTTGAAACGGATCTTCGAGCGGCCGCCCATGCGCCGCCAACCGTCAAACAGAATACCGGCAATCACCAGCAGACCGATGATGATAAGCCATTCGCGCAAACCGAAATCCATGAATTTCCTGTTCCTGTTATGCCAATTCTGTCGTGTACCCGGGTGATTTTCACCAGAGCGGAAATATGTCCGTGACACTAGCATGACCACGGCAAGTTTTACACTGCTGCCAGCGCTGCGGCCTCTTCGACATTGACTGTGACCAGTCGCGAACACCCAGGTTCATGCATGGTCACACCGAGCAACTGGTCGGCCATCTCCATGGCAATCTTGTTGTGGGTGATGTAGATGAACTGCACCCGTGACGACATTTCCTTGACGATACGGGCATAGCGTCCCACGTTGGCATCGTCCAGTGGCGCGTCTACCTCGTCGAGCATGCAGAAGGGAGCCGGGTTCAGCTGGAAAATGGAAAAAACCAGCGCAATGGCCGTCAGCGCCTTTTCACCGCCAGACAGCAGGTGAATGGTGCTGTTCTTCTTGCCAGGCGGGCGGGCCATGATCGCTACCCCGGTTTCGAGCAGATCATCACCGGTCAGTTCCAGATACGCGTGTCCGCCACCGAAAACCTTGGGAAACAGGGTCTGCAAGCCGTGGTTGACCTTGTCGAAGGTTTCCTTGAAGCGGTTGCGGGTTTCCTTGTCGATCTTGCGTATGACCTGCTCGAGCGTATCCAGTGCGTCGGCCAGATCACCGTTCTGCGCATCCAGGTAGCGCTTGCGCTCGGACTGCTGCTGATATTCGTCGATCGCCGCGAGGTTGATCGCGCCGAGCCGCTGGATGCGTGCGTCCAGCTGAGCAAGGGTCTGTTCCCATTCGGCTTCGCTGGCGCCTTCAGGCAGGGTGGTGAGCACGCCCTTGAGATCGTACCCCGCCTCGAGCAGTTGCTCGGCCAGTCCGGCCCGCCGGGTTTGCAGGTCCCGAGCCAGCAGCCGCTGCTCGTCGAGCTGGGCTCGCAGTACCTGGGCCTGCTGCTCGGCCTGGCTGCGGCGACGGTCCTGTTCGCGCATCTGCTGATCGACCGCTTCCAGCGCCTGGCGTGCTGCGGCCAGTTCGCGCTCGACTTCAAGGCGCTGCTCGAGCAACGCCTCGAGCTCCATGCGCTGGTCTTCCTCTGGCGCCTGGCTTTCCTCGAGCGCCATCTGCAGTTGTTCACGCCGTTCGGCCAGGCGTTCGACCTGCGCTTCGAGCCGCTCCAACCCCTGCACGGTGGAGTCCTGCTGTGCGCGTAGCGACTGGGCACGCAGTGCCAGTTGGTGGGCTCGGTCCTTCTGCTGGCGGGCGTGCTGCCGGGCATGATCCAGCGCTTCGCGGACCTGATCGCGCTGGCTCAACAGTGCCTCACGCTGGGCAGCGTCCTCGGCCATGCGATCCAGTGCGCCTTGCAGTGCCAACCGGGCTTCGCCTATTTGTTCCAGCTCTTCGGCGCGTTGGGCACGAATGTCTTCCAGTTCCTGACCGATACGTTCACGACGGGCGCTGACCTGCTCCAGGCGGACCTGCCGGGCGGACCACTGCGCCTTGAGGTCGCCCTGCTCTCGGGTCAGACGCCCCTGGCTCTGCTGCAGCCCATCGCGTTGCTGTTCGAGCTGGCGGATCGTGTCCCGCAGCTGGGCCAGGCGATCTTCTCCGGCATCCAGCGCGGCCTGCTGTTGGTCAGCCAGGGCGCTAAGTTGCTCGAGCTCCTGCTGACGGGCGAGGACGCCGGCGCCGTTGTCCTCACCGCGCTGCAGGCGCAGCCAGTTCGGGCCTATCCAGTGCCCGTCCGGGGTGATCAACGACTCATGGACGGCCAGGCTGCGGCGTCGGGTGAAGGCCTCTCCCAGCGAGCCCACTGTACGGACGGCCGCCAGCCAGGGGCGCAGGTCGAGCGGTGCACGCACCTTGTCCAGGAGGCTGCCGCCACCGCCCTCGCTCAACTCCGATGTACTGCCATCCAACAAGCGCAATGCGCCCTGGGCGAACCCGGGCAGGGCCGCGCCCAACGCCTCCAGGTCGTCCAGGCTGATGGCCTGCAGGTCATCACCGAGCACGGTTTCCACTGCCTGCTCCCAACCGGGCTCCACCTTCAGCAGTGACGCGAGCTGAGGACGGTCTTCGAGCCCTTGGTCACGCAGCCACTGGCGCACGCCGGCGCCCTGTTCGAGCGCCGCCTGCTGAAGTGCTTCGAGGGAGGCCATGCGGCCACTCTGGCGCTGAATCTCGCCGCGGCGGATGTTCTGCTCCTGGGTCAGTGCAGTGAGGGTGTCACGCTCCTGGGCGATGCGTTCACCGAGATCGGCCAGGCTTTCCTGCTCGGTTTCCTGGCGCAGGTCGAGTTCGGCCAGGCGCTCGGCGAGCTCGGCGAGTTCCTCGTCGAGCGGTCCGGAGGACAGTCCGGCGCGTTCATCCTCGAGTCGCTGGATGCGCTCGCCGAGACGCTCGACGGCCTGCTCCAGATGGCGAATCCGCGACTGCTCGACCTCTGCCTGCTGGCGCGGAGAGGCGGCCTGCTGATTGAACTGATCCCAGGCTGATTGCCAGTTCTGCATGGCCTCTTCGGCGCTATGCAACTGGTCGGCGGTGTCTTCGTCGGCCGCGGCTGCGAGTTCGAGCTCGGGCTGGATACTGGCCAGCTCACTGCGCAGGTCGGCCAGCAGGGCCTGGTCCTGGGTCAGGTGGCTCTGGGCCTCCTGCCAGGCCTGTTCGGTCTGTTCCAGGTCTCCCCGCACCTGCCGCTGGCGATCACGGTTGAATTCGAGCAGTTGTTCGATGCGGCTGATATCGGCCCCAACGCTGTAATAGCGCGCCTGCACACGGTTGAAGGTTTCGGTCAGGTCGGCATGCTCGTCGCGGCGCCTTTCCATTTCCGCGTCAGCATTACGCTGCTCGGCAATCAGAGCTTCGAGGGCTATCTCCAGATCACGGACCCGGTGCTCGCGCTCGCCGGCCTGGCCGTCCAGCGTCTGCCAGCGCAAGGCCTGTAGTTGGGCCTTGAGCTGACGCTCTTCCGCCTTGTATTCCTTGTACTTCTCCGCGGACTGAGCCTGGCGGTGCAGATGCGCGAGCTGACGTTCCAGCTCTTCGCGCAGGTCGGTCAGGCGAGCCAGATTATCCTGGGTGCGGCGAATGCGGTTTTCGGTTTCCCGGCGGCGTTCCTTGTATTTGGAGATGCCGGCTGCCTCTTCGATGAACAGGCGCAGCTCATCGGGCTTGGCCTCGATCAGCTTGGAGATCATGCCCTGCTCGATGATCGAGTAGCTGCGCGGGCCGAGACCAGTGCCCAGGAAGATGTCGGTGATGTCGCGGCGTCGGCATTTGGTGCCATTGAGGTAGTACTGGTTCTGCGCTTCGCGGGTCACCTTGCGGCGGATCGAGATTTCGCTGTAGCCGGCGTACTCCCCCTTCAGCGTGCCGGCGGAGTTGTCGAAGATCAGCTCGATTGAAGCCTGTCCGACCGGTTTGCGGGTGTTGGAACCGTTGAAGATGACGTCGGTCATCGACTCGCCGCGCAGATTCTTGGCCGAGCTTTCGCCCATGACCCAACGCACCGCGTCGATGATATTCGACTTGCCGCAGCCGTTGGGGCCGACCACCGCACCCATATTGGTCGGGAAATAGACCGTGGTGGGGTCGACGAACGACTTGAAACCCGCAAGCTTGATGCACTTGAGTCGCATTGAAAGGCCTGTCCTTTGCACAGCCGGGCATCGCCGCAACCGGCAAACTCCGGCAGCCCAGCGACAAACGTGCATTTTTACCCGCTATGTCCCTGCATGAGAAGCCCTGTCGGGCAAAAGCCTTGGGAGCTTCAGCTACCCTCGGCTGGCCATTGGGGACGCCGTGCGGCACAATTTCCGCTTCGCTTAACCCTTCGGATCACCGATGCCCGACCTCGACAACCTGTACAGCAAGCTCGTGAACGACGAGGACACGCGCGTGTGCCGGGACATTCCGGACAGTGCCTGTACGCGGGTACCGAAGAACTTTTTTCTGCAGGTGGGCGCCACTACGCTGACCAGCCTCGGTGACACCCTGACCAATCCGAAGACGACCCTGGCGTGGCTGCTCGGCATGGTCGGCGCACCGGTGGCTCTGGTCGCCTGGCTAGTGCCAATCCGCGAATCCGGTTCGATGCTGCCGCAACTGTTGATCGCCGCGCAGGTTCGAAGGTATGCCCGGCGGCGTGGCGTCTGGGTAATGGGCAGCCTGATACAGGCCGGAGCACTGCTGGCGATGGGGCTGGTGGCATGGTTGACCGAGGGCGTGCTGGCCGGCGCGTTGATCATCGCCTGCCTTGTGCTGTTCAGTCTGGCACGAGGCCTGTGTTCGGTCGCGAGCAAGGACGTGATTGGCAAGACCGTTCCCAAGAGTCGCCGGGGGCGACTCAACGGGCTTTCTACCAGTCTCGCTGGCGGCGCTGCGCTGGCATTCGGGGTCTATACCCTGCTCCGCCCGCCGGCCGACGACGACATGCTGTTCTATGCGTCACTGCTGACCGGAGCCGCCCTCCTCTGGGTACTGGCGGCCCTGATCTACCACCGTATAGATGAGGAGCCGGGCTCCACGGAGGGCGGGGCCAACGCCGTACGCAGAGCCATCAGCAGAGTGAACCTGCTGCGTGATGACGCGCCCTTTCGCCGCTTCGTCATTACCCGGGCGCTACTGTTGTGCTCTGCCCTGTCGGCACCCTATTACGTGGTGCTTGCGCAGGACCTGCAGGCCGGCATCGGCATGCTTGGGGCCTTTCTGATCGCCAATGGACTGGCGGACAGCCTGTCGGCGTTGGTCTGGGGGCGGATGGCGGACGAATCGAGCCGGCTAGTGATGATACGCGCCGCATTCATTGCCGGACTGCTGGGTCCGCTGGTGCTGGCGGTGCATTACTGGGCAGGGTTGCCGGAAAGCTGGCAGGCCTGGCTGTTTCCGCTGGCGTTCTTTGTGCTGGGCGTGGCCCACAGCGGCGTGCGGGTCGGACGCAAGACCTACGTGCTGGACATGGCCGACGGCGACCGGCGCACCGATTACGTCGCCGTCGGCAACAGCGCGATCGGACTCATTCTGCTTGCCACCGGACTCTTCGGGCTGCTCAGCGGTCTGATCGGCGCTGCCGGTATGTTGCTGCTACTGTCATGTATAGGCCTGTGCGGTGCGCTGCTCGCACTGAATCTACCCGATGTTTCCTTGAAATCCTGAACTGGAATGACCGATGTCCGATAACGCTGTAACCACCGAGCAGGCTGGACTGCCGCTTGCCCGCAAGATCGGCCTGCTGCTTGGCCCTGCCTTTCTGCTGATGAGCTTGCTGTTCGACGCTCCCGGCGGCATGAGCACCGAGGCCTGGCGCGCGCTGGGACTGATGCTGCTGATGGCCACCTGGTGGTCGACCGAGGCGATACCGATACCGGCCACCGCCCTGCTGCCGATCTGCCTGGTTCCAGCGTTGGGACTCGGTACCCTTGCCCAGGCCACCACGCCGTATGCCAATCCGATCATCTTCCTGTTCATGGGCGGATTCATTCTCGGGCTAGCCATGCAGCGCTGGAACCTACATAAACGTATCGCCCTGCTCACGCTGCTGGCGGTGGGTAGCCAGCCGCGGCGGCAAATCGGCGGCTTCATGATCGCCACGGCCTTCCTAAGCATGTGGGTGAGCAATACCGCTACGGCCATCATGATGCTGCCAATCGGGCTATCGGTAATCAGCATGCTCGGCGAGCACCATCCCGAGTCGGTGCGCCGGTTTGCCACCGCACTGCTGCTGTCGATCGCCTATGCAGCCAGCGTTGGCGGTATCGCAACCCTGATCGGCACGCCGCCCAACGCGCTGCTGGCCGCGTATCTGGCGGAAAACCAGGACATTTCTATCGGTTTTGCCCAATGGATGCTGATTGGCGTGCCGGTATCGTTCAGCATGCTGGCAGTGATCTGGTGGTGGCTGACCCGGGTCGATTTCGAGCTGGGTGACCAGTCTGCCGAAAGCGCTGGAATGCTGCGGGCCCAGCTCGACGAGTTGGGCCCGCTGAGCCGCGGGGAGAAGTTGGTCGGCGTGGTGTTCGTGCTGACCGCGACCGCGTGGATTTTCCAGCCACTGCTGTCTGCCAATCTGGTGGCGTGGCTGAACGACACTGTCATCGCCATCGGCGCGGCGATCATTCTTTTCCTGCTGCCGGTAAATCTGCGCGAGCGGACCTTTCTGATGGACTGGGATACTGCGCAGAAGATGCCCTGGGGCGTACTGCTGCTGTTTGGTGGCGGCCTGGCGCTGGCAGGAGTGATCAGTAGCTCGGGGCTGGCAACCTGGATCGCCGAAACGCTTGGCGTGATGGGCATGCTGCCAACACTTCTGATGATCGGCCTGGTGGTTGCGGTGATCATCTTCCTCACCGAGGTAACCAGCAACACCGCCACCGCAGCCGCCTTCCTGCCGCTGCTCGGCGCCCTGGCGATCTCCCAGAACGTGTCCCCGCTGCTGTTCACCATACCGGCAGCCATTGCCGCGAGCTGCGCCTTCATGATGCCCGTGGCGACCCCGCCCAACGCCATCGTCTTCGGCAGCGGCCACATGCGCATTTCCGACATGATCAACGCCGGCTTCGTCCTGAACCTCGCCGGAATCGTGGTAGTGACCCTTCTTGGTTATCTGTTGATGGGCTTTGTGTTTGGGGTGTAGCGAGC
>JAUVYN010000052.1 GCA_030603065.1 Pseudomonas sp.
GAATCACAACCCACTCCTTCAATGATCTGTCCCCGGCCTGTGCATAAGGCGGGGGACGCTACATGGATAGGTGGCCAATGCCACCATGGGTGGGTCAAAATTGTTGGCCAGAGGTGGGTCAGATTAATTGGCCATTAACACTGCAAGTACCTGAAAAGGCGGGGCTTTCCATAAGGCGACGGTGAGGCAGGGCCGGAATTATCCGGAAGCCACGAATATGCAATATTTAGGAATTCCGTCTGATCACTGTTAGGCATCTCAAATGACACCGCAAACTGCATTGCTGATGGCGAAGTACAACCGCTGGATGAATGAGCGCGTGTATGAAGCTGCGGCCAGCTTGCCCGAATCGGCGGTCGTCGCCGACATGAAGGCTTTCTTCGGCTCAATTTTCGGGACGCTGAATCACATCGCCGTGGCAGACACGATCTGGCTACATCGGTTCTCGCAACAAGACCCGTCGTTCCCAAGCCTGAAAGTGCTCTCGGAGCTTCCTCATCCTGCCTCCTTGCGCCAGGCGCTGGCAGAAGATCTGTCGGGCCTGCGCGAGTACCGATCCCGGCTAGACAACATCATCGAGCAGTGGGCCGCTGAGCTGACTGCTGATCGTCTCTCTGGCGATATCAGCTACGCCAACACTGCTGGCGTCACGTTCAGAAGAAACCTCGGAGCTTTGGTGCAGCACTTCTTCAACCACCAGACGCACCATCGTGGGCAAGTCTCAACCTTGCTGTTTCAGTGCGGTGTCGACGTCGGTGTAACCGACTTGCTGGCTCTCATCCCCAGCGACGATGCCTAACCATTCCATCGAGCGGATGCCCAACCGGCTCCGCTCATATCAAACGTTATGCCTATTTCCCCCACCAGGAGTTTTTATGAATAGATATATACCTGCCTTTTGTTTAGCTTTTGTTTGTCTTATCTCGTCCGCGGCGGATGCGGCGGAACCACTCGATCAGCGCGTTGTTGGAACGTGGCAGGGGATGAGGGAAGAAAGCGGAAAATGCCAGTTTCTCGCATGGAACTCGAATTTTTTACCTGACGGACGATTTGAGATCTCTTTTTTCGCTGACAGTGAAAGGACGAAATCTGTCCAAAAGGAGCGTGGAAGTTGGAAAGCAAAGGACGGGAAGAGTGAACTGAAGACCGACGGGGTGCCAACTACAGAGGTGTATCTCTATACGGTAATTGATGAAGACACGATAAAGTATGTAAACACTGTGAAAGACCCTTCGGCTGACTGTCAGGCCGATTACGAATTCGTTGAGCATCGCGTCAGGAGCTAGGCATAACCCGGCGCTAAACCACGCTCCCTTTGGTCGCTGGTGGCCGGGCGCAAAAGCCGCGCAGCGCCGGTTAGCTATATGTTGTACATGACGTCCGTCGTGGACGTGCGTACGTGGAGGCACACTAGGTAAAAAGGAGTTCTGAAAATGTACGTCCCAAACCACTTCAAGGAAGAAGATATCGGAAAGCTTCAGCAATATATTCGTGACTACGGATTTGGTTTGTTGATAGTTGCGGATGATGCGGGGATTGAGGCAAACCATGTGCCTTTCTATTTAGCTCTCGAGCAAGATGGTTCCCTTGGCCATCTTCAGTGCCATCTTGCTCGAAACAATCCGGCTTGGCAACGTCTGAACGATAGTGCTCGAGTTCTTGCGGTTTTTCAGGGGCCGGACGCCTACATTTCACCCTCGTGGTACGAAACCAAGGCAGAAACAGGCCGGGTAGTTCCAACATGGAATTATCTGGCCGTCCACGCAGAAGGGAGTGCTCGGATTATCGAGGATCCCATTTGGCTGAAGCATCATCTCTCTCGGCTGACAGATCAACACGAGTCGGGCATGAGCGTTCCCTGGTCCGTAGATGACGCTCCAAGCGATTTCACAGAACGTCTGGTGCAGGCTATTGTTGGTGTAGAAATCAAGATTGATTCTCTGACAGGTAAGTTGAAGGCAAGTCAGAATCAGCCGGAACGGAACAGGGCCGGCGTTAAAGCCGGCCTGGAAGCTAGAGAAGGGGCAGACAGCCGGGGCATGTCCAAATTCATCAGCTAACCAAGGGCTTTTGTCGGACAAGTTTTGTCGCTTCGCTCCTGGACAATCGCGAAAAGCCCGGCGCTCTGCAGCAGGAGACGCATGGGCTTCAGTTGGTACCAGAGCGTCGTGCATCTGTAGGAGGAGATTATGGCATCGGTATCCGAACAACGTGGTGCGTGTCTCTGCGGTGCAGTCCATATCACTGCCAAACCAAAGAACAATAACATCGGTGCCTGTCACTGCTCGATGTGCAGAAAGTGGGGTGGCGGTCCACTTCTTGCCGTCGAGTGTGAAAGTAACGTCAATTTTGAAGGCAAAGAACACATATCTACCTTTGATTCGTCAGATTGGGCTGAGCGCGGGTTTTGCCGGAAATGTGGTACACATCTGTTCTACCGCTTGAAGGAACACGGGCACTACGCAATTCCTGTTGGGCTTTTCAACGGCGACGGCGACGGCGACGGTGAGTGGAGATTCTCTGAGCAGATATTTATCGATCAAAAACCCTCTTTTTACTCGTTTTCAGAGAAAACGAGGGATCTGACAGGGGAGGAGGTTTTTGCTCAGTATTCTGGAAAATAAGTTGGCGTGGAGTCGCATAACCATGCCAGTCACGGCGAGGATTACGGAATTGCGGCTTCGTCTCTGTTCCGTATCCGTTCGTGCGGAGCGGCGTTAGGCGGGAAAGACGGAGGGATTGGTGCTCAAATATCGACCAGTCGAAGGTCGGGACTTAGAAGTGATCTGCAGCTTTCCGCAGAGCGAGGCGGAGCTGTTCTACTTCTATCCGAAGGCGCATTATCCGTTGACGTTGCGGCAGTTGGAGGAGGCTGTTGCCCGGCGCGCCAACTCCACCGTCGTAGAGCGGGACGGAGAGGTTGTCGGGTTTGCCAACTTCTATCGCTGGGATGGCGGCGTATGTTGTATCGGGAATCTTGTGGTGGCGCCGCATGCCAGGGGGCAGGGTGTGGCTGGGGACCTTGTGAGAACCATGGTCTCGCTCGCCAGGACTGAGCACAACGCGGTGGAGGTGCGGATATCCTGCTTCAATTCCAACACGGCCGGTTTGCTGCTGTACGCGGGGCTGGGCTTTGCACCTTTCGCGATCGAGGAGCGCGCGGGTCCAGATGGAGCGCGGGTGGCGCTTATCCATATGCGTTATCAAGAAGAGCCCAACCAGGCGCTCAAACCGACCGGGTGAAGCGCTGCTAGCTTACCCGTCGGCTCAGTTTCAGCGTTAGCAAGGTTCACTTTCTTTAGAGCGAAGCCATGATCACAGACATCAATCACGTTACCTTTTCGGTTGCAGATTTGAACCCATCAATTGAGTTCTACCGCGATCTGCTCGGAATGAAACTTCATGTTTTCTGGGATACAGGCGCTTATCTCACCGCTGGGGATACGTGGCTATGTCTGAGCGTTGGGGTGCCCCAGCCTGCTGATGACTATACGCATATCGCTTTCAATGTTCGCGAAGAAGAGTTTCATGAGGTCTGCGCCAGGTTGCGAGAGGCAAGGGTCGTAGAGTGGAAGAAGAATAGCAGTGAGGGCGAGTCCATATATCTGCTTGATCCGAACGGACATCGCCTTGAAATTCATTGCGGTACTTTGGCAACTCGGCTGGCCGAATTGGCTAAGAATCCTTATGACGGCTTAGTCTGGTGTTCGGGTTCGCCCAAATCATAAAGAACGGACGCTATCTGCCAAAGCCAGGCAACGGACGAGACCACCCGTTAGGCGCGGGAGCCAAGCTGACCCCCGTGCACTAATGGCCTTGCGTTCGGACCCTGATCTCAGCTCTGCGGCTTGATCAGGTATTTTTCTCCGGTAGCCATTTTGCCGAAGGACGAGATCGCATCCAGCTGCAACGCACCGGCTAGCGATACTTCGTGGGTGTAGTGACTGGCGAAGGTGGTTTTGATCTCGGCGGCGACGCGCTTGCGCATGGCGGCAGCGGTGTCCTTCCCCAGTTTTCCTAACGCATTGAACAGCAGGAAGCCGTTCACGCCCCAGGCAAAACCAAAGGTCCGGTTCAGTGTGATCGGGCCGCGGTCCAGGCCGCCATAGATGTACACCTGCTTGTAAATGTCAGAGCCGTACACGCTGTATTCGGTCATGTTGCGCGAGACGGCGGCTTCCATGCAGGTGAGAATGTCACTGGCCAGGCGACCGCCCCCGATAGGGTCGAAGGCGATGGTTGCGCCGGTGTCGATCAGAGCCTGGGTCAGGTCTGCCATGAAGCTGTCACCGCTGGAGTTGACCACGTACCTGGCGCCCAGATCGCGCAGCAGTTTTTCCTGTTCCGGCTTGCGGACGATATTGACCAGGTCGATGCCGTCAGCGATGCAGATGCGGTTGAGCATCTGGCCGAGGTTGGATGCGGCGGCGGCGTGAACGATCGCCTTGTGGCCTTCAGCGCGCATGGTTTCCACCATCGCCAATGCAGTCAGCGGGTTAACGAAGCTTGAAGCCCCTTCGACTGCAGTGGTGCCCGGCTCCAGTTCCAGACAGCTTTGCACGTTGGCACAGAGGTATTTGCGGTAGCTACCTCCGCCAATGAACGCAACGGTCTTGCCCATGAGGCTTTGCGCAGCGGCTGATGAGCCAGCAGCGACGACGGTTCCAGCACCCTCGTTGCCCACGGGTATGGACTTGCCGAGCCGCTTTTTGACCGCGCCCATGAATTTTGCTGGGACATTCGCATGGATGACAGGGCGATCGGCGCTACCGGATTGGGTGGCAGTCGTCATGTCGGCCACGCTGAACATTACACCCAGGTCGGAGGGGTTGATAGGGGCGGCTTCGACGCGGATCACCACCTGGTTCTCGCCCGGCTGCGGGATCTCGATCTCGCGCAGGGCAAGTTCCAGCCTGTTGTCTTCGCTAATGGTCGAAGTCAGTTCGATATTGGTATTGGGCACTGTTCTCTCCTGCAAGGGTGTCGGTGCAACGGGTTCGTCGCCTCCATGATCTCAAAGTATCCTTCGGAATCAAGGCGTATATGTGTATAAGCTGATCTGGGCATGACCGTTGTGTTTCCTGACACCAACCCGCCCCCCTTTAAAGAGGAGCAATTGTGCTAAGCATCAGAGAAGCAGGCTTGCCAGACCTTGATAAGGTTGCAGAGCTGTTCGATCAGTACCGCTGTTTTTATGAACAAAGCTCCGATCTGGCGCTCGCGAAAAGGTTCATCGGTGACCGGATGGCGAACAATGAGTCGGTCATCCTGGTTGCGGAGGGCGAGGGGGGTGAGCTTGCCGGGTTCACGCAGCTTTATCCGAGCTTCTCGTCAATCTCCGCTGCGCCGAGCTATATACTCAATGATCTCTATGTTGCGGTGGCATACCGACGCCAGGGACTGGGGCGCGCCTTGCTAGAGGGCGCGAGTAAGCTTGCGAGCTCCAAAGGTGCCGTTGCCCTTGAGTTATCGACTGCGGAAGATAACAGAAACGCACAGGCTCTCTACGAATCACTCGGATGGGTCAGGGATCAGCAATTTCGTCACTATGAACTCACTATCGAGAAGGCTGATGAATGACATTAACCCCCGCGATCCGCTTCACGGCGTGACGCTCGAGCGTATAGTCACCGAGCTGGTCGATCAGTTCGGCTGGGAGGTGCTTGGGCAGCGCATTCCCATTCGTTGTTTCACCCATGATCCGAGTGTGAAATCCAGCCTGCGTTTTCTGCGCAAAACGCCCTGGGCACGAGAGAAGGTCGAAGGGCTTTATCTGTCCAGCATGCGGGACCGTTCCGGTAACCCACTGTGAGCTGTGATCGGGTTGCAGGCAACCGATCAGCTTTTAGCCGTTCCCAGGTGTTTATATAATCGACATTGATACGGACATCACCAAGGACCCCCATGGCCGGGAAAAAGTACTGCCCCCATTGCGTCAACTCGCCGCTGACCGTGAACCACTACCAGGGCGAGGAAGTCGACCATTGCAACACATGCGGCGGGTTATGGTTCGAGAAGGGCAATCTCAACGCCCTCATTGCTGCCAAATGCCAGCATACGGAAGAGGCCGATTATGTAGCCAACCTGGGGCCGGCACTCGAGCCTTCGCTCCGCTGTTGCCCCGATTGTGGTGTTCAGCTCCAGGTGTTCCATCTGCTCGATGACTTTCATGTGGATATCGACGTCTGCCAGAGTTGTGATGGCGCCTGGGTAACAAAGGATACCGTGTGCAAGGTGGCAAAGTCCGCGGCTATCAAGCATGCCCTGGGGGAGATGAACAAGACGGTAAACTGGCAAACCTGGATCTTTCAGGCGCTGTCACGCATGCCGGTAGAGTTCAACGTCAAGCCCCGCATTATTCCCTTGGCGACCTATGCGCTCATTGCCCTCAATACCCTGATCTTCTTGTCCTATACCTTTGATCTGGAGTTGACCCTGAAGGTGTTTGGCAGCTTCGCTATCGCTCCGGCGAATATACAGGCGGGCAGCCATTGGTGGACCTTCGTGACCGCAACCTTCTTGCACGGCAGTTTCATGCACCTGATCGGCAACATGTACTTTTTGTGGATCATCGGGGACAACCTGGAGGATGCATTGGGTCACTGGCGCTTCCTTGGCCTCTACCTGCTCTGCGGCATTCTGGCCGGGACTGTCAGCGTATTGGCCAACATGGGGTCGGAAACGCCTTCCGTCGGCGCCAGTGGCGCCATTGCGGGGTTGTTCGGCATGTATATGCTGTGGTTTCCCAATGCCAGCATGTCCTTCATGTTCTTTGTCTGGCAGAAGAAGCTCGCGGTGATGTGGTACTTTGCCATCTGGCTTGCTCTGGACGTGTTTGGCATGGTCATGGGTCAACAGGGTATCGACCACTGGGCGCATATCGGCGGCTTCATCGCGGGGCTTGCGATTGGTCTTGCGTTGCGCCAGCGGGTTTGGGCGGTCAATCCACTGCTGGCGCACCTGGCCGGGCCGGAAGTGCGGGTTAGGCGATAAACGCCTAAGGTCCCCCGCCGTATCTCAGATGCATGCGGCGCTGCTGCGGGGTCCTACGGGGGTCGGGCTTCCTTTAGCGGCCTTGGCGCTTTCGCAGTATTTTCGCCGAAACGAAGGCTCATGAGTAAAGCCAGGATTCAACAGCATATCCGGGAAAATTGGGGGGCAATTCAGATGAACGTTCTTATTACCAAGCTAACGGAGAGTTGAAGGTTATGGAAGCCGACGAACTCAAGCTGCTTTTCGAGGTTTTTGAAGACACACCCCGGCAGGGGCCGGGAAGCGTCGAGAGCACCCGTCGTGCTTTTCGGTTATTGCCCGATTCTCTCCAGGTGGAGCGGGTGCTCGACCTGGGTTGCGGAACCGGTGGTTCTACCATCGTTCTTGCCCAGGAGTCCGGGGCACACATCACCGCGGTGGACATTCACCCACCTTTCCTGGCGACGCTGCGAGCGCGCGCGGACGAGCTCGGTCTTGCCGATCGCATTACGACGGTTTGCGCCGACATGGCGGACGCCGCTTCACTGGGCACCGGCTTCGATCTGATCTGGGCCGAGGGGAGCGCCTATTCGATCGGGTTCGAGAATGCCCTGCATTGTTGGCGACCGTTGCTCCGGTCGGGCGGATGCCTCGTTGTGACCGAGCTCGTCTGGTTTGTTGCCAAGCCAGACGAGCGTGCGCGCGCCTTCTTTGCCGACGAGTGTCCAGACCTGCGGGATGAGGCGACGCGCATCGAGCAGGCCCGCAAAGCGGGCTACGAGGTGCTGGGCTCGTTTCGGCTGCCGGCCGAAGATTGGCACGCGTATTACCGTGGCCTCGAACTACCGCTCAGAGATGCGATCGCTCGACGAGGCGAACGCGATGTATATGCAACCCTCCGGCGAGAGGGGAGATCTACAAAACGTGCGGCGATGACTACGGTTACCTCTGCCTGGTCTTGCAGGTCCCGGCAGACCCAGGCTAACCGCGTGTGTTAGCCCCCCAAAACACGAGGGCCTGTGTCTGTATGCTCCGTGATCGGGTTAGGCAGGCGTAAGCCGCTTAGCCTCGGAATCTACCCACAAAAACCCCGCCGAAGCGGGGTTTTCTCATGAACACTTCTTCAGCGCTATTGTTCAGCACCGGCCCGTTCCCCGGCGCGGGTCGCCAGTATCGCCTCGAGCAACTCGATCGGGTCGGCTGGTTTGGTGCGGTGTAGATCGAAGGCCGCTTCGCGCGCAAGTTCGCGATCGGATTCCTGTCCCCAGCCCGTGAGTGCCACCAGCGTAGTATCAGGGTACCGCTCTCGTATCGCGCGTGCGACCTGGTATCCGTCCAGCCCCGGCATGCCGATGTCCAGGATGACGATATCGTAGGCGTCTCGTTCGCACGCAGCTATGGCGGAAAAACCGTCATAGCGGGTGCTGACCTGATGGCCGAGCAATTCCAGGCTCATACCGAGGCTGTCGGCGGCGTCCTGATTGTCGTCTACTACCAGAATCCGCTCGCGCGATGCAGCTTCGTTTTCCTCCTGAGAAGGGGTTGGGCCCTGCGTTGACCGCGAGGCCAAGGATGGGAGGCGTACGGTAAACTCGCTGCCATGACCTAGCCCATCGCTGCGGGCTTCGATACGACCGCCGTGTAGTTCCAGCAGTTGCCGGGCCAGGGGCAGGCCAAGCCCGAGCCCTCCCTGGGCTCGCTCGCCTGCCTGGCCGACCTGCATGAACATCTCGAAGATGTCGGGAATGAACTCGCTCTGAATACCCAGTCCGTTGTCGCGCACTCGCACTACCAGTTCATCGCGATCCCGCTCGGCATTCAGCTCGATCTGCCCGCCGTTGGGGGTGTACTTGGCGGCGTTGTTCAGGATGTTGACGAAGACCTGCGTCAGCCGTGCCGGGTCCCCCTCCAGCAAGAGCGGCGGCTCCTGCGGCACATTCACACTGAGCCTGTGGCCGGAAGACTCGACCAGCGGCTGGGTAGCCTCGACCGCGTTTGAAAGGACCGCGCCCAGCTCCACCTCTTCCCGCTGCAGCACAATACGGCCTGTGGTGATCCGTGAAACGTCCAGTAGGTCGTCTACAAGCCTTGTCAGTTGCCCGGTCTGGCGCTCCATGATGCCCCGCAAGCGCTCGAGCTGTGGGTCGCCCTCATGCTGACGCCGCATGAGATACAGGACGTTGAGGATCGGCGCCAACGGGTTTCTTAGCTCATGGGCGAGGGTGGCGAGGAATTCATCCTTGCGCTGGTCGCTGTCGATCAGCGCCTGTTGCATCGCCTTGCGTTCGGTAATGTCCGAGACGATGCCAAGCAATCGCTCGACGCGATCGCTTCTGCCCTCTGATTGGGGGCGGCCATAGGCTTCGATCCAACGGATGGCGCCGTCGTTATGACGCCGGATACGACATTCGAATTTCCAGGTCTCGCCGGTGCTCAGCGCGTGCTGGAGCGCGGCTTCGACATGTTGCCGGTCTTCGGGCAGCACGTGCTCGATGAACAGCTTGTATCCCCAATGATCGGGCGGCTGGTCGTAACCGAAGATCTGATCATGGCGAAGCGAGCGTAATGAGCTGTCATCGCTAAGAATCAGTTCCCAGCTGCCGAGCTGCCCGGCTTCAAGGGCGAGCTGGATGCGCAGCTCCTGACGCCTGAGTTCGCGTAGTTGCGACAGCATCCAGTCGATCTGCGGCTCAGCTGCATTCTGTTCAGCGAACAGGTCGGGCCCCCCGTAGTACAGGTTGCGATCGCAGACCAGATCATTGACCACGACAACTGGGTGCGTCCGTAGCACCTCGCGGACCACTTCCGCGGGCCAGGCGTTTTTGTCGTAGACGCAGAGTCCAGCTGCCTTGCGCGAACGAAAAAGCATGTTGAGGCGGCTTTCAAACTCGATCAGGCCGGGCCGAAGGTCTTCACGGTCGATGGCCCACACCGGTTCGCCGGCGAAACGGCAGCCGCTGAAGCCAGCCTCCAGCGCGCTGTCGATGGCTTGCTCGAACTCCTGATAGACGCTTTCGGGGTCGAAGACGCCATTAGTCAGGTAGGCATCGTAGGTGTCCAGCAGGCTCAGGGCGCCGCGCTCAATTTCGGCCTCGACATCGACGCCGCGCTCGACCAGTGCCTGGCGAAGGCTAGCCAGGCTGTCTGAATCTGCCGCATACATGACGAAGTCATTTTGTCGGAGACCGTCATGGACGTACTGAGTAGCAGCCTGAAGCCGCTCGTCGGGGTCATCGCATATCACGCACAGGTGATCGCCATGTTTTACATGGTTCTGCAGCTGATCCATCAACGTTTGTGCGTGAAGCATGGGTTATCTCTATTCTCGTGAGGCGCGCTACGGAATCTATTCCCGTTTCACGGAAGGTAATTGGCGTTTCTGATCGCTGGCCGCCACTCTACGTTGCGTGTCGGGATTATGGAACCGTCCGCCGATGCACGCAAAAAAAACCCCGCCGAAGCGGGGCTTTTTATCGCGGGACTATCAGAGCTGGGCGACCGGGATGGACGCTGCAGCCTTCTGGTAGGTCTCGATTTCGTTGAAGTTCATGTAGCGATAGATGTCGCTTGCCATGCTGTTGATGTCAGCAGCGTAGGCCATGTATTCCTCAACGGTGGGCAGGCGGCCCAGAATGGACGCAACCGATGCCAGTTCGGCAGAGGCCAGGTACACGTCGGCGCCATCACCCAGGCGGTTCGGGAAGTTCCGCGTGGAGGTGGAGACGACGGTGGACTTGGCCGCCACGCGAGCCTGGTTACCCATGCACAGCGAGCAGCCAGGCATTTCCATGCGCGCACCAGCCTTGCCGTAGATGCCGTAGTAGCCTTCTTCGGTCAGCTGGAACTGGTCCATCTTGGTCGGCGGAGCCAGCCACAGACGGGTCGGCAGGGCACCCTTGTTCTTCTCGAGCAGCTTGCCGGCCGCACGGAAGTGACCGATGTTGGTCATGCACGAACCGATGAAGACTTCGTCGATCTTGTCACCAGCAACCTGCGACAGCAGGCGGGCGTCGTCCGGATCGTTCGGTGCGCAGAGTACCGGCTCCTTGACGTCGGCCAGATCGATCTCGATCACGGCGGCGTATTCGGCGTCGGCGTCTGCCTGCATCAGGCTCGGGTTTGCCAGCCACTCTTCCATGGCCTGTGCGCGGCGCTCTAGGGTGCGCGGATCCTGGTAGCCGTTGGCAATCATCCAGCGCAGCAGGACGATGTTGGACTTCAGGTACTCGGCAACCGACTCTTCGCTCAGCTTGATGGTACAGCCTGCAGCGGAACGCTCAGCGGATGCGTCAGACAGCTCGAACGCCTGCTCGGCGGTCAGGTGCTCCAGACCTTCGATCTCGAGGATGCGGCCAGAGAAGATGTTCTTCTTGCCGCGCTTCTCGACGGTCAGCAGGCCCTGCTGAATAGCGTAGTAGGGGATAGCGTGAACCAGGTCGCGCAGGGTGATGCCGGGCTGCATCTGGCCCTTGAAGCGAACCAGTACAGATTCGGGCATATCCAGCGGCATGACGCCTGTAGCTGCGGCGAAGGCGACCAGACCGGAACCGGCCGGGAAGGAGATACCCAGCGGGAAACGGGTGTGCGAGTCACCGCCGGTGCCAACGGTGTCAGGCAGCAGCATGCGGTTCAGCCAGCTGTGGATGATGCCGTCACCAGGACGCAGGGCAACACCGCCACGGGTGTGGATGAAGTCGGGCAGCGTGTGGTGGGTAACCACGTCGATCGGCTTCGGATAGGCAGCGGTGTGGCAGAAGGACTGCATGACCAGGTCGGCGGAGAAGCCGAGGCAAGCCAGGTCCTTCAGCTCGTCGCGGGTCATCGGGCCAGTGGTGTCCTGGGAACCGACCGTGGTCATTTTCGGCTCGCAGTAGGTGCCGGGGCGGATGCCTTCGACGCCGCAGGCCTTGCCGACCATCTTCTGCGCCAGGGTAAAGCCCTTGCCGGTGTCGGCGGGCTGCTCGGGCTTGCGGAACAGGTCGGAGTGACCCAGGCCCAGCTCGGCGCGGGCCTTCTCGGTCAGACCGCGGCCGATGATCAGCGGAATACGGCCACCGGCGCGTACTTCGTCGAGCAGTACCTGGGTCTTGAGTTCGAAGGTGGATACGACTTCGTCAGTACCGTGCTTGCAGACCTTGCCTTCATAGGGGTAAACGTCGATGACGTCGCCCATGTTCAGGTTGGTGCAATCGAATTCGATCGGCAGGGCGCCGGCGTCTTCCATGGTGTTGTAGAAGATCGGGGCGATCTTGGAGCCGAAGCAGAAGCCGCCTGCGCGCTTGTTCGGCACGTAGGGGATATCATCACCGAAGAACCACAGCACGGAGTTGGTGGCGGACTTGCGCGAGGAGCCGGTACCCACCACGTCGCCTACATAGGCAACCGGGAAACCCTGAGCCTTGACGGCTTCGATCTGCTTGAGCGGGCCAACGGAACCCGGCTCGACCGGCTCGATGCCCTCACGCTCCATCTTCAGCATGGCCAGGGCGTGCAGCGGGATGTCGGGGCGCGACCAGGCGTCCGGGGCAGGGGACAGGTCGTCAGTATTGGTTTCGCCGGGAACCTTGAAGACGCTGAGGGTGATCTTCTCGGCCAGAGCAGGACGGTTGGTGAACCACTCGCCAGCGGCCCAGGACTCCATGACCGCCTTGGCATGCGGGTTGCCATTCTTGGCACGCTGGGCGACGTCGTGGAAGGCATCGAACATCAGCAGGGTGTGCTTGAGTTCCTTGGCAGCGGCGGCGGCCAGTTCTTCGTTGTCGAGCAGTTCGACCAGAGTGGCGATATTATAGCCGCCCTGCATGGTGCCGAGCAGTTCAACGGCGCGTTGCTTGGTCAGCAGCGGGGAGGTGGCTTCGCCCTTGGCGACGGCGGAAAGGAAGCCGGCCTTGACGTAGGCGGCTTCGTCTACGCCCGGGGGTACGCGGTTGGTCAGAAGGTCCAGCAGGAATTCTTCTTCGCCAGCCGGCGGGTTCTTCAGCAGGTCTACCAGACCGGCGGTTTGCTCGGCGTTCAGCGGCTGAGGCACGATACCCAGGGCGGCGCGCTCTTCTACATGTTTGCGATAGGCTTCAAGCACTGTAATTACCCTCATCAGTCTGTTCCGCTTGTGGCGGAATCGTCATCCTCACGGATCCCGGGAAGCACTGAATAATCATCTTGTGCAAGGGAGCTATTCAGTGCTTCCCTACTCGCCGTGTAAGGTTGGGTTCTGGCGTGGGCCCGATGCTGCTGGGTGGGGGGCAACCTGGGTAACTGGCCTGGTGAAGGCGTAGGCAGATACGGGTCGGGTTGCGGGCAAACGCCTGATACACAGCCCTACGGCGCGCCGATTCTACAGTAACCGGGGTTCAAAGTTAAGGTATCAGGGCTATGACCTTCGTCTGGGGTGTTCGCAACGACCTATGGCGCAAAGGTGAAGCGGGAGGAGTGCTTTGAATGAGTGAGTCGGCGGTGCATCGGCAGAAAACGCCCTGCGTAGGGCTGTGCTCGACCGTGTTCGGGGATCTGGTGTGCCGGGGCTGCCGACGGTTTCTGCATGAGATCGTAGATTGGAACCGCTATGACGCGGAACAGAAAGCAGCGGTCTGGCGGCGGATCGAACAGCTGACCGAGCAGGTTGTCATGACCCGGATCGAGATCATCTCCATGATCCGGTTTCGCCAGACCCTGGCTGCGGCGAAATTGCCCGGTGTGGAAGAGCTGCCACTGGCGCTTCAGATCCACAGGTTGCTGACGCGTTTACCGGATGATTGGCCGGAAGACTGTGGTATAGGGCCACGGGCGGATTACCGAACGCTGGGTCGCAGGCAGCTGCGTGAAGTGATTGACCAGGAATTGTTCGCCCTGGCTGATGCCTATTATCAGCGGCATGTGGCAGGCGGTCAGGGAGCCGGGTTGATGCCCGGCTCCTGACGCGTTCCGGAAAGCTTACTTCTCGAGCAGATTTTCGAGGTGGGCGAGCATATCGTCCGGCTTGAGAACCAGTACATCGCTACCCAGCTGATCCAGCACCACCTCGGCGGTGTTGCCGATCAGGGCACCGGAAATGCCGGTGCGGGCGACGGTACCGATGACTGTTACGCTGGCCTGCAGCTTTTTCGCAATCTTCGGGATCAGCGTGTCGGCGGGGCCTTCGTCGATATGCAGCTGGGCGTCGCTCAGGTTGTACTGGCTGATGTACTTGGCGGCGTTCTCTGCATAGCGCGCGGCAATCCCCTCGCGCAGCTGATAGACCGGGTCGGAGGCAGACAGCATGGGCGCGGGGTGGGCGCTGACCAGGTGCAGCTGGCCGTTGGTCATCTCGGCAATGTCCGCGGCGTGGCTGACGATGGTGTCATGCAGTACCTGATGGGCGTCATCGTGGTAGCCCAGATCGACCGCCGCCAGGATGGTGCCCTGCATCCAGGAAGTGTCGCTCTTGACCATCAGTACCGGAGCAGGGCAATAGCGCAGCAGTTTCCAGTCGTCCGGAGTCAGCAGGGCCTTCTTGATCGGGTTGTCCGGCAGGTGTTGCTTGATGACCAGACCGCAGCCGGCAGAGTGCAGTACGTGGATAACGGTATCGGTGAGGCTGCCGTGCCAGGCCTGGGTGGATGATGCTTTCAGACCCGCTGCCTGCAGTTCGCCGCACAGCTTGTCCAGCAAAGGGGTGTAGTCCTGTCTGTTCTCGCATACGAGCAGGTGCAGCTCCGACTCGATGACCCCGGCGATCAGTCGAGCCCGATTGAGCGCGAGATGCGTGGTTTGGGTCGGGTCGATTACTACCAGAATGCGTTTGATGGCTTGCATGGCGTTTCCTTTCTCCCTCGAGTGCTGGATGTTTTGTTCATGAAATCAATGTAGTCGGTTTTATCCGTGTTGCCTTTGATATGGGTCAAACAGATGTTCGAACCTGTGCCTGCCCTTATAATGCTCCGCCCGGTTTCACGCGGGCACAGGAGGATCAAGGTGAGTCAATTTCCGGAGATAGAGGCGTTTCTGGGCTGCAGAACGCCGCAGCAATGGGTGCAGGCGGCACTGCAGGACCAGGAAACACTGCTGCTCGACCACAGGAACAATGAACTGAAGGCGGCAAGCTCTGCTCTCGCATTGATCAATCGCTACGGAAGCGATTCCGAACTGGCCGACTATATGTCCAAACTGGCCCGCGAGGAACTGGTGCACCACGAGCAGGTGCTGCGTATCCTGAAAAAGCGCCGAATTGCCCTGCGCGGCGTGTCGGCCTCGCGCTATGCGGCTGGGCTGAAGGAGCAGGTGCGCAAGAGTGAACCATGGCGGCTGCTTGACACGCTGGTGGTTGGCGCCTTCATCGAGGCGCGCAGCTGCGAGCGGTTCGAGGCCATCGCCCCGCATCTGGACGAAGAGCTGCAGCGTTTCTATCTGGGGTTGTTGCAATCCGAAGCCCGCCACTACGAAAACTACCTCAGATTCGCCAACCGCTTCGCCAGTGCAGCTGACGTCGACGCTGCAGTGACGCGGTTCCGGCAGGTCGAGAACGAACTGATCCTCAGTCCGGACACACAGTTTCGCTTTCACAGTGGTGTGCCGCCAGTCGACTCGCAGGTCGCTTGACCAACGCTGTCGGAGAGCCGCCACGGGGGTGTGTCACGCTCGGGTTGAGAAGCGCTATACTCGTCGAATACCACCATTCGAGACGCTTCGGGGAGACGATGATCAGACGCACAGGGAACAAACTGGCATCCGGCCTTCTGCTGGCCGTGGTGGCCGGTATCGGTGCTGTCTTTGCCGGTCAGGCTGAGGCCGCCGGAGGACCCTGCCAACGGATAGTGGTCACCGGAAACCCGCAATATCCCCCGCTGCTGTGGGTCGATCCGGAGGATGACCGCCGTCTCATTGGTGCGGGTGTCGAGCTGCTGCAGATGGCCCTGGCTGATACCGATATCCAGATCGAGGTGCTGAATGTGGGACCTTGGGCGCGGGCTCAGCAGGAAGTGCGCAGTGGGCGCGTAGACATGCTGGCCGGCGCCTTCCTGACGCCGGAGCGGCTGGGCTACATGGATTACGTCTATCCGGCCTATGTAGAGGTGCCTAGCGTGATCTTCGTGCGGCGCGGGCAGGCTTTTCCCTACGCCGGCTGGGATGATCTGCGCAACAAGCGTGGTAGCACGCTGGTCAACAACAGCTTTGGTGCGGCTTTCGATACCTATGCCCGGGACCACCTGCGTATCGATATGGTGTCGTCCATCGAACAGTCGTTCCGGCAGCTTCTGCTTGGCCGTGCTGATTACGTGGTGTACGAGCGCTATCAGGGGCTGGCGCTGGCTGAGCAACTGGGTATAGCCGATCAGCTCGACATACTTGACGGCTCCCTGATCAACGAGCAATTGCATTACACCGTTTCCCACAAGTCGGCGTGCAATTCCCCCGCGCTGCGGTCGGCGCTCGCTGTTGGCATGCACCGTCTTTCCACCCAGGGCGAGCCCCGGCGGGTGGTCGAGAAATACCGCCAGATCTGGGCGGAGCAGTTCATCGAAGTGGCCGATGAGGCAGCTGAGTCCGAGGTACTCGACTGATACAGTCTTCTTGTTGAAGAGGCTGAACCGGTACAGATCTCTTATTGGCATACTGTGCTGGTTATTTTCGGTGCATCTGTATAGCGTGGGCATGCCTTCCATGCGGTAGCGTGTGAAGGTCGAAGCGGAGAATTCGCATGTCCCTGTTATATCAACAGATCGCCCGGCAATTGGCCGAGGATATCCAGAAAGGTTTTTATCAGCCCGGTGAGCGGGTGCCCTCGGTACGCAAGCTAAGCGTACAGAAGGGCGTCAGCCATGCCACGGTGCTGCAGGCCTACGCAACCCTCGAGGATGAGGGGCTAATCCGCGCACGTCCGCAGTCCGGCTATTATGTTCACCGCGCCCCCGCACTCACAGCTCCCACTCCGCCGCTGTCACGGGTGGAGCAGCCGTACGCGGTGACCCGCAGCGGCATCATCGGGGAAATCCTGAGTCAGACCCGTCGCTCCGGAACCATGCCCCTTGGCGCCGCCGTGCCGGCCAGTGATTACCTGCCATTGCGCGCACTGCATCAACAAATGTCTCGGGTGACGCGTTTTCAGAGCCAGCGGGCTTTTGGCTACAGTTTCAGCCCAGGCTACGAGCCTCTGCGTCGCCAGGTTGCTATCAGGATGCGAGATGCTGGCGCTGTGGTGGATCCGGAACAGATTGTCATTACCAATGGTTGCGTGGATGCGCTGCACCTCTGTCTGCGGGCGGTTGCCCAGCCAGGTGACCTGATCGCCACCGAAGCGCCGAGCTACTATGGGCTGCTGCAATTGTGCGAAGTGCTGGGGTTGAAAGTCATCGAAATTCCGACTGATCCCGAGACGGGGCTCAGCCTGGAAGCGCTCTCCGAAGCGCTGGCGCGGTGGCCCATCAAGGCTCTGGTGGTTACGGCCCGTGCCGGTAATCCGTTGGGCGCAAGCATGCCCGAGCCGCGCCAGCGCCAACTCGTGAGTCTTGCCGAAGAGCGTGGGTTGCAGATCATCGAGGATGACATCTACGGTGAGCTGATGTTCGAGCCGGGTAGCTCCAAGGCGCTGAAGGCCTTTGACCGTACGGGTGTGGTCATGTATTGCTCGAGCTTTTCGAAAACCATATCCCCAGGGGTAAGGGTTGGCTGGGCCATCGCCGGCAAGCACCAGGCGACGGTCGAAAAATTGCAGACCTTCACTACGCTTTCGCCCTGCAGTGTCAGCCAGATGGCCGTCGCTGCGTATCTGGAAAACGGCGGCTATGATCGGCATCTGCGGCACATCCGGCAGGAATATCGGGAGAACCTTTCGGCGTTTCAGTTGGCCATACAGCGTTACTTCCCAGCCGGCACCCGAATCACCCGCCCGCGTGGCGGCTTCATTCTGTGGGTCAGCCTGCCGGAATGCGTGGATACCCAGACACTGTTCAATCAGGCGCTGGAGGAGGGCATAGCCATTGCTCCGGGCGTCATCTTCAGTAACAGTGACCAGTTCAACCATTGCCTGCGTTTGAACTGCGGGATTCCCTGGGGGCAGGCGGCGGAAGCCGCCGTGATGACGCTGGGTGTGCTGGCGAAACGGCTGGTGGTGTCGGCGAAAGGCCTAGCCACCGACGAATCGGCGGCCGACGCGATGGCGTCCAACGCGATGGCGCCCGAGGTTACGCTCGCCTGAAGGTGCGTTGTTCAGGAAGCCAGGGGAGCGGCTTCCTGTTCCTTCTTCATTTTTCGCTCCAACTGTTGTGATAGCTCGATAATCTGCTCGCGCATCCAGCGGTTGGCTGGGTCTTGGTCCGTGCTTTCGTGCCAGAACAGATGGGTTTCGACCGGGGGCATGTCGTCGATCGGCAATTCCACCCAGTGCAGGTTGTGTCGGCGGGCGAAGCGTTCATGCACCGTCATCACCATGTCGGTGGTATCCAATACGAGCGGCGCCATCTGATAGTGCTGGGAGCGCAATACGACGCGCCGCTGAATGCCCATCTTGCCGAGCGCCAGATCCACATGACCAAGACCGTTACGGCGGCTGGAAATGTGGATATGCGACTGAGCCAGGTAATCTTCAAGCGTGATGCGGTCCTTCCCCGAGAGCGGATGCCCGCGGCGCATCACGCATACATAACGGTCCTCGAACAGCTTGACGTGGCGGACTTGAGTATCGGTGTTCAGCGGGGCATCGATCGCAAAGTCCAGGCGGCCGGCTGCCAGCTCCTTTGTGGTTTCCCGGCGCTTGGTCAGGAAGCTGTCGATGTTCACGCTCGGGGCCAGGCGTCGAATGCGCGAAGCCAGATGTGGCAGGATTACCGCTTCGGACAGGTCGGTCATGCTGATACGGTAAGTCTTGGTGGCCTGGTCCGGATTGAAACTGCGGCTTTCCTGTACCGATACGCGCAGCAACTGCAGTGCGCTGCGCACGGGAGTGATGATGTTCTGCGCCATGGGCGTGGGTACCATGCCCTGGGCGGTCCGCACGAACAGCGGATCGTTGAAGGTTTCACGCAGGCGAGCCAGCGCGTTGCTGACCGCAGGCTGGGTGATGCCGACGATCTGCCCGGCGCGCGTCAGATTGGCTTCCGTGTAGATGGCGTCAAATACAATGAACAGGTTCAGATCGACTTTGCTCAGGTTCATCGCAACTTCCTTCGATTGAATGGCTCAGACTCGAGACACGGCTCAGGCTATGGGCAGCGAGTATATATCGCTTATGAATGAAGATACACGCCAAAAATAGGTTCGATAAATCCAATTGGCTCGTCTACGATCTTCTCGACGCTACCCAACACTGGTCACATAGAGAAGGCAAAACCACTATGGATTTCGGATACTCACCCAAGGTCAAGGAACTCCGCGAGCGCGTCGACGCGTTCATGCAGGAGCACGTTTTTCCGGCCGAGCACATTTTCCACCAGCAGGTGAACGAGGGCGATCGCTGGCAACCCACCGCCATCGTCGAGGAGCTCAAGGTCAAGGCCCGTGCCGCTGGCCTGTGGAACCTGTTTCTGCCCGAGTCCGAACTGGGCGCCGGCCTGACCAACCTCGAATACGCTCCGCTTGCAGAGCTGATGGGACGCTCTGGCCTCGCGTCCGAAGCTTTCAACTGCAGCGCGCCGGACACTGGCAATATGGAAACCATCGTGCGCTACGGTTCGGAAGAGCATAAGGAAAAGTGGCTCAAGCCGTTGCTGGCCGGTGAAATCCGCTCCTGCTTCGGTATGACCGAGCCGGGCGTGGCATCCTCCGATGCTACCAACATGCAGGCAAACGCGCGCCGCGAAGGCGACGAGTGGGTCATCAATGGCCGCAAGTGGTGGACCTCCGGCGCCTGCGACCCGCGCTGCAAGATCATGATCTTCATGGGCTTGACCAATCCGGACGCGCCGCGCCATCAGCAGCACTCTATGATTCTTGTGCCGATGGACACCCCCGGCGTGAAAGTCATTCGTCCGCTGCCGGTGTTCGGTTATGACGACGCTCCCCATGGCCACGCAGAGGTGGTGCTGGAAAACGTCCGCGTGCCCTACAGCAACGTATTGCTGGGTGAAGGTCGCGGCTTCGAGATCGCTCAGGGTCGCCTTGGGCCTGGCCGGATTCACCATTGCATGCGCTCCATTGGCGCCGCCGAACGCGCACTGGAGCTGATGTGCAAGCGTTCCGTAGAGCGGGTTGCGTTCGGCAAGCGTCTGGCGCAACTGGGTGGCAACATCGACCTGATCGCCGAGTCGCGCATCGAGATCAACCAGGCCCGTCTGCTGACCCTTCAGGCTGCCTACATGATGGATACGGTGGGCAACAAGGTCGCCAAGAGCGAGATCGCGCAGATCAAGGTCGTGGCGCCGAACGTCGCATTGAAGGTGATCGACCGCGCGATCCAGATGCACGGCGGTGCCGGTGTGTCCGAGGACTTCCCGCTGGCACACATGTATGCCATGCAGCGGACTCTGCGTCTGGCGGACGGCCCGGATGAAGTACACCGCGCTGCCATCGGCAAGCACGAACTGGGCAAGTACATGCCCCGCGGCTAAGACCGGCGCGAGCCATTCAAACCCGCCATGGTGCTTGGCTTCTGCCTGCGCACCTGGCGGGTTTTTTGTTTTCGTCTTGCCGGCCAGTTGCGCAAGTTTTTGCGCGTTTGGCGGCGAACAGAGTCGTCTGGTCAAGCTGAAAGCCCCGTTCTCAAACGGCTGCGGGCGAGTGCGCAAGTTTGTGCCGGCGGCGCGCAACTTCCTGCGCAGTTTTTTGTAAACTGGCTCACACTTTGCTTTTTCCTGGTCAGTGCTTCAGTTTCAAGTCTTTGTGTTAATTGATAATTTTGATCGTGGCACGCCGCTTGCGACGGGATGGACTCCTGGGCCTCACAGGGGGCCCATCATCCCAGGCAAGGAGAGCACAATGCCAACACCCGCGTACATGACCATCGAAGGCACCAAGCAGGGCCTCATCACCGCCGGCACTTTTACCGAAGATTCCGTTGGTAACATCTTTCAGGAAGGTCACGAAGACCAGATCCTGGTTCAGGCCTTCGACCATCAGGTCATCATTCCCCGTGACCCGCAGTCCGGTCAGCCCACTGGTCAGCGCGTGCACAAACCGCTGATGATCACCAAGGTCTTCGACAAGTCCTCCCCGCTGATCTTCAACGCCCTGACCTCCGGTGAGCGCCTGAACAAGTGCCGTCTGGAGTGGTACCGCACTTCGGCCACCGGCACCCAGGAGCACTACTTCACCATCGAACTGCAGGACGCCATCATCGTCGACGTCCAGTCGCACATGCCGAACTGCCAGGATCCGAACATGTCCCACTTCACCCACCTGGAAGACGTGTACTTCACCTACCGCAAGATCGTCTGGACCCATGAAGTCTCAGGAACGTCCGGTTCTGACGACTGGCGCACACCGATCTCCGCCTGATACGGGGATAATACTTGCCCCCGCTCGGTGCTGCCGAGCGGGGGCAAGTCAGGTTACAGATCCAGACAGTCACCGAAAGATCCCGCGCAGCAGGGCCTTTCCGGGGCCGTCTCGCATGAAGGGAACAACGGATGTTCAACCCGGCCAACGAAGCCCATTTCAGCCTCACTCTCGACGGCATCGAACACGACCTCAAGGTCCTGTCCTTCACCGCCCGCGAGGCCATCAGCCAGCCCTATGTGGTCGAGCTGCAGCTGGTCAGCGACCAGGCGAACATCGACCTCGAAGCCCTGATGCACAAGAGCGCCTATCTCGATCTGGGCAATG
>JAUVYN010000059.1 GCA_030603065.1 Pseudomonas sp.
CCTGGCCTATCTCCCGGAGCAGTCCGCCAGCAGGTAGCTCGCGCTCCCGCGCGTAATTCAGCACGGGTTCGAGAAAGGCTGCTGGAAGTACATCGATTCTGCTCATGAGGCCACTATCGAGTCGCTGGCACAAAATGTCAACGAGGCAAATCCTGCCGATACGGGGACCGATGCCCGGACATACCATGAGGCCTTTATTGGTCCCGGCACGGAGTAGATCATGGCGTACGTCGTCACTCAGAGCTGTATTGGCAACAAGCACACCAGTTGCGTGGATGTGTGTCCGGTGGAGGCCTTTCGTGAAGGCCCGGAGATGCTCTTCATCGATCCTGACACCTGCATCGACTGTAACGCCTGCGTGTCCGCCTGTCCGGAAGGCGCGATCTTTCCGCGGAGCATGGTCCCGGCTGAGCAGGAGTCCTTCATTGCCCTGAACGCCCAGAATGCGAAGACCCACCCGGTCATTCGGGAAAGCATCCAGGCCGGACAGCATGCTGCCAGTCCTTTGGCGCGGGTGCCGAGCCGGTTTGCCATTGTCGGGTCAGGGCCCAGCGGCTTCTATGCGGCCGAGGCGCTGATGAAGCAGTTGCCTGGAGCACGGGTCGACATGTTCGAGCGGCTGCCTACGCCCTTCGGGCTGGTCCGTTATGGGGTCGCACCTGATCATCCACGCATCAAATCGGTCACCGCCGGTTTCGAGCGCATCGCCGAGTCGGAGCGCTTCCGCTTTTTCGGCAACGTGCAGATCGGTCGCGACCTGACCAGCGCCGAGCTTCGCAACCACTACCATGGCGTGATCTATGCCACCGGTGGCTCACAGAGCCGCCCGCTGACGCTGCCCGGCGCCGATAGCGGCAACATTTTCGGCTCCTCCAATTTCGTGGGCTGGTACAACGGCCACCCCGACGAAGCCGCACTGGCCCCGGACCTTTCCGGATCGACCGCGGTAATCATCGGGATCGGCAACGTGGCGCTGGATATCGCTCGCATCCTCGTGCTGCCGCATGAGCAGCTGGCCAAGACCGATATCGCCGACGACGCGCTGAAAGCGCTGGCTGAAAGCGGTATCGACGAGGTCCGCCTGCTGGCTCGCCGTGGCCCGGCGCAAGCGGCCTTCACCCC
The DNA here is from genome assembly GCA_030603065.1 of Pseudomonas sp. Classification (GTDB taxonomy): domain Bacteria; phylum Pseudomonadota; class Gammaproteobacteria; order Pseudomonadales; family Pseudomonadaceae; genus Halopseudomonas. The sequence continues at coordinate 1,123 of JAUVYN010000059.1, forward strand.
CAAGGAGCTCGAGCAGCTCATGGCCATTCCCGGCCTCCAGTTGCTGGTCGACCCGGCGGATCTGGAGCTGGACGACACCACAGCGCACCAACTGGAGCAGCCGGAATTTGCCGAGGCCAGGCAGAACCTCAGCCTGTTGCGAGAGATCGCAGCGCGTCCGTCGGGTGACGGCAAGCGCATCCGCTTCATGTTCTACACCAGCCCCTCCTCCTTCACCGCGAACGAAGGCCGGGTCAGCACCGTGCACGCCCAGCGCACCGAACTGATTCGCGATGCCCGGGGCGCGCTGGTCGCCCGTCCCGCCGAACAGACCCTGAACATTCCGGCGAATCTGGTGGTGCATGCTATCGGCTATCAGGGTTCGGCGATAGACGAGCTGCCCTTCGATCTGGGCCGGGGCGTGATGCAGCATCAGCAGGGGCGCATCCATGGCGAGGCAGATCATCGCGATTATGTCGCCGGCTGGATCAAGCGCGGCGCGAGCGGCGTGATCGGCAGCAATCGCCAGTGCGCGACCGAAAGCGTGCAGCAGTTGATCGAGAATCTGGGCAGCAGCCTTCCCTCCCGGACCGGCGACATCGAGCAGTTGCTGGCATCGCGCAAGGTCGACGTGGTCAGCATGGCGGACTGGCGTCTGCTGGATCAGCATGAACAGGCCAAAGGCAGGATCGAGGGCCGTACCCGGCGCAAGGTCGTCAACATTGCCGAAATGCTTCAGGTCATCCGCGATGCCAGAGCCCGGGAGGAGGAACAGGCCAGGCTGCCGGTCAAGACACACCATCGTGCCTGCACCCTGTGTGAGGCAATGTGCGGCGTGGTGATCGAGACCCAGGGCGAGCAGATTCTGTCGATCAAGGGTGATGAGAACGACCCGCACAGCGAAGGCCACATCTGTCCCAAGGGCTATGCCCTGCAGGACCTGCACAATGACCCCGACCGCCTGCGCACCCCGCTGGAGAAGGTCAACGGCCAGTGGCTCCCGATCGACTGGGACACCGCACTGGACAAGGTTGCGGCCAGGTTGGTGGACATCCAGCGCCGCCACGGTCCGGACTCAATCGCGGGCTATTGGGGTAATCCGTCCTCCCACAACCTGGGACTGATGATGGCCTCGGGCACCTTGCGCAAGGCCATAGGTACCCGCAACATCTCTTCCGCGGCCTCGCTGGACCAGATGCCCCACCAGCTGGTGTCGTATCTGATGTTCGGCCACAGCCAGCTGTTCACCATTCCGGATATCGACCGCACCGGCTACATGCTGATGCTCGGGGCCAACCCGGCCGCTTCCAACGGCAGCCTCATGACCGCGGGTGACATCCTCAAACGGCTGGAACGCATCCGCGAACGCGGCGGCAAGGTCGTGCTGGTGGATCCCCGGCGGACCGAATCCGCCCGCTATGTGGACCAGCACCTGTTCATCCGCCCCGGAACAGATGCCTTCTTCCTGCTTGGCCTGATCCGCCATGTACTGGACATGGGCCTGACCAAGCCCGGCCGGTTGCGTGAGCTGGCCGACAACTGGGAGGCCCTCGAGCCTTTGTTCGACGGCGTGTCCATCGAACAGGCAAGCGCGCGTTGTGGCATCTCGGTGGACGATATCAAGCGCATCGCGGAGGACTTTGCTAACGCCGAGTCTGCGGTCTGCTATGGTCGCATGGGCGTATCCACCCAGAGCTATGGCGCGCTCAACCACTGGCTGATGCTGGTGCTGAACATCCTCACCGGCAACCTCGACAGTCCCGGCGGAATGATGTTCACCACCCCCGCCTTCAATAAGGCACAGAGCCGCCCGATGGGCAGTTTCAACACCTATCAGAGCCGGGTACGCGGACTGCCGGAGTTCGACAGCTACTTCCCTGCCGTAACCCTGGCAGAAGAAATGCTGACGCCGGGCGAGGGCCAGGTGCGCGGCTTCGTCTGCGTCGCCGGCAACCCGGTACTGTCCACGCCCAATGGCAGAATGATGGACGAAGCGCTCGAGCAGCTCGAGTTCATGGTCTCCATCGACTTCTACCTCAATGAAACCTCCCGGCATGCGGACATCATCCTGCCGCCCACGGGGCCGCTGGAGCACGAGCAGTACGACATCGTGTTCAACATGCTGGCGGTGCGCAACCTGGCACGTTTCAGCGACCCCGTGTTCGAGGCGCCTGAAGGCACGCGCTGCGACTGGGATATCGTCCAGGGGCTGGCCCAGCGCATTCAGGCGCTGAAGAACCCGGACGCCGAACCGGGTCGACCGATGCCTTCTCCGGAGCAGATTCTCGACCATGGACTGCGAACCGGCCCCTATGGCAAGGGTTTCAGCGAATGGAATTCCGGCACGCCGGTCGAGCATGAGGAGCCCCTGAGCCTGGAAGTGCTCAAGCGTTATCCGCACGGCCTGGATCTCGGCCCGATGCGCCCGTCGTTCCCCGGGTACCTGTTCACCCCGGACCAGCGGCTGCGCCTCACCCCCACGGAACTGGTCACCGATCTCGGCCGCGCCATGGCCGAACTTCGGGGCGATCAGCCCGAACAGCTGATGCTCATCGGCCGCCGGGACCTGCGAACCAACAACTCCTGGATGCACAACAGTCAGCGGCTGGTCAAAGGGACGGATCGCTGTGCCCTGCTGATCAACCCGACCGATGCGCAAAGGCTGGGACTGGTCAGCGGCAAGCAGGCGCGCATCATGTCCCGCACGGGCGAGCTGATGGTCAAGGTGGAGGTCACCGCAGACATAATGCCGGGGGTCGTCTGTCTGCCCCATGGATGGGGTCATGACCGCGAAGGCGTCGAGCTGCGGGTCGCGCAAAGCAACCCCGGCATCAGCGTCAACGACATAACCGACGATCAGGTGGTGGACGTGCTGTCAGGCAATGCCGTGCTGAATGGAATACCGGTTTCGGTAGTCGCGGCCTGATGACGGAAAAGAGGCAGGCTCTCCTGGAGGGTCTGCCCCTTCGCATTCAAAGCCATCGAAGCAAACCCAGGCATCGCGAAGCCGCCAGAATTTCCAGCGTCCTTTCGAGGCGAAGAACTCTCGCCCCTCCTGTCACTGTCTCATCGCTGAGCCGACCTGCTAGCTGAGCAGACCATAGCGTTAGCGACCACCCAACGCCGTCTCAGAATTGATACAACCATGCAGGCATCCCAACCGCTCTGGGATGCGCTCATGCGTCCGCTCGAGACCTGTCGACTGTCTCCAAATAGCGACATGCTGCTCTCTTCGATACTGCCACTGCAGACTATCCATCTGAATTCCATGCCCTTTTTAAATCCGGCATGAAACCGGCAAAGGAGAATAGCAAGTTCATGACATACCACCTGATAACTAAGGCAGGTAGCCCATGCGATTCTCATTTCACCAAGCCGGGATGTTCGCGGTCTGCTCGTTGCTAGCGTTCGCAACTGTGCCGATCCTTGCAGAACCGGGCCAGATCATCATCAGCCGAGACGTAGCTCCGCGTGTGGCCACCCGCCCCGCACTGGTACCTGACCCCAATCCCCAGACAGTGAACCCGGCCGCCAGCACGATGGGAGCAACGGCCGAACTGAGCGATGGGGATTTTGCGAGCGTCGCCACAGGTCTGGCACAGCCGAGATTGGTTAACGGCAATCCCGTACCCACCTCGACGAATCCGCCGGACGGTTTGATCCCACATCACGTCCCGGGAATGGGGGCCTCTCGGGGCAATCAGGGCTCGGACGGCGGCATCTCCGCTCAGGTCAACCGCCCTCTCCAGCAGGGCCTTCGCCCGTTACAGATGTAGGGGAGCAGCGTCTCATGTCGCGTCTCAGCCTTTTTCTTTCCGTCCTGGTGGGCTTCGCGCCGTTGCTCTCGGCGGAGCCGGGACCACGGGACCGTGCGGAACTGATCGACAGTTTCCACGGAGTCAGCGGCAACACTGCCGTCAATCAGGCAGCAGGAAATGGTCATCAACAAGCCAACGTACGAATGATCACCCTGGGCACCCGGTCCGGCGCTAGCCTGACAATTGAGCAAAGCCCAGGCGCACTCGGGACGTTGCCAGAAAACCTGGACGCCTCCGCGCTGATTCAGGGCCAGTCGTTCGTCCAGAGCAGCGGTGTGACCGGTATCAATCAGACTGCCGGCATCGCCAATCAGAGCCTCAATGTTTTCCGCATGGCGCTGGGTAGCGCGCCGGAGAGCGTAACCGACTCAGTTCTTTCCCAGAGCACCTCTGCCGCCACGCCTGCGGCCAGTTTCGGCGTGGCCGAGGGGGAAAGAATCGTTGACATCAGCGACACAGCGTTCGTGGGAAGCCGTGGCGTTGTACAGCTGAACCAGAGTGCCGGCGTGGGTAACAGAACTACCAACAGCCTGAGCATAAGGGTCGCGGATCGACCCTGATGTAGTGACTACTTCACCAATCGATAGGAGATTTGCCATGAAAACATCCCTCACTCTTCACGCAGTCGCCCTGGCAGTCACAGCTGCTCTTGCAGCAGGTGCTTATGCTGGTGGCGCTCCGGGTACCTACGCCGGCGGTTCTACCGCCCGGGTGGCCGACACCCAGCTCAATCACAATAACCGGGTAACCAACAAGGAAACCAAGAATGACGCGTCCATTGACGAGTCACTCAATGCTGCCACCGGCAACGTCGGCGCGAACGTAGCTGCTGGTGACAACAACCAGCAGGCCAATGCCGCGGCGATCTCCACTGCTGATGCCCTGTTCGTGTTCGGTCAGTACCTTGGGCAGGAAGCCAACGCAAGCATCGCGGTGACTCAGAAGGCCCATAACAATACCCTGACCAATTACGGCAACCCCAATTCGGCCAGCGTCACCGATTCGGGTAACGGTGCTCAGGGCAACGTTGGGATGAATGTCGCGGCCGGCAACTACAACCAGCAGAAGAACGATCTGGCGATCGCGTCTTCCGAGCAGGCCACCACCGCCACCGCCGCGGTGACAATGTTGCAGGACTCCTATGGAAACGTTACCGACAACAAGGTCGGCGATGTCTACGAGGTCGGCAACAGCCTGAACGGCGTAGCCAGCGGTCTGGGTTGGTTTCCTGGTTACAGGCCTCAAACCCCTGTGGTCAATACTGCCTCCCTCAGCGGGTCGCTCAACGATGCCTCCGGCAACGTTGGCGTGAACCTGGCCGCAGGCGGCGGCAACCAGCAAAGCAATGCACTCGCGATCGCTGCAGGATGCAGCGCCTGTGTAGCGCAATAGCTCTGGCGAGCGGGACAGGGCCAGCTCCACTCTGGCCCTGCCCCTTTTGAGGTAGAAGCCATGAAATACTGGATTTGCATGTTGGGGATTAGCTTGCTGCTTCCGCGGCTGGAAGCGCTGCAAGCAGCAGAAATAGGCTTCGCTGCATTGCCCGGCGGCAACCTCGCGCACAAGCAAGTTATCAGCATTCGAGAAAGACGCTTCAAGCATCTGGTGGAGCAGAAGACCGACTTTTCGTGCGGGGCCGCAGCAATGGCGACGATCCTTAACAATGCGTACGGGTGGAGACTTCAGGAAGAGGACGTTATCCGCGGCATGCTACAGGTGGCTGACCCGGACACCGTGCGGACCCAGGGTTTTTCGATGCTGGACATGAAGCGATACGCCGAAAGCCTCGGTTTGCGTGCTCGCGGCTATCGAATTGAACCTGCGATGCTGGAACAGCTGAAGGTCCCAAGCATCGTTCTGATTGACATACGTAGATACAAGCACTTCGTGATCCTGCAGCGGACATTCAAAGGATATGTCTATCTTGGCGATCCCGTACTGGGCCACAAGAAGATGTCCATCGAAGAATTCCAGGCAGGCTGGAACGGAATAGTCTTCGCCGTGATAGGCCCAGGCTACGACCGTAACAACCCATTGCTTTCACCTCCAGAGCCCCTGACGGCACGGAACCGGATCGACAAATTCAGTCCGGTGAAGGATGCGGAACTGATGGATTTCGGATTCATACAGAGCGACTTCTTTTGAATCGAAACGGGTCTCAAGGACCCAGGGCAGGCGGCCATGAAAGGAAAAATCTGGTGCATATCGACAATGCTGATGCTGAGCGTACCCATCGGCGCCACGGAGATGTTCAAACCCGTCGAGGTTAGCAACGCCGAGCTGGCTCAGCTACGTGGGCGCTACGTTTTACCAGACCGCATCATCAGCTTTGGAGTGGTCATGACCTCAACGTGGGAAGACGCCTCTGGACAGGTCATAGGCGCATCGGTCGGGATGAGTCTTTCGAATTCCCAAGCCCAGCCGGTCCTATACGCTACGCCTATCGAGAACATCGTTGAAAACCGTTCGGTCTCGACGGGCGCGGGACAGGTACTAGGCGGCTCCGGTCTGGACAGTGCTCGGGGCATTGTTCAGAGCGTGCGTGTAGCCGGTGACGGCAATCAGGGCGAAAACGGGCTGGATATCGTCGTTACCAGAGGCCATGGCAACGAGATGCCCAGCGGCGGCGCTTCCTGGTCCAATGGCCAGAGCTGGAGTAATGATGCAGGAACCGTCCGGCTGTACAGCCAGAACGGTGGGCTGGCAATCGCCATCGAGGCCAGCAATGGCCAAGGCGCCGCCAATCAGCAACTTGGAGCGGGAGGCATGGCCCAGCGTAGCGCGATCGGAGGCAACTTCAATACGGTCCGCAATCTTGCCAGCCTCGACATCAGGCTCCGCGAGCTTCCAGTTTGCGTCGATATCCGTAGCTCGCTCGACCAGCTCAAATCTCTTACGCCGACCTACTGAACGTTACAGGGAGTGAACTTCACATGCGTCAAGGCAGCCATTATGCACTTATCGCGTCGATGTTCGCGCTGAGCTTCCCCGCGCTGGCAACGTCCGGCGACCCTCAGGTAGCGGCGCTACTCGAAGAGCTTCGCCTTTTAAAGGAGCGTTACCAGGTGCAGCAGAACGCACTGATGGTGATGGAGCAGCGAGTGCGCCAGATCGAAGACCGCCGCCAGATCAGCGGTGGTGCACCCGGAGCGCTGTCAGACGGCAGCGGAGCCGGTTACGGCCTGCAACTGCGGGAGAACGCGGAGCCACCGGCCAGCGTCGAGGCGCTGTATCAGGAGGCGAGTGGTTTTTTCGGTGGTGGTAATTTCAGCATCGAACCAGGCATAACCTACAGCCACTACGACTCCCGCCAGCTGTTCCTCAACGGATTTCTGGCTCTGGATGCCATCTTCCTTGGAAATCTTGGCGTCGATCAGATCAACGCCGACACCTATACCTTCGATCTCACCGGACGGTACAACTGGGGCAATCGATGGCAGATCGATCTGAACACGCCATGGATCTACCGGGAAACCCGCTATCAGTCCGCCGGCGCGGGCGGCTCCTCCGCTCAGATCAGCGAAGCCAAGGTTTCCCGGGACCCTCGGTTGGGCGATGTGAATGCAGGCATTTCCTACAAGTTTCTCGACGAAGGAGTTCGGCGACCAGATGCGGTCGTCAGCCTGCGCATAAAGGCACCGACCGGTATTGAACCCTACGGTATAAAAATCGATCCGGTGGCCGGGAACAACAACCTCAACGTGCCGGAAGATTTGCCAACCGGCAATGGGGTATGGTCCATAACGCCAGGCATCGCCATGGTGAAAACCATGGATCCGGCAGTAGTCTTTGGAAACCTGTCCTATACATACAACATGAAAGAGAGCTTCGATGACATTAGCCCCCAACGCGGCGTGAAGCTGCCGGGCGAAGTACGACTCGGGAACTGGTTCCAGCTGGGATTGGGAGTTGCATTCGCGCTGAACGAGCGTACCAGCATGTCAATGTCATTCTCGCAACTTGTCAGTCGTAGCAGCAGAATCAGGCCGCGTGGACAACCCTGGCAGACAGTGACCGGCAGCGATGCCAATGCCGCCTATTTCAACGTGGGTATGACCTACGCCGTAAGCAGCGACCTGACCATAGTGCCGAACCTGTCGATCGGGCTAACCCCGGATGCGCCGGACTTTTCCTTCAGCCTGAAGTTCCCCTACTACTTCTGAAGGGTTCAGGCGCTTCGGGAACCCTCTTCAAGAATGTTGTGCTTGTGCAGCAACCGGTACAGGGTAGCGCGAGAGATACCAAGGAGGTTGGCCGCCCTTGTCATGTGCTGAGAACAACGTGTCAGGGCGTCATTGATCGCCTTTCGTTCAGCCTGCAACAGATAATCATCCAGGGTCATTGCCTCGTGCGCGATGGCCGCTGGCGAGGTAAGCCCGATGTCCTCCGCTTGTATTTCCGGACCCTCTGCCAGAACCTGCCCTCTACGCACCCGATTCGCCAGTTCACGGATGTTGCCTGGCCAGGTGTAGGCGAGCATCGCCTCTATCGCGCCAGAACTGAAGCGGCGCGGCCTTCGGCCGACCTCATGCGCATAAAGCTGCGAAAAATGCTCTGCGAGCAAGGGTATATCAACCGTCCGACGACGCAGGGGCACCGTGTGAACCAGCATGATGTTCAAACGATAATACAGATCCTCACGAAAGCGGCCTTCAGCCACCGCTTTCTCAAGATCCACATGCGTGGCAGCCAAAACCCGTACGTCCACCTTGATGGTCGAATGACCTCCTACTCGTTCGATGGTCATCTCCTGCAGGAAGCGCAGGAGGTTAGCCTGCAGCTCAAGCGATAGGTCACCGATCTCGTCCAGGAAAAGCGTGCCGCCGTGGGCGGCCTCGATACGTCCGATCTTGCGTTGATACGCGCCAGTAAAGGCTCCTTTCTCGTGCCCGAATAACTCCGACTGGATGAGGTTCGACGCCACTGCACCGCAATTGACCGCCATGAACGGGCCCTTGCTGCGTTTTGAAAGACGGTGAAGACCACGAGCCACCAGCTCCTTGCCTGTGCCGCTTTCCCCCGTGATCAGCACAGGCGACGTACAAGGTGCCAGCTTGACAATCAAACCGCGCAAGGTGCGAATTTCCTGACTGTTTCCAACCAGCGCATCGGCGTCTTCCATCGCTGAAGGTCGATTACAGAGGCGCCGAACGCGAGCCATGCCAAGCGCGCGTCCTACAGCGAAACGCAATCTCTGGGGATCGAGTGGCAAGGTATGGAAATCGAAGAACCACTGGCCTCTGAGCTCATTGCTACCTGCTCTTGTCATGAGTTCCCGGTCGACTAGAGCAATCCATTCGGTCCCGCTGGACCGAACCAATCGCTTCACTGATTCGGGATTCTCGACATGCGAAGCGCGCAAACGGATCAGCCCGACATCACATTGATGTCCCGGTGTAGCATCCAGGCTGGTTGATTCTATCGACCAGCCTGCGCTTGTCAGGAAAGGCATCACCTCTCTGCATGATTCGCAAGGGTCCACGATCAGCAGTTTTCTCTCACCCTGAGCCAGTTGCTCCGACATGATTCATCACCTGCCTTCGACAGTGCTGACAGATTAGTGCAGTCAATTGACTCAAGCTTGCGAGAGAGGGACAGCAGACAAATTGATTTGCGTCACTTTAACCACATTGAAGCGGCGCCTTCATCGACAATGCTTCCTCATATCGAAGGAAAGGGAGACTGGTCGATTCAACTAAACGGAGAGCACATTATTCCAAAGTATTACATCATATTTCCAAAAAAATTCATCGGAACGCTAGTAGCAACATCTATATTCAAGCAGAGGTTCATCGGCGGAAAGGATCACTGTCTTGACTGATCATCTGTCCTATTGGGACGCGCTTGCGAAACCAGCGTTTATCAACTGTCGAAGTTGCCCCTGGGCACGCTCCTGCCTGCCCAGGGGCCTTACGGATTTCGAAGTCGAGCGTCTCGACAGCGTCATCAAGCGAAACCGCCCTCTCCAAAAAGATGAATTTCTGGTTCGCGCAGGCGAACCGGTACGCAATGTCTTCGTACTCCGTTCCGGGGCGTGTAAAAGCTACCTGCTCTCCCGTTCCGGAGACATTCAGATTACGGGATTTCATTTGCCCGGCGAGCTGATCGGGCTCGACGCGCTGGGCAACAGGCGTCACCCGAGCTATTCCGTTACCCTGCAGACATCCATGGTTTGTGCCATTCCGATTCGGCAGCTGGAACAAATGGCATCAGACACGCCGAAACTACGCCGAAGGTTGCTTGCGATCATGAGCCAAAAGCTTCTTGAAGAGCACGAGCACCAGAGCTTTACCCGGGAAGTCGCCGAGCAACGTTTGATCTCGTTTCTCCTGCAGTTGTCAGCACGCTACGCCAAACGTGGACTCTCAGCCTCTCATTTCATGCTCCCGATGAGCCGGAAAGATATTGCGAACTATCTGGGTCTCACCAGCGAAACAGTGAGCCGTCTATTTACTCGCTTCCGCGAGCAGGGCCTCATCGCTGGCCGGGGTCACGAGGTTCGGCTACTGGACATGGAGCGGATGGCTCAACAAGTCAGCCTCTGCGTAGAGACCAAGTTCCTGGACGACTCTAATGAAGCGCGCCTTGCCAGACACGAGCCGGCAGTTTGCCACCCAAATCTTCTGGATACCCGGAAAAAAGCCACTTCTTGACCAAAATCAATTGCGATGCAATGGCGCCTCGTAAGATGGGTGTGCAAGCCGGATTTATCCTCAGACGACCTAAACCAGGAGGCACCAAATGGCAGACTCTGCAAAACGTTTACCGGAAGCCGCCGCAGGAGAGCCAAGCAAGCACTCCTCTCCGAGCGATACCTGGCGACCGCTCGAGGCGCTTCGACAGCAAGTGGATCGGCTATTCGAAGAATTTGGTAGAAGCTCTCTGCACTTTCCGTTCAGTCGTAGTTCGTTCGACCTTGAGCCGTTCTGGAAGCGCAACATGATTGGCCACACCATTCCGGCCGTAGACATAACTGAAAAGGACAAGTCCTTCGAAATAACCGTCGAGCTGCCGGGCATGGAGGAAAAAGACATCCAGGTCAGACTTTCGAACGGTAATCTATCCATCAGCGGTGAAAAACGGGACGAAAAGGAAGAAAAGCGTAAGGACTATCACCTTTCTGAACGTCACTACGGATCGTTCGAGAGGGTGTTCAGCGTACCAAAGGATGTTGACGCAGATCGTATCGAAGCAAGTTTCAAAAAGGGCATCCTGACGATTTCCTTACCCAAGCGTCCTGAAGCAGTCAGCCCCGCCAAGGTCATACCGGTGAAATCCCACTAGCTTGTCATACAGGCCCTGCGACGGTGGGGCCTGTTTTCATCCCTCCCAAGCGTGCCAAGGGATTCGGTTGTCGTTGGTAGAGCCCCGTTGCCTACTCAGTCGAATGCTTGAACCAGGTGTATACCCGCATCGGCGGTATATTGCGCACCTCCAGCTTGCAGCTGGCGGGCTCACCCATGACAGGCGTGGTAATCCCCGCCACATCTCGTCGGAACTGATAGGCAACGAAGCGCCCTCCTTCTGCCAAGGAATGCTTCACTGCCTGCGCCACTCGGGTTCCCACTTCCTCCGGCATTTTCGAAAAAGGAATACCGGATATCACCACATCGGGCTGCCCCATACCGTGCTGGGCAAGAATCTCTGCCAGATCTTCAGCGCTGCCCAGATGGTTGATGAACCGCGGGTCTTCAATCTCACCCAGCAACTCATGGAAAAAAGGGCTGAGCTCGATCGACAGCAGTTGCGCATCTGGCCCCAGATGCTGCAGGAAAGTACGCGTAGTACCGCCAGTTCCGGGCCCGAGCTCGACCACCCGCCTGGCGGCGGTCAGGTCCGCGGCTTCGACTATGCGCTGTTCCAGAAAGCGTGAGCTGGGAATGATCGAGCCAACCTGGCTCGGCTCCATCAGAAATCCTTTGAGAAAAGCCGCCGGGCTCGTTTTCCGAGTGAGATCGGATTTGGGGCTACCAGCGTGCTCGACCATAGAGTTCTCTCACTTTTGCCTGGATTGTTGATTGCGTTTGGCAGCAGCAAATACCTGCATCGACCTCGTTTCGCTACTTACGAGTTGAGTCCCTTGAGACCGATAGGTTCCCGATCGTCCGGCTAGGAGTCTCGTCCGATCGAGGCGTTTACATTCGGCAGCTGCACCTCGACGCGCAGCCCGCCGAGAACGGACTCACCCAGATCCAGGCGTCCCTCATAGGCCTCGACGAGGTCGCTGACGATACCCAATCCCAACCCATGACCGGGGGTGCTTTCATCAAGGCGAACACCTCGGTTCAGGACGGCCGATCGAGCGGCTTCGGAAAGTCCGGCTCCGTCATCCTCGACCACGACGCGCAGGCCGGTGTCGTCCATAGTCCAGTTGAGGCTGGCCGAATGGCGCCCCCATTTGCAGGCGTTGTCCAGAAGATTGCCCAACAGCTCGATCATATCCTCGCGGTCAAACGGCCAGGCGGTCACCATATCGCCCTGGTGGGTAATGTCGACCCGATGAGCGTGAGCCTCCTGGAGCGAAGCGAGCAGCCATGGTAGATCGCTGGACGGCTGGAAACGCTCGCCATTCTGACGCTCCGGCGCTAGTCGGGCGCGCTGCAGGGCACGCTCGAGCTGGGCACGCATTGCGGCGATCTGGCTGCGCATCACCACGACCGATTGCGCATCCGGCGGCGACTGGTGTTGCAGGCTCGACTCCAGCACCGCTAGCGGTGTTTTCAGAGCGTGCCCCAGATCTCCGAGGCCAGTACGCGAACGCTTGAGCAGTCGTTCGATCCTGAGACCCAGCTGATTGATTTCCTGCACCAGCGGGCGCAACTCCAGGGGCACGCTCTCATCGAGCGCGCGTCGAACTCCTTTCTGCCACTCGGCGAGCTGAGCCTGCGCTCTGTGCAACGGACGGAGCGCGCGACGCAGCAGCAACTGCTGCAACACGACGCTTGCCCCAATCGCCATGAGACCCAGCCCCCAAATCCACCACCGCGCCTGGTCAAGTGCGGCCAGAAGTGGCCTGTAATCCATTGCCACAGCGATACGCACCGGCTGGCTGTGTACCTCGTATCTGCCGCTCAGCGTGAGCAGCAACTGGTCACCGGGCCCCTCGACCAGATCATTGCGCAAGCCAATGCCCTCAAGGGGCAGGCGCTGATCCCAGAGCGAGCGCGAACGCCAACGCTCGCCCGTCTCGATAACGAAGTAGCGCCCGGAAAAGGGTCGGCGATAATCGGGATCGACTCGCGACTGGTCAAGATACAGGCCCGAGGGTCCTGGTTCGAGCGCCGTCAGCAGTCCGTCGGTTTCCCGCTGCAATACGTCGGCCAGGTATCCCCGCAGGGCCTTGTCGAACAGCCAGACGCTGCCCTGCCCGACCAGCGCGACGGCTACCAGCATTACCAGTACCAGACCACCGCCCAGCTGACGGCCAATGCTTTTCATTACGCCGCACCGCGCAGCACATAACCCTGCCCGCGGCGGGTCTCGATGACCTCACGACCCAGCTTGCGGCGCAGGTGATTGACCAGAACCTCGAGAACGTTGGAGTCGCGCTCGGCCTCGTAGTCGTACAGATGATCGGCAAGTCGGGATTTGGACAGCACCTGCCCTGGGTGCAGCATGAAATAACGCAACAACCGAAACTCGGAAGCCGACAGCTCGAAGCTCTCGCCATTGCGGCTCACCCGCTGGGCCTGCTCGTCCAGTTCGAGTCCCACGACGCTCAGTACCGCGCTTGGCTGCGCACCGTGGCTACGCCGCAACAGCGCCTGGATTCTCAGCAGCAATTCGTCGTGATGAAAGGGTTTTGGCAGATAGTCGTCGGCTCCGGCGCGCAGACCCTCGACGCGCTCAGTCCAGCTGCCGCGGGCGGTCAACACCAGCACCGGCAAGCGGTTGTGCTGCTCACGCCACTTGCGCAGAATCTGCAATCCGGATACCCCGGGAAGGCCCAGATCGAGCACGCACAAATCGTAGGGCTCCACTGCCCCCAGCTCGGCAACGTCCCGCCCGTCGGCACGCCAGTCTACGACGTAACCGGCGCCGCGCAGCAATGCGCACAGCTCGTCGGCAAGCGCAACGTTATCCTCGGCCAGTAGCAGACGCATCAGTCCTCCTCGTCGATTTCGAGAAGCCGCCCGGTCTGCCCATCATACTCCAGCTCGATCACGCGCTTGTCCTGAGTTACCAGCTCTATCTCGTAGATGTAGCGACCATCCTCGAACTCCAGTTCCACCTCCAACAGACGCCCCGGATAGCGACCCAGGGCGTCGTCGAGAATCTGCTGAAGGGGTAACAACTCGCCCTGCTCGACCAGCCGCAGGGCTTCATCCTGATCGATGTCACGACCGGCGAATGCCGGCCATGCCATCATAAGCGCCAGCAATGATGCAGCGCACAGCCGGGACGGCTGTTTACTCATCGCGCTGATTACGCAGAATTTCGCCACTGGTCGCATCCAGGTCCAGATCCCACTCGCCACCCTGATCGTCACGTATCTCGAGCTTGTAGACATAGCGCCCCTGCTCACGCTCCAGTTCGCTGTCGGTGATCTGGCCAGCGCGCACCGCCAGCGCCTTCTGATTGAGCGTATCGAACGACTGAATAGTACCGTCCTGTACCAGCCTGACGGCCTCATCCAGACGCACATCATCATCTGCCTGGACGGCGCCTGCACCCAGCCCAAGCATGACAGGTAGAACGAATGACATAAGTTTTTTCATGGTAGTACTCTCCGGTTGCTAGTGAACACGAAGAATCCTAAGCGGCCAAGCTGAACTGAAGCTTAAAAGTAGCTCCCCACCTCGGCTACTGCGACTCGCCACCATGAGAGCACGGGGTTACGCTACACTGCGCCCTTTTGGCCAGACGAGATAATTCCATGAGAGTGTGCGGCGTTGAAATCAACAGCAATGATGTGAATGTCTGCCTGTTGTCGCTGGCAGAGGAGATTTTCGAACTGCCCGATTTTCGTGCTCGGCGACTGACGTTGAAGGATGTCAACAGCACGCAGGAGCTGCGCTATTTTCAGCAAACCTTTGCCAAGCTTATGCAGGATTACAAGGTGGAGCACGTCGTAATCCGCCAGCGCCCCATGAAGGGCAAGTTTGCTGGCGGCGCGGTGGGCTTCAAGCTTGAGGCGGCCATTGAACTGATCCCTGATCTCAACGTAACGATCATGTCCACGACTGAGATCAAGGAATCCTTGAAGCGCAATCCGATACAGATCGAATACGCCGATACGGAGCTCAAGGCCTTTCAGGAGGTGGCATTCAACACAGCCTATGCCTATCTGATGAAAGACAAGTACGGCTCTGCGGACTAACCATCAAGACCCGACTGCCGGGAGCGACATGCCCTATTGGACCATGCGTGACATCAACCGGCTCATGTCGGCAGAGATCGCATGCAACCGCTCGCTCGCCTGAGCGGTTCGCTCCACGTTTTGCTGATTTGCATGACCGATTTCCCGTATTTGCACCACGTTCCGGGATATATCATCGACCACGGAATTCTGCTCTTCCGCAGCCGTAGCGATCTGATGATTCATGTCACGGATGGATTCGACCGCTTCACTGATGTGCTTCAGTGCGTCGCCCGCTTCTATCACCTGGGCCAGCCCCTGTTCGCTCTGCCGCTCCCCAGCGCCAATCGCGCTGACCGCATCCAATGCGCCGCGCTGTACGGCGGCGATGATCTGATTGATTTCCGCGGTAGACGCAGCGGTTCGCTGAGCTAGCGTACGTACCTCATCCGCAACGACAGCAAACCCACGTCCGGCATCCCCGGCCCGCGCGGCCTCGATCGCCGCGTTCAGGGCGAGCAGATTGGTCTGCTCAGCGACACCACGAATTACATCCAGCACCTGACCGATTTGCCCGCTATCGGCTTCCAGCTGCTGGATGACTGCTGCGGTTGATGCAATCTCCGCACGCACGGCCTTGATCGTTTCGATGGTTGCCTGCATCGTCGACTCGCCGCGCTGCGCGGCTTTTTCAGCCCCGTCCGCCGAGCTCGCCGCAGTAGCAGCATGTCGGGCCACTTCATGGGCTGTAGCCGACATTTCCTCCATTGCGGTCGCCACCTGATCGGTTCGACTGAACTGATCTCGCGTACCAGCGGCTATTGTGGTGGCGACCGAATTGAGCGCCCCGCTTGCCTCATCCAGATCCGCCCCGCTGCTTTGCAGCTGCACGAACGTCTCTCGGAGGAAGTCTGTCAGTGTGTTGGCGGCTCTGGTCAGCTCGCCAAGCTCGTCCTGGCGTTCAGTGTGGTCTGCTTGGCCAAGTCGACCACGACTCAGAGCCCCGATTCGATCGGTCAGACGGCGGATCGGTGCCACTACCATATGGTCGACCCGCCAGGCACCGAACGCAATCAGGCCGATACCGGAAACAACCATGACGAGGGTGCCAAGCAGAGCAGCCATTCGGGCGGTACTAGCGATGCTTTCAGCCTCAGCAGTCGCACTCGCCCGCAGCCCACTCACCAGATCATCCATTTGTTGCGAGGTTGCGCGGTCAATGCCTCTTACCGCGCTATCACCCGCCTGGTGATCGTGTCCGGAGGCAACGAAGGCGTTCTTTCCCGTGCGGTACGACTCGCCCAGCCGCAGATGTTCGGTGCGAAGTACCTCGACAGCAGCGCGGGCTTCCGCCGGAATACCTTCCAGACCGCGGAGCTCGCTCAAAGTGGCTTGCACATTTTTTTCCTGTAACTCGAAAGCCGCCCAATGCCGTTCCAGGGCGGCGGAGTCCGCGCCGCGGAGCAATACGTTCTTCCATTCCTGCACCTGAGTCTTGAACTGGCTGTTGGAGCGGTCTATCAACTCACTGCCACGTTGCAAGCCATTCATCAGGTCCATATAGGCTTCGATTTTGGATGACAGCACGGTGAAGCAGACCAGCGCGATGACCAACAACAGAGCTAGACTGCCAGCGAGAAGCGACAGGGTTTTTGCACGTAGCGATTTGCTAAACATGGGAATCTCGGGGGAGGTGGGGGGGTGGCAAGCAGACACACAGCGACAATATCGGCTTGCCTCCCTCCAGCTTGAAAGGAGATTCATGAAGATTTTGTTACAGTGCGCTTTCTAAATCGGAGCGGCGTACGGCAGCCCGCTATCACCCGGGTACGTTCTCGGGAAGGTCAGTGCGCAGCAAACACCATCAGGGCCAGCAGCCCGCACAGCAACGTGTAAACGAGGGTTACTCCCAGCGTGCGCCGCAGTACCTCCCCTTCTCTGCCGGACAGGCCGACCACGCCGCTGGCGGCGATTATGTTGTGGGGCGCGATAAGATTGCCGACGGCTGCTCCCACACCCTGAGCCCCCAGCAGGGCCAGCGGTGAGAATCCAGCCCGCTCGGCGCTTGCCTGCTGGAATTCGGTGAACAGGATGTTAGAGGCAGTCGCAGAGCCGGTTACGAAGGTGCCGAGCACCCCTACAAAGGGTGCGAACAGCGGCCATAAGCTGCCGGCCGAGCCAGCGGCAGTGGCCGCAAGTGCGTCGATCATCCCGGCGTGTACCATGATACGGGACAAGCCAAGCATCGCGATCAGAGCAACAGCGACCGGCAGAAGACGACGCAGGGCGCGATACATCGCGCCTGAGATCAACACCGTTTCACTGTTGTGAAAAAAAGCGCGCTGCCACCAGGCACCGACGACGAAGCTAACCATCAGCAACGTCCCCGGGTGATATAGATACGCGACCCGTCCTTCGAATTGATGAAACGCCCAGTGCCAGGCAATGCCACTCAGGGTCTCCTGCACAGGCGGGACTAGTCTCGTGAACAGAATGATCGCTATCAATACCAGATAAGGCGCACCCGCCGTGATCAGTTCCCCCACACCTTGCGACCGCGGGCGGTCAGCCTGGAGTGGCGCCGGGTGAGGCGTAGTCCCTCTTCGCGATGACACCAGTAAAGCCATGAAAATCACCGCTCCCAGAAGCGATGCACCCAGGGTTGGAAGCTCGGGCCCGACAAATCGCGCGATCAGGTAAAAGGGCAACAGGAATAGCGCGGCGGCGATCAATGTCCAGACCCAGACCGACCCAGGCATCGGCGCCTTCCGTGGTAGCGCCTGGTTGATAAGGAACATCACCATCAGAGCCATCAGCCATCCGAGCAGAGCGTGATAAGTTGCGATCGAAGAGGACAGCTCGAGGGCGGTAAAGGGCGTTACGGCAGCCAGCGGTATGATCGGGGTGCCAACGGCGCCGAAGGATACGCCGATGGCATGCCCGACCAGCACAATGGCGACGGCCTCGACCTTCCCGAAACCCATGCTGACCAGAAAGGGCGCAGCCAGGGCCGCTGCAGTACCAAATCCTGCAGCGCCCTCCAGAAATAGCGCAAAGAACCATGCGACCAGCAACGCAGTAAGCCGCGGGTCAGAGGAAAGCCGGCCAATTGCGCCGCGTATCCTGTCTATCGCACCGCTTGCCTGCTGGAGTTCATGGATGCACAGCGCGGGAAAGATGATCCAGAGGATAGTCGCAGCGCCAAACACTGCTTCCAGCAGACCGCCCGCCACTGCCCCGGTTACCCCCAGCTCGGGCAGCAACCGCGTGCCGAAGCCAAACGTCAGGATCGAAAGGCCGATTGCCAGAGCCAGGCCCACGAGGCCGGCTTTAGCTGCCGACCAGTGAAGCCCGAGCATGAGGAGCAGGACCGCCAGAATGGGCATCCCCGCAGCGAACGTCTGCAAGGTCGACGGCATCAAACAGCCAGCTCTGCCGTGACGACGTGAAGCTGACCCTCGCCGCGCTCATAGGCCGTTATATTGGAAAGCGTTGTCTGAGCGATCGCAGTGAGCGCTTCCCTGGTAAAAAAGCCTTGATGGCCGGTAATCAAAACGTTCGGGAAAGTGAGCAGCCGCATGAAGACGTCGTCATCGATGATCTCCTGGGACAGGTCATTGAAAAACAGGTTGCTCTCTTCCTCGTATACATCGAGCCCGAGGTGGGAAATCCTCCTGGACTTCAGGCCTTCGATGACGGCTTGCGTATCAACCACCTTCCCTCGGCTGGTGTTGATGAGCATCACACCATGTTTCATCCGGCTGATGGCCTTGCTGTCGATCAGGTGTCTGGTTTGCGGCACAAGCGGACAATGCAGGGAGATGATGTCCGACTCTGGATAGAGCTCGTCCAGTTCGACGTAACGTGCGAACCGGGCTATTTCCGGATCCGGGTG
Organism: Pseudomonas sp.; assembly: GCA_030603065.1. Taxonomy (GTDB): domain Bacteria; phylum Pseudomonadota; class Gammaproteobacteria; order Pseudomonadales; family Pseudomonadaceae; genus Halopseudomonas. Next base: position 20,114 of record JAUVYN010000059.1, read on the forward strand.
GGGATCGTGGGCTAGCACGTGGCACCCCAAGGCGTTCATGATCCGAGCGAAGGTGCCACCGATCTCACCAGTACCGATAACCCCGACGGTCTTGCCGCGCAGATCGAAACCCAGCAACCCACTCAGGGAAAAGTTGCCTTCTCTGACGCGGTTGAAGGCTCGATGAGTCTTGCGGTTCAGGCCCAGAATCAAGGCTAGCGCATGCTCCGCCACTGCGTAGGGGGAGTACGCTGGCACCCTGGCCACTGTCATGCCGAGCCTGTCCGCACAGTGCAGATCGACGTTATTGAAGCCTGCCGAACGCAGCGCAACCAGCCGCGTGCCCTGCTGGTAAAGTGCCTGC
>JAUVYN010000102.1 GCA_030603065.1 Pseudomonas sp.
TAAAGAAGGCGCTGTGCAGGAGCAGATCGACGATACCGTCGACGACGCGGTCAGGCGCGCCCGCAGCAAGCTTCCCACGGGGGAGAGCCTTACCCACTGCGCTGAATGCGACAATCCCATACCCGAGGCGCGGCGCAAGGCCCTGCCCGGAGTGAGGCTGTGCGTCAGCTGTCAGGCCGAACGCGACAGCGCTGACCGCAAGGACGCGGGATTCAATCGACGTGGCAGCAAGGACAGTCAGTTGCGCTAACCCCTGCGTCATTTAGCCGCATCTTAAATTGTTTTAACGAAACGCATTGTTTCCGTTAATGAAATTCCGTTAGCCGCCGATAGCTTTTAGCAGCTGGTCAATTATCAGACGCCAGGCGTTCGTCGCATGGCCTATTGATATGAATTGAACTCTGCTAGCATCCGCTCCCCGCTTACGGACGACATCATGCTCAAGAACATTTCCCTTAGCTACAAGCTAGCTATGGCGCCGACTCTCGCCCTGCTCGGCTTGATCCTATATGTGATCTTCACGTCATTGCAGCTGGCCGAGACAGACGCACGCCTGCTTGACCTCGAAAGCAAAAGCTATCCCACCCTGGCCAAAGCCGACGCGGTCATTTTCCAGTTTTCACGCATTCCGGGGCTGCTGAACAGCGCAGTGACCGCAGGCGAAATTTCGATGCTCGATGAAGCCAGTGAGGTGGTACGCGATATCGCCAGCACTCAGCAGGAGTTGCGTAATCTGGCAGCGGGCCTGCCTGCTCGCGAACGTGAGCTTGAAGCCTGGTCGCAGGCGGTCAGCAGCTATGCTGCCAATGCACTGGCCACCTCCCGACTCATGATCGAAGGTAACAGTTCCTTCGATGAGCTCCGTCCAAATCTGGACCGAATGGCTAATGATCTGGCACTGGCCCAGCGACTGGCAGAACAGTTTCGCGGCAATGCATACGGGGCGTTTCGCGAGACGCTAGCCACCGCACGCAACAATAACGCCGAAACCACCCAGGTGGGAATCGTTCTCAGCGTAGCTCTGGTACTGCTGGTTTCCCTGGGTGCCTGGCTGGTGCTGCGCAGTATCATGGCCAACATCCACGGCGTGATCGGGTCGCTGCGCGCTATCGCCAGTGGCGACGGTGATCTGACACGACGCGTCACCGTCGATTCGAATGACGAAATCGGCACCATGATTCGCTTGTTCAACGGTTTTCTCGACAAGCTCCAGCAAACTATCCGCCAGATAGTCGAGTCCGCCACGCCCTTGGGCCACGTCACCAAGGAGCTGTATACGCTGACCCAGCGCTCCGAGGAAAACGCCAAGTCGCAGCAGCACCACACCGATTCCATCAGCCGCGACATCCTGACCATGAACGACAGCATTCAGGAAGTAGCCAGCCGTTCATTGCAGGCTTCGGAGGAAGCCAGCTCCGCAGCGCGGCAGGCCTCTATGGCCCGGGAAAATATCGGAACCCTGTCTACCAGCATAAGCGACCTCGGCAACAGCGTGATGACCGCCGTGCAGTCCATGGAAAAGCTCGAGGAAGAAACCCAGGAAGTTGGCTCGGTGCTGACTGTTATTCGCAGCATTGCCGAACAGACCAACCTGCTGGCGCTGAATGCCGCTATCGAAGCAGCCCGAGCCGGTGAGCAGGGTCGAGGGTTTGCAGTGGTCGCCGACGAAGTGCGCAATCTGGCACAGAAAACAGCCAGCTCCACCGCGGAAATCCAGAACATCATTCAGCGCCTGCAGACCAGCGCCAACGCCGTTCTCAGCGTCATGACCGCCAACGGTGAAAAATCCCGCTCCAGCATAGAGCGCTCGGTGGAAGCCACCGAACTGCTGGACACGATTGCCCGTGCGGTCGACCAGATCAGTGAACTCAACGCAGGGGTCGCCCGCTACACGCAGGAGCAGATCGGACTGTCGAGTTCCATCCAACAAGAAACCCAAGTGTTGCAGCAGGACGCTCAAGCAACCGCCAACGGGGCCGAAGCCACCGCACGCCTTGGCGAGCAGCTGATCAGCACAGAAGATCACCTGCGCGCGGCAACCGCCCAATTTCGTGTTTAGGAAGTTAAGGATCACACAATGACTGCAATTCGTCTCATCGGCGCGGCAGCCCTCTGCCTGGCCACCGTCCCCGCCTTCGCCCTGGACCAGGGTGAGTATCGTTTCAATGCCTTCGGCACCCTCGGCCTGACCTATCTAGGTGGAGAAGAAGACGGCCGCAGCTACGGCATCCAGGGTCAGACTACCGACTCCTGGCGGGGAGACCAGCTCTCCAAGCTGGGCGGCCAGGTGCAATATGGCCTGACAGATCAATTCGACCTGACCGCGCAGGTTATCGCCCGCGCAGAGCAGAATTCCTGGGAAGCCGCTCTGGAATGGCTTTACTTGTCCTTCCAGGCCAACGACCGTCTGGTTCTGCGCGCCGGCCGCCTCCGCTCGCCGGTATTCATGTACTCCGAAACTCTGGACGTAGGCTTCACCTACCCCTGGATTCGCCTGCCCGACGAGGTCTATCACTCGGTACAGATAAGCAACTATGAAGGGGCTGACTTCATCTACACCCTTCCGTTGACTTACGGCTCCGTCAGCTTCCAGGGCGGCGGCGGCCAGGCGCGCAATCGGGACTACTTTTTCCTGGGCGAAATGGTTGACGTCGATTATCGCAAGATCGCCGGCGGCAGCGTTCAGCTGGCCACCAATGAATTCGGCACGCTACGCCTGAGCTACAGCGAAACCGACGTTCATCTGAAAGGTCTGCTGGACGGTGAAAAGGGCAAGTTTACCTCGCTCGGCTATCAGTACGATAACGGCAGCTGGGTAACCGCGAACGAGGTGACGCGCCTGGTTGTAGAGGGGGGCAGCGTCGCTACCAAGGACGCTTTCTACCTGATGGGTGGCCGCCGCTTCGGCAATTTTTTGCCACATGTCACCTATGCGCAGCTGGATGAGGAAAATGCCGGCCGCCAGAGCTCCTGGACTTACGGCCTGAACTACTCACTGATGCCGAACCTGACCCTGAAAGGGGAATACAAGCGCGTCGACACCAAGCAGGGTGGCGAGGGCGTCTTCATCCGCACTTTCCCCGAATACGTTCGCGATGCGGTAACCGGGTCCCCCGCCCCGACTTTTGATGGCGACATCATCAGCCTCGGCTTCGACTTCGTCTTTTAAGGGAGCACCCGCATGAAAAAGTTCATTGCTACAGTAGCCGTGGCTCTACTCGGCGTCGCGGCTTCGGCCCAGGCGGAGGTAGCGGTCATCGTCAACCAGAACGCCTCAGCGTCGCCGAACCAGGCTCAGGTGGCCAACATCTTCCTCGGCAAGGACAAGTCGCTCACCGGCATCGATCAAAGCGGCTGGGGTCCGGTCAAGGACAAGTTCTACACCAGCGTCACCAGCAAGAACGAGTCCCAGCTCAAGTCGTACTGGTCGAGTCTGATCTTTACTGGCAAGGGTCAGCCTCTAGCCAGTGTCGACGGCGATGCGGCCGTCGTTGCCAGGGTGTCTGCGGATCCGAACGTGATTGGCTATGTGAGCAGCTCTGCTGTCACCGATGGCGTCCGGGTACTGTTCACCATCCCCTGATCCATCTGACGTCAAAAAAAGCCGGCCCTGTGCCGGCTTTTTCATGCATGAACCAAAGCGCGAGGAATGTATCTCAAGTTGAAAGCCGCAGTGAAGCCGTCTCGGCACCCATACGAAAGGGGGTGATCGCTTGAGCGAAATCATGTTGCGTGATCAGATTCCCAGTGCGCCTACAGGGCTCACCCGCCTGCGCTGGTACGGGCCGGGACTGCTATGGATGCTCGCTGCGGTCGGGACCGGCTCGGTGCTGTTCACACCGAGAGTGGCCTCGGTCTATCAGTACCAGCTGTACTGGATGCTGGTACTGGTAGTCTTCTTCATGTACGTGATGATCCGAGAGATGGCGCGTTTCTCGATCGTGAGCGGGCGCACCGTGCTCGATGGCATATATTCACTCGGCGGGCCTGCGGGCTGGGCGGTCTGGATAATCCTGATCCCCCAATTGCTCGCCGCGGCAGTAGGAGTAGCGGGTATCGCCGCCATCGTCGGCAGCGCCATGCAGTCCGTCCTGCCCGGTAGCGGGACGCTCTACGCGATCGGTCTGATCGTTCTGTGTGTGGGATTCGTGTTCGCCGGACGTTACGCCAAGCTGGAGAAACTCAGTCGCACGATGGCCATCGTCCTGATGGGAATGACCGTCATTTCCGCAGGGGTAGTCTTTCCCGATTTCGGCGATCTGAGTAGCGGCCTGATTCCCAGTTGGCCCGAAGATCCGGAACTCTACGTCATTCTTCCCTGGATAGGCACCATCCTTGCGGGTTCAATGGGGATCGTCTGGTTCGGTTACTGGACGGCAATCCGTGGCTACGGCGGCGGGCTGGTCGAACGAAAAGCCCATGACGCGACAGGTGACAAGCAGCCGGAGGAGAAAAAGTTCAGCCGTGCTCATAGCTGGATTGGCGTCATGAGTGGCACCGCGGCTGCCGGCGTCATAGGAGGGCTCATCATCCTGACCGCATTCATGGTGCTGGGTGCTGAACTGCTGGCACCCGCCGGAATACTTCCAGAAGGGCCAGACGTGGCGGTCGATCTGTCTCGGCTGTTTTCCGAGGTCTGGGGCGAGCCGGGACGATACCTGCTGTTACTCGCGATAATCATCGCGCTCGGCGGCAGCGTCCTCGCCGACCAGGATGGCTGGAGTCGCAGCTTCTCGGACATGACGCTCATCCTCGACCGCGGATCCAGAGAGGCCCGGCCGGCAGGCCGTATCTCCAGACTGTTCGACTGGCTGACCCAGCATTTGGGTGACCGGTTGCGGGACCGCGCCTTTCTGACCCGGGTCTATCTGGTCAGCGTTACCGGGATCGTACCGGTGATCATCGTGATGCTCTTCAGCGACCCGGTGGAGGTCATGTCGGCATCCGGCATCATTGCCGCGGCGCATACACCCTTCATCGTCTTCATTACGCTTTATCTGAACCGGACCCACCTGCCACGGGAATTAAGACCTGGAAACTTCATCTCATGCATGATGGCGCTGGCCGGGCTGTTCTATCTGAGCTTTGCCGGCGTCTTTTTCTGGGATCTTTTTCGCGGGTGAAAAGGCACAAGTCGTTTCTCCGCCGCACACCTGAGGACGCATCACATCATGAACTCGCCAGGAGACGAACCGGGGCATAGCACGACCCAACAAAGCCTGCGTGGTGACGAGCCCTTCTTCATTGTGCACAACCGAGGGTCGGGGCGGGGCGATTCCGAACGCGTCCAGGACACCATCCGCAGCGTACTTGCCGAGGGGGGGCGTAGCTGTGAAATTCTTCCTGTGCAGGGAGGAGACAAATTGCTGGAAACCGCTGCCACTGCAATCGACCGCGCTCGTGCCGAAGGCGGGATAGTCGTCGCTGCAGGTGGCGATGGTACGCTGAACGCCGTTGCCCAAGCCGTGCTCGGCAGCGGACTTCCCTTCGGCATACTGCCGCAGGGGACTTTCAACTATTTCGGCAGGACACATGGTATCTCCCAGGACACCGAACAGGCAGCACGCTGCCTGCTCGATGCGCAGATCCGACCGGTACAGGTCGGGCTGATCAATGATCGGCTCTTTCTGGTTAACGCCAGCTTCGGACTGTACCCGAAGATTCTCGAGGACCGCGAACAGTTCAAGCAGCGCTACGGACGCAGCCGCTGGGTGGCTCTGTGGTCTGCGCTGGTGACGCTCATGCAGGCTCACCGTCAGCTCAGCGTCCAGCTCGAGTTCGGCGAACAGGTGCATCGGTTGCGCACGCCGTCAGTAGTGGTGGACAACAACGCCCTTCAGCTGGAACAGATGGGTATCGATGAAGTAGACGACCTCACGCGCAACCATCTGGTAGCCATGGCAGCGAAGCCGGTTGGTACCCTGGCCCTGTACGGCATCCTGTTTCGTGGCCTGGCCAGTCGCCTGGGTGAGGCAGACAACGTACTGAGTTTCAGCTTCAATCGCATGACGGCACGGCTTGGCTCCAGACGCAGGATCAAGGTGGCGATGGACGGGGAGATCTGTTTTCTGAACACTCCCTTGCAGTTTCGCGTTGCGGAGCAGCGCCTGCCGCTACTGGTACCCCGCCAGCGTTCGTCGGCGGAGATGCCCTGATGCGCGCACTACAGATATCCGATCCGCATTTCGGAACCGAGCAGCCTGAGGTACTCGACGCCTTGCTGCACATGGCAAAGACGCAGGATCTCGAGGTCGTCCTGCTCAGTGGCGACATTACCCAGCGTGCCCGCCGCAGCCAGTTCGATGCTGCCCGCGCCTTCGTCGCCAAGCTCCCGTGTCCGGTAGTCGCGGTCCCCGGCAATCATGACATTCCGTTGTTCAACCTGGCTGCGCGCTTCACCGACCCATACGGCAACTATCGACGAGTATTCGGGCCCGATCTCGAGCCACAGTTCGAGAGCGAATCATTGCTGGTGATCGGCGTAAATACCACGCGGGCGTCGCGCCACAAGGACGGGGAGGTTTCTGCCGAGCAGGTAGCAAGGGTAGCCGAGCGCCTGCGTTCTGCCCGCCCGGAGCAGCTGCGGGTAGTAATGCAGCATCACCCAGTGAAGGCCGTTTCGGAAAGCGATGTAAGCAACCTGCTCATCGGCCGTGAACAGGCAGTTCCCATCTGGGTCGATGCCGGCCTCGATCTACTGATTGGCGGACACATCCATCTCCCTTACGTCTGGCCGATCCACGGCCAGGCGGGCGAATCCGGACGTCGTGCCTGGACCGCCCAGGCTGGCACCGCGGTCTCCGACAGAGTCCGCGGGGACGTTCCCAACTCGGTCAACCTGATTACCCACCATATGCGTGACGGGCAACACTGCTGTGCAGTGGAACGCTGGGACTACTCAGCAGAGAGCATGACGTTCACCCAAGTGCTGGTGACCGATATGGAGCTGGATCGGCGTTAGCGGCGAAACACCAGATGCTGCCGATGCGGGTTGGGTCCCCGCCAGATGAACCCCTCGAAGTAATAATGTAGGAACCCCACCGTCAGGACGATCACCGAAATAATCGGAATCGCCTGATAAGTACTGAGAACGAAGGCGACGGCGACCGAAACAACAGGCAGCAGCACCCCCGGTGGCAGTCTGGTGAACTGTAAAGCGCGATAGACGAAGTTGACCGGTCTCTCTCGGTTTCGGTTCGAGTCATGGCTTATGTAGATCATGTAGGCAGTCACATCATGGATGACTCGTGGAATCAGGATGACGAACAGGGTATAGCCCAGCTCGTTGATCAGCAGCGCCGAAAGAATCATTGCCACATTGCCCCAGAGATACCAGCGCCCAACTCTGGTCCGCGAGCGCGCGGAAAGCCCGAAGGCCAGCACCAGCACGCCAGCGCATAGCAAGGCTGCCATCCAGTTCAGCAGTTGGTAGTAGGAGATGCCATAGACGGCTTCATAGCCAAGGTAGCTAGCCCCGTAGAGCGTGACGTATATGAGCGTGCCGGCGACGATCGCCAACCATTTCCAGACCTTGAACACGGTGCTGGGCGGCGTTCCCATCATCATCAAAGTCAGGCCCAGTTGCTGGGCCAGTACATGATAGATGGTGTAGAAGGCGAGAAACAGGAACAGCGCCTGGGAACCGTACGGCTGTGGCCCCATGATTCCGGCGGTGGAAACGGCCGCAAAGATCAGCAGAGGCCATAGCAGCGAGCGTCGATAGTGTTGCAGATATTCCCGGTCGGCCATGGTGACCAGGCTGGCGATGATGTGCGGCAGACCGAATAGCACCGTCCACAGCGGCAGATGCATGGGGTCAGCTGGCAGATACTGGGCCACCCCCTGGCCATCCATCACCAGTACATCGAGCAATACCAGACCAAGGCACGCTGGAATGATGGCGTACAGCGCGAGCAGCCAGCGGCAGTCGACCTGATGCATGGGTACAGCGATGGCGGACATGCTGTGATCCTCCGATCAATTATTGTGGTTTATACTCGTCGGCCCTTTTCACCTTTCCCGGCATGAGCGATTCCTTGCAGAGCTACGACGTCATCATCCTTGGCGCAGGTGCCTCCGGGTTGCTATGTGCCTTTACTGCCGCCCGTCGCGGCCGCCGGGTGCTGGTACTCGAGCGCGCCAACAAGATCGGCAAGAAGATCCTCATGTCCGGCGGCGGGCGTTGCAACTTCACCAATCGGGTCGTCGAGCCGGCCAACTTCATCTCGGCCAACCCGCATTTCTGCAAGTCGGCACTCAAGCGCTATACCCCCTGGGACTTCATCGCGCTGGTCGAGCGTCATGCGATCCCGTATGAAGAACGCAAGCATTCTCAACTGTTCTGCCGCGACTCGGCCCAGGACATAGTGGACATGCTCCGTACCGAGTGCGAGGAGGCCGGGGTGCAGATCCTCACCCGCTGCGACATTCGGACCGTGTGTTCCGGCGGGCCCGCACCCGAAGACCGCTTCCACCTCGACCTGGTCAATGCAGGCGCGCCGCTCGCCCTGCGTTGCAGCTCCCTGGTCGTCGCTACCGGAGCGCTCTCCGTGCCGACACTGGGTGGCAGTGGCTTCGGATACCAGCTGGCACAGCAATTCGGTCTGCGCGTTACCGAACGTCGCGCCGGGCTGGTGCCATTCATGTTCACCGACGCGACGAAAGCCGTCTGCGAGCGGCTATCCGGCCTGGCGCTGGACGTCGAGGTAAGCTGCAACGGCCACAGCTTCAGCGAAGCCATGCTGTTCACCCATCGCGGCCTCAGCGGACCGGCGATCCTGCAGATCTCCAGTTACTGGCACCCAGGAGAAGAGGTAGTCATCGATCTGCTGCCAGGGCTCGACGCCACCAGATGGCTGCTCGACGCCAAGCGCGACCAGGGTCGTAGCCGCTTGCGCGGAGTCCTGACCCAGAAGTTGGCCCGTGCGCTGGCCGACGAACTGCTGAAAATGTGGTGGCCGGAGCGCAATGACCGGGCACTTGCCGAATGGCCCGATCGCGATCTCGCCACGCTGGGCAACCGGCTGAATGCCTGGTGCCTCAAGCCGTCGGGCACTGAAGGGTATCGGACCGCCGAAGTCACACTGGGCGGCGTCGACACCCAGGACGTCGACTCGCGCACGATGGAAGCCAAAACCTGTCCCGGACTGTACTTCATAGGCGAGGTGCTCGATGTAACCGGACACCTGGGCGGATTCAATTTCCAGTGGGCCTGGGCTTCTGGTCACAGCGCCGGCCTGGTGGTCTGAGTTTTGAGTCGGCGCGCCTCAACGCTACGCACAGCTGCCAGCAGGATGAGCAGGGCAAGTGCAGCGAATGCCAGAGTCGGGAAAAGCAGGGGGTAACGACTGAAGAAGCTGCCCCCCGACTCTGGATCAAAGGGCATGTGAACCAGCACCTCGGCCCGCGAAAAGGCCTGCGCGCCACCTACTACCCGTCCATGTGGCGCCGCGACTACCGATGGGCCGTTATTGATCACGTGCATCATCGGCACACGGTTCTCGACGCCTCGAACGATTGACATGGCCCGGTGCTGAAAGGGCTGAGTACTTTCACCGAACCAGGTGTCCTGCGACACGAACAGCAGCACTCTCCCGGCCCCCTCATTACCAATGGACTCGGCAACGAAAGCCGGAAATGCGGTTTCGAAGCAGATCTTCGGCACTACCTCCATGTCGCCGATCTGGAAGTAGACGTGCCGATCACCCGGCCACACCTCGCGCAGGAAGTCGCCAAGAAACAGGTTGCTGATACGCGCGATACCCGGCAATCGAAAGAAGTCCGGTAGATATTCACCGAAGGGCATGCGTTTCACCTTGCGATACACCTCGCCCGGGTCACCCTTCGCATCGAGCATGGTTACCGAGTTGTAACTCTCCAGCACGCTGTTGACCCAACGACTCTCGACATCATGGAAAATCAGGGCGCTGCCCAGTTCGCGAACGCGTGCCGAGTAAGCCTCTCTAACGCTGTAATTATCGAAATAGCCCTTGTAACGTGCCTCAGGCCAGGCCACCCACTGCGCGCCAGCACGCATCAGCCGTTCGGTGGCGACCATCTCTTCCGGGTACTCGATACTGAAACCTTCAGGCGGACGTGGAATCTCCAGAGATACCGGATCGTTAGGCTGGACCAGCCCAACTGCGCGAGTCTCCCATCCGGAGATCTGCTTATCCCACCAGGAAAGACTGGCGAACCCATAAACGAACCAGGCTGCTACCGCCAGCACGGCAAACGCGTTCGGCACGCGGGAGAAGGTAAGCACAAGCGACCGGTTCCGCCATGTAAGGAACAGCAGGACACTGACTACCATGATCATCGCATCGAGGGCCTGGACGCCAAG
>JAUVYN010000025.1 GCA_030603065.1 Pseudomonas sp.
CAAATTCTTGAGCTGGTCGGGCAACCCGGCTTCGCCGGCCTGCCCCGACCTCGCAAATCGCACACCCTGTTCGGTAAAACGCTGGGTCATTTCGTCCACGTAGGCCTGATGCCCGCCATTGCAAGGGCATCCGCTTTGCCAAACGTGCACCACCTGTATCTGTCCAGGTTCGAATGGCGGACTGACCGACACCCCGGCGAAATAGGCCGGTCGCTCGAAATTGCGCAGATATTGCCCTTCGTACCACCAGAACGCCCAGACCAAGCCTGCTGCCCAGATGAATAGCAGGCCGATCGTAATCAGTTTGCGCTGAATTGTTCCCACAGGCTCTCATCGGATCGCTCGGCGACCACGCTCAATATAAGTTATTACCAATAATTGTACACAAATGTACATATGTACAGCTTTTTAACTTAGTTCATTGGAAATGCCGACCAGAGCACATTTCCGAAGGAACCGCGGCGCCCCGATGAAGGTCTGCTGCTACTGTCCCGATATTCAATGGACTCCCTTTTGATATTCGCAGTGGCCGGCCGTCTCGGGCCGGGCAAGGATGGCCTGATTGCTCGCGGAACTCGATCTCAGAACGCTCGGCGTGGCCCTGTCGCTGGTCACGCTGTGCATGACTCTGCTGCTCTCGGTAGCCGCCTGGCATTCCGGTGGTGGACAGGGCATCCGGCACTGGGCGCTTGGCAACTTCGCCCTTATGCTCGGGCTGATGCTGAATGTCAATCAGGAGACGCTGCACCCGGCGCTGGCAGTTGTCATCGCCAATGGGCTGATGGCCCTGGGGGCAGGTGTCACCTGGCTCGGCATACGGGTATTCAAGGGCCTTAGCCAACCACAGTCTGGACCCATTGCCGCCGCGCTGCTGATGGTCCTTCTGCTCTGGGTATTCACCTTCCCGCTGGACAATCCCCCGACACGCCTGGCCGTCTCTTCGGCGCTGCTTGCTACGCTTTGCCTGCTCTGCGCCCGTGAGCTACTGGTGCCGGCCGAACAGCCCTTGCGCACCGGCTACTGGTTCACCGGAGCCATAGCCCTGTTTGGTGCCTTTGGGCTGGGCGCGCGGGCAGTGTACGGTCTGAGCGTCGACTCGCTGGAAACGGCAGCTACCAGCCCCGCCATCCACAGCGCAACCTTGCTCGGCGCCATCATCATGCAGATCGGCCTGGCGACCGGCTTCATCCTGATGACCCATTACCGAGCCACCATGGCGCTGCACAGGCTATCGGAGCGTGATGCGCTGACCGATACCCTCAACCGGCGCAGCCTTCAGCAGCGTGCTGCAGAGGTCCTGCAATTGGCAGCCGAGCAAGCCACACCGGTCACCCTGATCATGCTCGATGCCGACCACTTCAAACGGATCAACGATGAGTTCGGCCACCAGACCGGCGACGCAGTGCTCTGCCATATGGTCGCCCGCATCCGCCAGCATCTCCGCAGTGACGACCTGCTCGGCCGCTTCGGCGGTGAGGAATTCATCCTCATTCTCCCAGGCCTGGATACCGAGAGCGCGCGGCAGGTAGCCGAGCGAATCCGTCAGGGCCTTTGCCGGCAGCCCTGGGAACACGACCGCATACCGGTCAAGCTGAGCATCTCCCTCGGCGTAGCCTGTACCGAACACCAGGGCTATGCTTTCGACACGCTGGTCGGTGCTGCTGATGCTGCGCTGTATCGCGCGAAATCCCTGGGCCGCAACCGGGTCGAACTGGCCCGCCAGCCCACCGAAAACGCGCAGGATCAGATGGCATTACGTTTGCTGTCGCAATTCCGTCATAATCTGGACGTATAAACGTCAACAGATCTGCGCCTTCGGGCGTCCGGGAGTACCTGTGAGCTTCGAACCCGTTTCACGCGCCTATCCCCTTGCGCGTCCCCGCCGTTTGCGCCGGGACGATTTTTCCCGCCGCCTGGTCCGCGAAAACCACCTTAGTGTCGACGACCTGATCTATCCGGTGTTCGTCCTCGAGGGCAAAGGTCAGCGTGAACCCATCACCTCGATGCCAGGGATCGAGCGGCTGTCCATTGATCTGCTGCTCGAGGAGGCTGCAGAGCTCGTCGAACTGGGGATTCCGGCGGTTGCACTGTTTCCGGTCACCCCGCTTGAGCGAAAATCCCTTGATGCCGCAGAGGCCTGGAATCCTGAAGGTCTGGCCCAGCGCGCCACCCGCGCGCTCAAGGCACGCTTCCCTGAACTGGGAGTGATTACCGACGTGGCCCTGGACCCCTTCACCACCCATGGCCAGGACGGCATCATCGACGAGTCCGGTTATGTACTCAATGATGTGACCATCGAGGCGCTGGTGTGCCAGACCCTGTCCCATGCCGAGGCGGGAGCCGATATCGTCGCACCCTCGGACATGATGGACGGTCGCGTGGGCGCAATGCGCCACGCGCTGGAAAAGGCCGGCCACGTCAACACCAGGATTCTCGCCTATTCTGCCAAGTATGCTAGCGCCTACTACGGCCCCTTCCGCGACGCGGTAGGCTCGGCCGGCAACCTGGGCAAGGGCAACAAGGCCAGCTACCAGATGGACCCGGCCAACTCCGACGAGGCGCTGCACGAAGTGGCGCTGGATCTGAGCGAAGGTGCCGACATGGTAATGGTCAAGCCGGGCATGCCCTATCTTGATATCGTCCACCGAGTGAAAAGTAGCTTCGGCGTGCCGACGTTCGTCTACCAGGTCAGCGGCGAATATGCGATGCATCAGGCGGCGATCGCCAACGGCTGGCTCGGCGAAGCGGTGATTCTCGAGTCGCTGACTGCATTCAAGCGCGCCGGCGCCGACGCCATACTGACCTATTTTGCCAAAACCGCAGCGCGCCAGTTGAAGGGGCGCTGAACAGAGGAACCCATGCAGGAACTCAAGACTGTGCGTGAAGAACGGCTGCCGCAGAATGCCGAGATCGAGCAGCCGGTTGCGGGCGAATCCGCCAACCGGCCCCTGATGCCGGTCCCGGCACCGGAGCCCGTTGCAGCGCCGCCCGCGCCGGTGCCGGACATCAACGCGCCAGAGCTGTTCATCCACCGCGAGCTGTCGCAGCTGCAATTCAATATCCGCGTACTGGAGCAGGCGCTGGATGAGTCCTACCCGCTGCTCGAACGCCTCAAGTTCCTGCTTATCTTTTCCAGCAATCTCGATGAGTTCTTCGAGATCCGAGTCGCGGGACTGAAGAAACAGATAACCTTCGCCCGCGAGCAGACAGGTCCTGATGGGCTCCAGCCGCAGCAGGTACTCAGCCGTATCAGCGAACTGGCGCACCAACAGGTCAGCCGTCAGTACTCGATACTCAATGACGTTCTGCTACCGCAGTTGGCCGAGCGCGGTATCCGCTTCGTCCGGCGCCACCAGTGGACCCACAAGCAGACGCTCTGGGTACGCCGCTATTTTCGACAGGAAGTGGCCCCAATCATCAGCCCTATTGGCCTGGATCCGACGCACCCCTTCCCGCTGCTGGTGAACAAGAGCCTGAACTTCATCGTGCAGCTCGAGGGGACCGACGCCTTTGGCCGCGACTCGGGTCTGGCGATCATTCCGGCACCACGCTCGCTGCCGCGGCTGATCCGCTTCCCGCAGGAGCTGTGCTCGGGCGCGGACGACTTCATATTCCTGTCGTCCATGATCCATGCCCACGCCGACGACCTGTTCCCGGGCATGAAGGTACTCGGCTGCTACCAGTTCCGCCTGACCCGCAACGCGGATCTGATCGTCGATCCGGATGAAGTCGACGATCTGGCCCGAGCGCTGCGCGGCGAGCTGCTGTCGCGACGTTACGGCGACGCCGTGCGTCTGGAGGTGGCGGACAACTGTCCCAAGCCGCTTACCGATTTCCTGCTGCGCCAGTTCGGCCTGAGCGAGTCCGAGCTGTACGAGGTCAACGGCCCGGTCAACCTGACTCGGCTGTTTTCCATCACCGGCCTGGAAAACCATCCGGAACTGCAGTTCCCGCCCTTCAGCCCCGGCATACCCAAGCTGCTGTCGAGCGCCGACAACCTGTTCCAGGCGATCAGCAAGCAGGACATCCTGCTGCTGCACCCTTATGAATCCTTCAGTCCGGTCGTCGACCTGCTGCGCCAGGCGGCGCAGGACCCCTGCGTGCTGGCAATCAAGCAGACGCTGTACCGCACCGGGGCCAACTCTGAAATCGTCAATGCCCTGGTCGAGGCAGCGCGCAACGGCAAGGAGGTCACGGTGGTGATCGAGCTGCGCGCACGCTTCGATGAAGAATCCAACCTGCAACTGGCCAGTCGCCTGCAGCAGGCCGGCGCGGTGGTCATTTATGGCGTGGTCGGCTTCAAGACACACGCCAAGATGATGCTGATTCTGCGCCGTGAGGAGCAAGGCCTGCGCCGCTACGTGCATATGGGCACCGGCAACTACCACGCCGGCAACGCCCGCCTCTACACCGATTACAGCATCCTGACCTCGGACCTCGCGCTGACCGAAGACGTGCACAAGCTGTTCAATCAGTTGATCGGCATGGGCAAGACCCTGCGGATGAAAAAACTGCTGCAGGCGCCCTTTACCCTCAAAAAGCGCCTGCTCGAACTGATCAATCGCGAAGCACAGGCCGCCGCGGCGGGTAATCCGGCACACATCATCGCCAAGGTGAATGCGCTGACCGACGCCAAGGTCATCAAGGCATTGTACAAGGCTTCCCAAGCAGGGGTGAAAATCGATCTCATAGTGCGCGGCATGTGCTGTTTACGCCCGGGAGTACCGGGGGTATCGCATAACATCACGGTGCGCTCGATCATCGGACGTTTCCTCGAGCACAGTCGGGTGTATTACTTCCTGAATGGTGGCCACGAACAGGTCTGGCTGTCCAGCGCCGACATGATGGAGCGCAACCTGGACAAGCGCGTGGAAACCTGTTTCCCGCTGGAAGGCAAGAAGCTGATCACTCGAGCCAAGCAGGAGCTGCAGGTATTCATTACCGACAATACCCAGAGCTGGATCCTGCAGCCGGACGGCACTTATGTACGCAGTAGCCCAACCGGCAACCAGATCGCCCGCAGCGCGCAGGCGACCCTGCTGGAGAAGCTGGGCAATTCGCCTCAGCGCACCGTCAGCGTATAGCCGACCTTGGCCCAGAATACCGCTTCCTGCTCGAAGTCGGCCTGGGTCAGGGGGTTGTCGGCCAGCCAGCCAGAGGGAAAGCTCAGGGTCAGCCCGGCTTCCGTAGCCTCGACCTGAAGGGACGGCATCTCCTGGTTGCCGCGGATGTGGTGATACAGGATAGCCAGCCGCAGCAGCATGCTCAGACGCAGCAAAGCGGTGGCATCCTCGCCGAACTCTGCCAGCCGTTCAGGCCCCGGCAGGCTGCGTCGTTGACCGCGAATGAGCAGTGCGAGGGCCTGCTGTTCGTAGCGTGAAAAGCCCGCCAGGTCGGCATGTTCGATCAGATAGGCGCCATGCTTGTGGTACTGGTTGTGAGCAATGTCCATCCCCACTTCATGAATACGCGCCGCCCAGCTCAGCAGATCCGCCTGCTTGCTGTTGAGATCCCAGCCCTGGCTGACCTCTCTGAACAGGCGCATCGCCATCTGCTCGACTCGCTCAGCCTGGAACACATCCACATGATAGCGCTCGATCAGCGCTCCGAGGGTGCGCTCGCGGACATCTTCGTGGCTGTGCCGTCCGAGCAGGTCGTAGAGTGCACCTTCGCGCAGCGCGCCTTCGGAATGGGTCATGGTTTCGATACCCAATGCATCGAAAGCAGCCTCGAGGATGGCCAGCCCTGCCGGAAGAATCGGCCGCCGTTCGGCCTTCAGCCCCGGCAGATCGAGCTTTTCCACCTGGCCCGCCTTGATAAGCCGGCGCTTGAGCCAGAGCAGTCCGTCCCGCGTGACCTCCCCCTGGCCCTGCCCACCAGCCTGCAGGCATTGCCCTATTGATCGAATGGTACCGGATGAACCAACTGCCTCCTGCCAGCCGAGACGCTGAATAGGCTGTTCGATCTGCATCAATTCCAGACGCGCGTGGGTATAGGCCTGGGCGTAACGGGTCGCAGAGATACGGCCGTCCGCAAAAAAATTGCGCGTGAAGGATACACAGCCAATCTGCAGGCTCTCTCGAAGCAATGACTCGAAGCGCTCCCCGACGATGAACTCGGTACTACCGCCACCTATGTCCATCACCAACCGCTTGCCCTCATCATCGGCAAGCGTATGCGCTACGCCAAGGTAGATCAGGCGCGCCTCTTCGCGGCCGGACACCACGTCGACCCGGTGGCCCAGAATCTGACGGACCTGACGAATGAACTGGGCTCGATTGCGCGCCTCGCGCAATGCATTGGTACCGACCACACGCACCGCCGACTCCGGCAGACCGTTGATCAGTTGCGCGAACCGACGCAGGCAGTCGAGCCCGCGCTGCATCGATTCTTCGCTGAGGTTGCCGTCCTCGCCCAGCCCGGCGCCCAACTGAACTTTCTCGCCCAGGCGCTCGAGAATGCGAATCTCACCATGGTCGACTCGTGCCAGCACCATGTGAAAACTGTTGGAGCCAAGATCAATGGCAGCAATCAGCGGCAGTTCGGTCTGTTCTGTGTTGGCCATGCACACACCCTCGTTGAGCTGCCCGGAATTCTAGCACCCATGAAGACCTTTGTCGGTCAGCCGCGCCGGGGGGATCGCGACTTTCCCACATTGGCGAGGGGGTGCTATGATTGCCGCAAACTACGCCAGCTTTATTCCCATTCCCCTTGGAGAGACTCATGAGTGATTTGATCGTGCATGTCACCGATGCCAGCTTTGAAAGCGAAGTGCTCAAGGCCGACGGCCCGGTTCTGGTCGATTACTGGGCAGAATGGTGCGGCCCCTGCAAGATGATTGCGCCGGTGCTGGACGAAGTAGCCAAGGACTATGATGGCAAGCTCAAGATCTGCAAGCTGAACATCGACGAGAACACCGACACCCCACCGAAGTACGGCGTACGGGGCATTCCGACCCTGATGCTGTTCAAGGACGGGAATGTCGAGGCTACCAAGGTGGGAGCCCTGTCCAAGTCCCAACTGTCGGCCTTCCTCGACAGCAATATCTGAATAAACAGGCGCCCCCGTCTCGATTTCCGCCGAGGGGCGCTTTTTCTGGGGCTTTCCCCTAGACGTCACCGGTTTGCGGTGCTAGATTTGCTTTCCAACTCCCTGCCGCACCCTGCGGCAATGGCTTCCCTACTTCAGCCAAATCCATCGCCCCATATTCCCATGGCGGCTCGTTACTAACCGTCCTGCCGAAAGACGATCATACTCATCGAACCTATGAACCTGACCGAACTTAAACAAAAACCCATTAC
This sequence comes from Pseudomonas sp., assembly GCA_030603065.1. GTDB lineage: Bacteria > Pseudomonadota > Gammaproteobacteria > Pseudomonadales > Pseudomonadaceae > Halopseudomonas. The sequence goes on from JAUVYN010000025.1 coordinate 7,302, forward strand.
CGAACTGCTGGAAATCGCCGACCAGATGGGCCTCGAGAACATGGGCCGATCGCGCAAACAGGATGTGATCTTCGCCATCCTGAAAAAGCACGCGAAGGGCGGTGAAGACATCCACGGCGACGGTGTACTGGAAATTCTGCAGGATGGTTTCGGTTTTCTTCGCTCGGCAGACTCGTCCTACCTTGCCGGCCCTGATGACATTTACGTTTCCCCCAGCCAGATTCGCCGTTTCAACCTGCGTACTGGCGACACCATCTCCGGCAAGATCAGACCCCCGAAGGATGGCGAACGATACTTCGCACTGCTAAAGGTCGACTCGATCAACTTCGACCGGCCGGAAAACACCAAGAACAAGATTCTGTTCGAAAACCTCACTCCTCTGTTCCCTGACGAGCGCCTGAAGATGGAAGCCGGCAACGGCTCTACCGAAGACCTCATGGCGCGCATCATCGACCTGTGCGCACCAATCGGTAAGGGACAGCGCGGCTTGCTGGTCGCACCGCCGAAAGCCGGTAAGACCCTGATGCTGCAAAACATCGCCTCGAACATTGCGCGCAACAACCCCGAGTGCCATCTGATCGTACTGCTGATCGACGAGCGCCCGGAAGAAGTGACCGAAATGCAGCGCACCGTACGCGGTGAAGTGGTCGCCTCGACCTTCGACGAGCCCCCGAGCCGCCACGTTCAGGTCGCCGAGATGGTAATCGAGAAGGCCAAGCGCCTGGTCGAGCACAAGAAGGATGTCATCATTCTGCTCGACTCCATCACCCGCCTGGCGCGTGCCTACAACACCGTGATCCCGAGCTCCGGCAAGGTGCTGACCGGTGGTGTAGACGCTCACGCCCTGGAAAAGCCCAAGCGTTTCTTCGGCGCGGCCCGCAACATCGAGGAAGGCGGTAGCCTGACCATCATCGCCACCGCGCTGGTCGATACCGGGTCGAAGATGGACGAGGTGATCTACGAGGAATTCAAGGGCACCGGCAACATGGAGATCCACCTGGATCGCAAGATTGCCGAGAAGCGCGTGTTCCCGGCGATCAACATCAACCGTTCCGGCACCCGCCGTGAAGAGTTGCTGACCAGCGAAGACGAACTGCAGCGCATGTGGATTCTGCGCAAGATTCTGCACTCGATGGAAGAGATCGCCGCGATCGAATTCCTGCTGGATCGGCTGAAGGATACCAAGACCAACGACGAGTTCTTCCAGTCGATGAAGCGCAGCAAGAACTGACCCCGCTGTAACGGCCGCCTTCGGGCGGCCGATTAGCATTATCCGCAAAAGATTCCTGCTTCCGATCGACTGCTTCCCGCGGCATACTCGTCGCACGTCAAACTCCAGAAGGCAACGCACCCAAAGCGGCCGGCTGCCTGCAGAAAAGGCTTGAAAGCACCCATGCAATATTCCGATCTGCGCGACTTCATCAAGGGACTGGAACAGCGCGGCGAACTCAAGCGCATCCGGACGCCGGTCTCCCCGGTGTTGGAGATGACCGAAATCTGTGACCGAACGTTGCGCAAGGCTGGCCCTGCCTTGCTGTTCGAAACCCCCACCGGGTTCGACATGCCGGTACTCGGCAATCTGTTCGGCACGCCCGGACGTGTGGCGCTGGGCATGGGAGCCGAAGACGTGTCGGAACTGCGGGAGATCGGCAAGCTGCTGGCGTTTCTGAAGGAGCCCGACCCGCCGAAGGGGCTCAAGGACGCCTGGTCGAAGTTGCCGATCTTCAAAAAGGTCATCTCCATGGCGCCCAAGACGGTGCGCGATGCACCCTGCCAGGAGCTAGTGTTCGAGGGAGACGAGGTAGATCTCAGCCGAATACCGGTACAGACCTGCTGGCCGGGCGACGCCGGCCCGCTGATCACCTGGGGCCTGGTAGTCACCCGCGGCCCGAACAAGGACAGGCAGAATCTGGGTATCTATCGGCAGCAGGTGATCGGTCGAAACAAGGTCATCATGCGCTGGCTCAGCCACCGTGGCGGCGCGCTGGATTACCATGAATGGTGCAAGAAGCACCCCGGCGAGCCCTTCCCCATTGCGGTCGCGCTCGGCGCGGACCCGGCGACCATCCTCGGCGCAGTGACCCCGGTCCCTGATACGCTCTCGGAGTACGCTTTCGCCGGGCTACTGCGTGGCCAGCGCACCGAGCTGGTCAAGTGCCGCGGCTCGAACCTGCAGGTGCCGGCCAGTGCAGAGATCGTGCTGGAGGGCGTAATTCACCCCGGCGAGACCGCCGAGGAAGGCCCCTTCGGCGACCATACAGGCTATTACAACGAAGTGGACCGTTTTCCGGTGTTCACCATCGAACGCATTACCCAGCGCAGCAAGCCTATCTATCACAGTACCTACACTGGCCGTCCACCGGACGAGCCAGCGGTGCTGGGTGTAGCGCTGAACGAGGTGTTCGTCCCGATTTTGCAGAAGCAGTTCCCGGAGATCACCGATTTCTACCTGCCGCCGGAGGGCTGCTCGTACCGCATGGCGGTGGTCTCGATGAAGAAGCAGTACCCCGGCCATGCCAAGCGCGTCATGCTCGGCGTGTGGAGCTTCCTGCGCCAGTTCATGTACACCAAGTTCGTGATCGTCACTGACGACGACGTCAACGTGCGCGACTGGAACGATGTGATCTGGGCCATCACCACCCGCATGGACCCCAAGCGCGACACTGTACTGATCGATAACACTCCGATCGATTACCTGGACTTCGCCTCGCCGGTCTCCGGGCTGGGCAGCAAGATGGGGTTGGACGCCACCAACAAATGGCCGGGTGAAACGACCCGCGAGTGGGGGGTGGCGATCACTCAGGACCCACAAGTCGTGCAGCGGGTCGACGCCATCTGGCAAGAACTGGGTATCGACTGATGCGAGTGCTCGTCGAACCCTACGGACACCAGCTCGAGACGCTCCCCGGCGAGCGAATTCTTGATGCCGCCCGGCGTCTCGGCTACCAGGTGCCGCAAAGCTGCCGCAACGGTAACTGCCACATATGTGCTGCGGAACTGCGGGCCGGTCGGGTACTGCAGGGCAACGCGGTCCTCGAGCGGGGAGAATTCTATACCTGTATCGCGGAACCGCTGAACGATGTCGTGCTGCATTGGGACGGCGTACTCGCTCCGGGCGAGCTGCCGATACGCGACCTGAGCTGCCAACTGATCGAGGCCACGCCACTGCACGCCGAAGTATGGCGCATCCGGCTGCGAGCCCCGGCAGGCAGACCGCTGAACTACCACGCCGGCCAATATCTCTTGCTCGAAAGGCCTGACGGGGAAGTGTCGGCGTTTTCGATAGCGTCGGCGCCCCATGAAGGGCGGGAGCTGGAGCTGCACATTCAGGCGCGGGACCAGTCGACGCTGGCCCTGGTGGAACACCTTCGACGGGAGCGGCTGGTACGCATCCGCGCACCCTTCGGCGATTGTCGACTGGCTGGTCCTCCGCAGCGCCCGCTGGTGCTGATCGCTGCCGGAACCGGACTGGCCCAGATTCAGAGCCTGGTGGAGTACTGCCTTGCGCAGCAGGTTACACTCCCCCTGCATGTTTACTGGGGAGTGCGAGAAGCCTCCGACTTTTACGCTGCGCCCCATTGGGAGCGCTGGGAACAGGAGAGCCGGCTGTATCTGCACCGGGTAGTGAGCGACGACGCGGCGTATCCAGGCCGTCAGGGCGTGCTGGCTCAGGCGATTCTGGAGGATCTGGCCGATCTGGCAAGCTACGACTTCTACGTGAGCGGTTCGCCCGGCATGGTCTACGGCACCTTCGACACGCTGGTCGCCGCGGGCATGCCGGCAGACCAGCTGTATTCGGACGTGTTCGCCTACGCTCCGCGGGACTGAGGAAGCCGCTTCAGCGGGGCAGCGCGGCTTGTGGCATCGGCAGCGCCGGCAGATCATGCGCCATCAGCCCAAACCCCTCCCTAAGGGCCTGCTGGCTGGCCTGCTGCTCACCGAGGTGCTCTAGCAGACGCACCAACTCGGCGCAGGTCTGGATATCCCGTTTGCTGTTGAAGCTGGCTTCCAGATACTCCCTTGCCTTGCCCCACAGGCTATTGCGCAGAGCGAGGCGGCCCAGCGCCAGCAACAGCGTGGCGTCGTGCGGATGCTCAGCCAGCCAGCGTTCCGCGGTCGCCAGCTGTTTCGCTGGGTCCTTGCCCTGCACCAGACCGTAGTGCTGGACCAGGCGGTCGTTGAAAGACTGCTTGAGGGCCTGGCGCAATACCTCCTCCGCCAGAGCCTCCGCACCCAGCCCGCGAAGCTGCAGGCAGTACACCTCGATCAGACGCGGATCCTGCTTCATGGACCGGGGGACTTCTTCCCAGAGGCGGGTAACCTCCTCCGAGCCATGGCCAGCGCCACGGGAACGTTGTCCGGCTTCAGCCAGAAGCGCAGCATAGACCTGATGCTCCAGTGCCTCCTGTTCGCTATCGCGCAGCACCTTGTGCTTGCGTAGCGCCGGAAGCATTTCCCGCAGACGCTGCCAATCCTCCAGACGAACATAGAGCTGAGCCTTGAGCTTGAGCGCGTACAGGTGCCGCGGATGCTCCTTCAGCAGCCGTGTCAGGGTCGCCAGCGCCTGTTCCAGCTGCCCTCTGGCGATTTGCAGCTGGGCCTGGGTCACGGCAATCGCCACCTCGGCCTGGGGGGTCGTCTCGTAGGCTTCACGCAGCAATCCATCGCATTCGGCGTAATCTTCCAGCTCGTTGGCGGCGCGCGCTGCGGCGAGATAATTGATTAGCGGCTGCTCGGTCTGGGGAGCGGAGCGTTTGAGCAGACGGAGCGACTTGTCCCAATGACCCTCGGCGAATTCCAGCAGGCCACGCGTCGTCAACGTGCTGGCTCGCCGCTGCCGATTGCGGCGCGACCAGGGATTGATCCGTCGGCCGGAGGCATTGACCAGCCGAACGAAGGCCTTTGCGAGCGACAGGAAAAGCCAGAGCGCAAGCAGGAAGGCCAGTCCGACCCAGACGCTGGTTTCCAGGGACATGTTGCGCCAGGCGATCAGCAGATAGCCGGGGTCCTCCGCAACAGCCATCCCGATCAGCGCAGCGATCAGCAGGACCGCCAGCACTGCGATATAGCTTTTACTCATCGCCTGCCTCCATCGGGATCTGGCTTGACCCGCTGGTACGCAGACTCAGGACATAGGCCGCCAGGCTGCGCTGCAGAGGTGCCAGGTCAGGGGTCCGCAGGGCAATCTGTTGTTCAGCGAGCAGCGCCAGTTGTCCCTGCAGGGCGCGAACCTGCGGATTATCCAGTTCGAAGAACTGCTGGAGTATGGTGTCGGCCCGTTCCAGGCTGGCGCGGTAGACCTCTGGCTCCCCTCGCAGTGCCGCCCACTGGGCCTGTTCGAGGGTAAGCTGGAGCGTACGACGAATACGCTGCATCTCTGCCTCGTCGAGCAGTGGCGTGATGACCTTCCCGCGTTGGAAATCCACCCGGACATAGCGCTCCAGACGCATCAGAACCCGCTCGGCGCGGGTGCGCCGGGCCAGCCGATCTTCATACTCCTCTTCGACGGAGACCTCATCCGGATCGAATACCGGTACCGGCAGTGCAACGATACGGTTTACCTGATCATGCAGCGCAGCGAGGCGCAGATATATTCCGGGACGATCGATCTCGGGTAGCGTTTCCAGCTCTGCGAGGGCCTGGGCAAGCTGTTCGCGCACCGCAAACACGCCGCTGTCGGGTTGCTCACGCAGAATTTCGTCAGCCGCACGCAGCAGCTCCTTGGCAGAACGCACGTCCTGCGCGGCAAGCAGACGCAACCCCGCCAGGCGCAGCATGTATTCGGCCTCGGCGAGCTTCCAGTCGGCCTGCGCCTCACCCTGCAGGGCCTCGAGTCGCTGGCCCAGGGCCTGCTGGCTGCGCTGCAAATCCGTGGCAAGACGTTGCAGCTGCTGGACCTCCTGGACTTCTGCTCGCTGCTGGAGTTGCTGCTCGATGCTTTGCAGGCGCGACTGATTAAGCCGCTGGTTTTCAGCCATCTGCGCAAACTCCGCCTCTTCCTCCAGATCCGTCGCAGGCGGCTGGCTCTGATACCACTGCCAGCCACTCAGGCCCAGAGCGGCGAGGGCGATCAACAGGGCCAGGCTCGACAGGCCTTTTCCACCGCTGCTGGCCTTTGCCGGTGGCTTACCGGGAGGCACGCTGCTGCCATCTCCTGATGATCCGGTCCGCCCCTTTTCACTCTCTACATCAGGGCGCTTGCCCCGTGTGGTGTCGGCGTCCGCAGTTTTGGCGGATGCTCCGGCCTGGACCGCGGGATCAAGTGCAGCCGCGGACTTCACTCCGGCCTCCCCAGCCATATCCGGCTGGGCGGTGTCCGCCGTCGCTTCCGGAGCCAGAGGCATCGTCGGTTCGGCCTCGGAGGCTCGTTCAGTGGGTTCCTTGGCCTTGCGTTCCGAGCCTGAGCCCTTTTTGTTCTGCTCGTCTTTCACCCTGTTCCCCTTATGCTGTCAGCGGGTTGGCCGTGACCGCGGCCACCACGGCCTGATCATCCGCTCCCTCGCAGACGATGACGTCAGTGCAGCCCATATCCCTGGCGAGGCTTGCAACGCGTTGGCTAGGCACCCAGCAGCGCCATGTGCGCCACTGTTCCCAACGTGATCCACTGGCCTGATGCCAGTGCTGCAGGCCTTGCCCACTGGCTATGACTATAGACCGTACGCCCTTTTGTGCAGCGTCGGTCAGACGTTGTTCGAGTCCGGGCGGTGCAACCCGCCGGTATAACTCCAGATAGTCGACCTGCCCGCCGGCGGCCCGTACATTGTCAGCAAGGAGTTCGCGGCCGCCAGCACCTCGCCAGATCAGAACCCGCAGCCCCTCGATGGCGAGCAGATCGCGCCAGATCGGCAGGGCCAGCAGTGCCTCGCTGGTCTGCCCCTGCGCAGGGACCTGCACGCGCAAACCGTACGCCTCCAGCTCGGCCGCAGTGGCCGCTCCAACAGCGAACCAGTGCACCCCCATGGGTAGCTGTGGCCAGTAACGGTCAAGCCGCTCGAGTCCCAGCCGCGCAGCGACCGGGCTGACCACCATCACCGCGTGGTAACGGTCAAGGTCCAGAATCAGGGTGCGCTCTGCCGGTCCCTCCTCCATCGGCTCGATGGCCAGCAGAGGTAGGCTGGCAGTTGCTACGCCATACTCCGCCAGCCGCGCCGCGAGCCGACGGTTGTCGGCCTCGGCGCGGGTCAGCAGAACGCTGGGTTTCATTCAGGCCGACCGTCCTGATAGACCGCATCGAGGATTTCCTGAGCTCCCTGCGCCAGCAGGTCTTCAGCGACCTGTACGCCGAGTCCTTCCGGATCGCTTATCGGGCCCCGAGCCTCGGCAGTGATGAGCCGTGAACCGTCAGGCTGTCCGACCATGCCGCGGAGCCAGATCTGCTGATCTTCGAGCACCGCATAACAGGCGATGGGCACCTGACATCCTCCATTCAGCCGATGATTCAGCGCCCGCTCGGCACGCACCCGAATGCCGCTGTCCGGGTCATTCAGCGGGGCGAGCAGCGCATGCAGCTCGGTATCCTCGGTGCGGCATTCGATACCCACCGCGCCCTGCCCCCCGGCGGGAAGGCTTTCTTCCGGTGACATGGCATAGCCGATTCGGTCGTAGAAACCCAGGCGCATCAGACCTGCGGCGGCAAGAATGATCGCGTCGTACTCACCCGCGTCGAGCTTGGCCAGGCGGGTATTGACGTTGCCACGGAGAAAACGCACCTGGAGGTCCGGCCGACGTGCCATCAGCTGTGCCTGGCGGCGCAGGCTCGAAGTGCCGACAACACTACCGGGCGGCAGACTGCTCAGGCTCTCGTAGCGGTTGGAAACAAAGGCATCGCGTGGATCTTCACGCTCGCAGATGACATACAGTCCGAGCCCTGAAGGGAAACTCATCGGTACGTCCTTCATGGAATGCACGGCGAGATCGGCTTCATTGGCCATCAACGCTGCCTCGAGTTCCTTGACGAACAGCCCCTTGCCGCCAATCTTGGCCAGGGGAGAGTCGAGCAGCTTGTCGCCGCGGCTTACCATGGGCACCAGGCTGACCTGCAGCTCAGGGTGGAGTTCTTCCAGTCGCGCTTTGACGTACTCGGCCTGCCACAGGGCCAGGGCGCTCTTGCGGGTGGCGATTCGCAGATGTCGGGTCATGGGATTCTCTGTCAGCTTCAAACCGCATGATACGCGATGCGCTGGCGCACATGCACACCGCGAATCCCAGAGCCGCGCCTCACATACGATCCATCAGCTTTCGAACACCCGGCACATGCCGCCTACTGACCGTCAGCGTTTCGCTGGGCAAGCCCTTTAGCTGCAGATGAAAATGCCCCATGGAGCTACGCTGTAACCGTTCGATACGGTTGCGCGCCACCAATGCATTGCGATGGATGCGCACGAAGTAGTCGCCGAATTCATCTTCCAGCGCCTTGAGCGGCTCGTCGAGCAACACCTCCCCGTCGCAGTGGCGCAGGGTGACGTACTTGTGGTCGGCAATGAAGTAGAGCACTTCCTCGACCGGAATAAGCTCGACCCCACGACGGGTTCGGGCGCTGATATGGCTGCGCGGCTGGGGCGAGTCAGCGTTGGCGCTGGCCTTGCCGAGGCTGGCCAGTTGTACCCGGTTCAGGCGCTGCGCCTTGGCCAGCGCATCGCCCAGGTCTTCGCTGCGCACAGGCTTCAGCAGGTAACCCACCGCACTCACCTGAAAAGCCTCGAGCGCGTATTCACCATGGGCGGTGCAGAACACCACGGCCGGCGCATGGCTTTGCTCGCAGAGCCGAGCGGCCGCCTGAAGCCCGTCCATTCCCGGCATGCGAATATCCATCAGCACGATATCCGGGTGGAGGTCGTCGATCAGCTTCAGCGCCTCCTCTCCATTGGCTGCCATGTCCGGCAGCACCGAGTAACCGGGAAGCGCATCGACCAGACGTGCAAGGCGCTCACGGGCGAGTGGTTCATCATCGGCGATCAGTACTTTCATGCCTTAATGACTTCTCTTTTGAATTAGGGACAGTTGCTTACAAGAATAGACCAGCTTGCTGACGAAGCGCGGACCATCGCGCCATGACTCCACACGGGACAGGGGGCCAAACAGCGCAGTCAGTCTTGATTCGATGTTTTGCAGCGCCATGCGCGCCCCCTGGTGGCTATCTACCACGTCTGGACAACTATTCGACACCTCCAGTTCAACGTGGCCATCCAGATAGGTACCCTGAATGCGAATATCTCCACCTTCACGACTTGGCTGCAGCCCATGCAGAATGGCGTTTTCAAGCAATGGCTGCAGCGTCAGCAGGGGCATGGGAGTGTCGGCTGGCAAGCCGTCCGTGTCCCAGTGGACCCGCATCCGATCACCGAGTCGATACTTCTCTATGCGCAGATAACCTTCACATAGCCGCTTCTCCTGGCCCCAGGTGGCGATGCCGGCGGCATCCTCCAGGTTGGCGCGAAACAGATCCGCCAGGTCGAGCACCGCCAGCTCTGCCTTGTCCGGCTGACTGCCGATCAGGCTGACGATATTGTTGAGACTGTTGAACAGAAAGTGTGGCTTGATACGCGACTGAAGCGATTGCAGACGCGCAGCGAGTTCGGCGCGACTCTGCAGCTGCCATTGCTGCTGAAGATAAAAATAGCGCAGCAGCAGACTGGTCATGATCAGCGCAATCAGCCCGTGGCGGATCAGCTGCCCGGGGCGCCAGGTAAGGGGCAGCGCGAGCCCATCGTTCAGGGCCCAGTGGGCCAGCACGGTGAACAGCAGGGTTAGCCCTAAAACCACCAGATAACAGGCCGCGATTGCAAGTCCCAGAGGACGGCGCTGCATCCAGGGTCGCAATCGACAAAGCAGGGCGGCCGAAAGCAGTACGATCCACTGGACGAACAGCGAGGCCATGGCCAGCTGGGTCCAGTCAAAACTACCCGCGACCGGCTGGGCCAGCACCCAGACGATGACGACCAGCTCCGACAGCACCACCAGGGTGAATACCGCGACAGACGAACACAGATCCGGCAAAAAGAAGTCTTCGCCGCCGTAGGGTTTTTTGAGCAGGGTCCAGAGTCCGTTCTTCATGGCCGAAGTGTGGTTCAGCCCGGCGTACTCGCGCAAGCGGAAATGGTATGCTATGCGGCTTCGAGCAGCGCATCTTGCTCCCTGCAAGCCGCCGAATCCTTGATTACGGATCCACCGACATGAGCCAAGACAAAACTACCAATCAATCCTGGGGCGGACGGTTCAGCGAACCGGTCGACGCCTTCGTCGCACGCTTCACCGCCTCGGTGGACTTCGACAAGCGCCTCTACAAGCACGACATCCAGGGCTCGATCGCCCATGCGACCATGCTCGCGAAGGTCGGCGTGCTGAGCGACGTCGAACGCGACCAGATCATTGAAGGCCTTACACAGATTCGCGGTGAAATCGAGGCCGGCCAGTTCGAGTGGCGAGTGGATCTGGAAGATGTGCACATGAACATCGAGGCTCGCCTGACCGACCGTATCGGCATTACCGGCAAGAAGCTGCACACCGGCCGCTCGCGCAACGATCAGGTCGCCACCGATATCCGCCTGTGGCTGCGCGACGAGATCGACGTGATTCTCGGCGAACTGCAGCGCCTGCAGAGCGGACTGCTGGAGCAGGCCGAAAAGCACGCCGAGGTCATCATGCCCGGCTTTACCCACCTGCAGACCGCGCAGCCGGTAACCTTCGGCCATCATCTGCTGGCCTGGTTCGAGATGCTTGCGCGGGACACCGAGCGCCTGGCCGACTGCCGCAAGCGGGTCAACCGCATGCCGCTGGGCAGCGCCGCACTGGCCGGCACCACCTACCCGATCGACCGCAGCATCACCTGCGAACTCCTGGGCTTCGAGGCAGTGTCAGGCAACTCGTTGGACGGTGTGTCCGACCGCGACTTCGCCATCGAATTCTGCGCGGCTGCTGCCCTGGCGATGATGCACCTGTCGCGCTTTTCCGAGGAGCTGGTGCTCTGGACCAGCTCACAGTTCAACTTCATCGATCTGCCCGACCGCTTCTGCACCGGCTCATCGATCATGCCGCAGAAGAAGAATCCCGATGTACCCGAGCTGGTGCGCGGCAAGAGCGGCCGCGTCTACGGCCACCTGATGGGCCTGCTGACCCTGATGAAGAGCCAGCCGCTGGCCTACAACAAGGACAACCAGGAAGACAAGGAGCCGCTGTTCGATGCGGTGGATACCCTGCGCGACAGCCTGCGCGCCTTCGCGGACATGATTCCGGCGATCCAGCCCAGGGTCGAGGTAATGCGCGAAGCGGCCCGCCGTGGCTTCTCTACCGCCACCGATCTGGCCGATTATCTGGTACGCAAGGGTCTTCCCTTTCGCGATTGCCACGAGATCGTCGGGCATGCGGTCAAGCACGGCGTGCAGAGCGGCAAGGATCTGGCCGACATGAGCCTGGACGAGCTACGCCAGTTCAGCGATCAGATCGAGCAGGACGTCTTCGAAGTGCTTACCCTGGAAGGCTCGGTAAACGCCCGCAACCATATCGGCGGCACCGCGCCGGCGCAGGTTCGCGCAGCCGTGGCAAGAGGCCGGAAATTGCTGGGCAGTTGAAAGTGCCCCATGCGTGGGCACTGTGGAGCGAATGACATGAGCGAAGACAGACCACGCTTTCGCGTCAGCGCCGACCGGCAATCCGCCAGTCGGCGCGTCCGCTATGTGGAAAGCAGCAAGCCGGACGACGGCCAGTGCACCCTGTGCCAGCTGGATGAACTGGCCGATCTCGAGGCGATGCGCGCCGAGCGCAACAGGGTGAGCAAGTCGAAGGGAAACACCAACCGGGACTAGGACCAGCGCCCGCTCGACTACAGCTGCGTATCAGACCGCCGGCTGCTGCTGCGTGATGCAGTGGATGTTGCCACCGCCCAGCAAGATTTCCCGCCCCGGAACCATAACCACCCGGCGATCTGGGAAAAGCTGCTGCAGGATCTCGCGTGCTTCGTCGTCCTTCGGATCACCGAAGGACGGCGCGATGATACCTCCGTTGACGATCAGAAAGTTCACGTAGGACCCGGCCAGGCGCACCGAAGGATCCCGTGGCTGGCTGCCGGCGACCCGGTCGACGCCTTCGCACTCCTCAGCCGTGGCATGAATCGGGCCCGGAATCGGCATCCGGTGCACCACGAACTCCCGTCCCTGCGCATCCCGACTGGCCTGCAGCACGCGCAGTGCGGCCTGGCAGCGCGCGAAGTTCGGATCCTGCTCGTCATCGGTCCAGGCCAGCAGCACTTCACCAGGCCGCACGAAGCAGCAGAAGTTGTCGACATGACCATCGGTTTCGTCGTTATAAAGACCATGAGGCAGCCAGACCACCTTGTCGATGCCGAGATAGTCACCCAGCTTCAACTCAATCTCCTCGCGCACCATGTGGGGGTTGCGGTTGGGATTGAGCAGACACTCTTCGGTGGTGATCAGGGTGCCTTCCCCATCCACATGGATAGCACCACCTTCAAGCACGAAACCCTCGGTCCGATAGCGGGGGCAGCGCTCCAGTCCGAGGATCTTGTCGGCGACCTGATCGTCCTTCTGCCAGGGCCAGTAAAGCCCCCCGTTGAAGCCTCCCCAGGCATTGAAGGTCCAGTCCACGCCGCGCAGGCCACCCTGCCCATTGACCACGAAGGTCGGTCCGGTATCGCGTACCCAGGCATCATCAGTGCTCAGCTCGACCACGCGGATGCCCGGATGGGCAAGCAGCGCGCTGGCGTTGGCATATTGGGTCGGCGAGACGCAGACAGTCACCGGCTCAAAACTGGCTATCGCGCGAGCCACCTCGGCGAATGCCGCCTGCGCCGGCTTGCCGCCCAGACGCCAGTTATCCGGGCGCTCGGGCCAGACCATCCAGGTCTGGCCATGCGGCTCCCACTCGGCAGGCATGCGATAGCCATCGGCGCGGGGTGTGCTATGCAGGGTATACATGTCTCTCAGGACTCCAGATCGCCATCGAGTGTCTTGATCGGCCCGTAGAGATTCGGACGGCGATCGCGGAACACGCCCCAGGCAGCGCGCACGTGTTCGAGCCGATCCAGGTCGAACTGCTGGACCAGTACCGCCTCTTCGCTCTCGCCGGCCTCCTGCACCTTGGCACCGAACTGATCGGCGATGAAGGATGAGCCGTAGAAGGTGATGTCGTAGCCGTCCTGCTCCTCGGTGCCGATGCGGTTGCTCGCCACCAGCGGCATCAGGTTGGCCCCGGCATGGCCCTGCTGGACACGCTGCCAGTGATCGCGCGAGGTGATGCTCGAATCATGCGGCTCGCTGCCAATGGCGGTCGGATAGAAGAGAATCTCCGCCCCCTTGAGTGCCATGGCCCGGGCGCACTCCGGAAACCACTGATCCCAGCAGATCCCCACGCCGATCTTCGCATAACGGGTCTGCCAGACCTTGAAGCCGGTATCACCGGGGTTGAAGTAGTACTTTTCGTGGTAGCCGGGGCCGTCAGGGATGTGGCTCTTTCGATAGGTGCCCAGGTTCCGACCGTCGGCATCGATGATCACTACGCTGTTGAAGCGCGAGCGGCCGGCCAGCTCGAAAAAGCTGATCGGCAGGACCACCTGCAACTCCTTGGCGAGCGCCTGAAAATGGGCAATGGCGGGGTTGTCCTCGACCGTTGTTGCCAGCTGCAGGTATTCCGGATTGGGCTTCTGGCAAAAATACGGAGTTTCGAACAGCTCCTGAATGAGAATGATCTGCGCTCCCTGGCTGGCAGCTTGGCGGACCAGACGCTCGGCCTTGGCGATGTTGTCCTGGCGATCCCAGGAACAGCTCATCTGGGTGGCGGCGACGGTAACGAGACGGGACATGGGCAACTCTCCAGCAAGTGAATGGCATGCGCTAGGTGCAGGCATTATTGAACATCCAGCTCCCAAGAGGCCAGCCAAGCGTCGCAAGGCGGCCTCCTCTGCCCGGCACCTTACCCCCTCGGCAATGGAGCAAGCGGCCAGGGCGACTGACGATAGAACAGCTCGAGCTGGCGGTAGACCGCCGGGAGCGCAGTGGCGAGCGCTTCCGGCTCTTCAAAGAACGCTTCGCTGAGCACCGCGAAAAATTCGGCCGGATCTTCCAGAGCATAGTGGTCCAACGGCAGCGGTTCGCCGGCTTCGGCACGACGGAGCAGTTCCTCCCAGGCATCGGACAGATCACGCGTCCAGGTGCCGGGGTCCATGTCGGGGTGAAGCGGCGGTGCCCCGTTGGCGCCGGACTGGCGCATGTCGAGGGTATGCGCCAGCTCATGGATCACCACGTTGTAACCATCGCGTCCGGACGCCAGCACATCCTCCCAGGACAGAACGACCGGACCGCGTTCCCAGGCCTCGCCACTGCGCTCGCTCACTTCATGATGCACGATTCCGAACTCGTCCTCCCAGCTATGCTCGGCCACGAAGGGTCCGTCATAGACGATGAGGGTCTGCCAGCCGTCATACCACTGCAACCCCAGATGCAGAACGGGCAAGGCGGCCATACCGGCGATGCGCAGATGCATGGCATCACTCAGCTCGACCCCGTCCATCACCCTGAAGTGCTTGCGCAGCAACAGGCGCAGGGCGAGATCCTGCAGACGGATTCGATCCTGATCAGTAAGCCGTCGATAGGCGCGCCAGTCGCCTAGTGCCTCTAACCACAGGGAATCAGGGATCTGCAGCTGCTCGAGGCGTCGTGCCTCGCGCCAGCTGGCCAGGCGTGTGAACAGATTCATCCGCGCAGATCCTGCAGCCGGTACCAGAAGAGTGCCAGCGCGCGGATCGCCGACTGCACCGAGCTTCCCGGCGGTACAGGGGCATGCCGGATGCGGCCGAACAGGTCGAAGCCTTCGCTCCGTCCGAGGACGGCCTGGGCCATCAGCTGACCCGCCAGACCCGACAAAGCCACGCCCTGCCCGGAATAGCCCTGCGCGAACAGCACCCGGCTACCGATTCGGCCGAACTGTGGCGCCTTGTTCAGGGTCATCGCCACCTTGCCTCCCCAGAGATACTCGAAATCTTCATCAGCCAGAGCAGGGAAGACGGCCGTCATCCGCTCGCGCATCGCCTGACGCAGCCTCTCGGGATGCTCATCGCGCGCGCTGGCGCGCCCCCCGAAGAGCAGGCGATTGTCCGGCGTAAGCCGGTAGTAATCGAGCAGGTGCTTCATGTCGCAGACGGCAGCCCGGGACGGAATCAGGTGCTTTGCCAGTTCGCCGAGGGGGCGGGTCGCGCCGATGTAGCTGCCTACCGGCAGAAAGCGGCGCTGCCCCCAGGGCAGCAGGTTTCCGACATAGGCATTGCCGGCCAGGATCGCATGCCCGGCCTGGACGCTACCCTGCGCGGTACGCAGCTGCACCCCGTCGGCATTCTGGCTCCAGTCATGCACCGCGGACTGCTCGAAGAGGAGCGCGCCGGCTTTGTGGGCAGCCCGAGCCAGCCCATACAGATAATTGAGAGGATGCAGGTCGCCACCGCCATGATCCATGACGCCGGCAAGGTAAGGCCCCTGGAGCAGGGCTCCAAGAGCGGTCCGGTCATGGTATTCCAGCTGCGCGTAGCCAATCTGTTCCAGCTGCGCCTGCCAGGCCTGCAGCTCGGCGACCTGCCGCGGCGTGCCGGCAACCTGCAGGATGCCGAACTTCAGGTCGCAGTCGATTCCCAAGGTTCGCACCCGCTCGCGCAGCAGGTTTACGCCCTCAATGGTCAGGCTCCAGACACGGCTCGCATCGGCGGATCCGAGCTGGCGCACCAGAGTCGACATGTCACAGGCCGGGCCCGGGTTGATCTGACCGCCATTGCGTCCGGAGCAGCCCCAGCCAAGCTGTTCGGCCTCCAGCAATACAACCCGGAGTCCGGCCTGCGCCAGCTCGAGCGCCGCACTGATACCAGTGAATCCACCACCGACGACGCAGACGTCCGCGCACTGTTGACCGCGCAGTGGTGAGTGACGGGGAGCATCGTGGGCGCTGGCCTGATACCAGGTCGCGCCCTGCTCGATCAGACTGTATGGAGGTACCACATGTACTCGAGGTCGGAAATGGTCCGTTCGAACTCTTCCATCTCGCTTTCCTTGCACAGCTCGAAGACGTCCAGATAATCCTCGCCGATGTACTCCTTCATCACCTTCGAGTTTTCCAGCTCGCGCAGGGCGTCACGCAGGTTGGTCGGCAGCGAGGCTTCGTGCTGATCGTAGGCATTGCCTTCGGTCATCGGTGGCGGCTCGATGCGGTTGCTGATGCCGTGGTGGATGGCAGTCAGCAGTGCGGCCATCAGCAGGTAGGGATTGGCATCCGCGCCTGCCAGACGATGTTCGATACGCATGGACTCGGGGTCGCCGCCCGGCACGCGCACCGCTACCGTGCGGTTGTCGATGCCCCAGGTCGGCGCGCAGGGAACGAAGAATCCTGGACTGAAGCGTCGATAGGAGTTCACGTTCGGGCAGAGAAACGCCATGTACTCGGGCAGCGTAGCCAGCAATCCACCGATCGACCAACGCAATAGATCGCTGAGCGATCCGTCCGGATTCGGCGAAAAGACGTTCACTCCCTGCTCGTCGACCAGACTGATGTGCACATGCATGCCGTTGCCGGCCTGGTCGTGGTACGGCTTGGCCATGAAGGTGGTGTCCATCTCATGGTCATAGGCGACGTTCTTGATGACCCGCTTGAGCAGCACGTTGTAGTCACAGGCCTTGACTGGGTCATCCACGTGATGAAGGTTGACCTCGAACTGGCCGGGCGCGGACTCCGCGACAATGGCGTCAGCGGGGATGCCCTGCTCGTGGGCAGCTTCGATGACGTCCTGCAGGAATTCGGCGTATTCGTCCAGGTCGTCCATTGAATAGACCTGAACCGAGTTCGGGCGCTTGCCAGACATGGGTGAACGAGGCGGCTGGGGCCGACCGGTAATGTTCTCCTGATCGATCAGATAGAATTCAAGCTCGAAGGCCGATACTGGCCTTAGCCCCAGCTCATCGAACCGCTCTACGATTCGCTTGAGCACATACCGCGGGTCGGCAAAGAACGGCGTCTTGCGATCCAGCTCGTACATGGTCATCAGGAGCTGGCCGGTGGGACGCTTCTGCCAGGGCTCGATGGAAAGCGTGCCAGGAATGGGCATGCAGATGCGATCGGCGTCACCGATCTCCAGCCCCAGGCCGGTCTCCTCGACCGTGGTGCCCTGGATGTTGAGGGCAAAGATTGAAGCAGGCAGTGCGATGCCCTTTTCGAAAGCCTTGATCAGAGCGGACCGGTCGATGCGCTTGCCGCGCACGATGCCGTTCATGTCGGCGATCAGCAAATCGATGAAGTGGATTTCCGGATGCGCGGCCAAAAAGGCCTCGGCTTCCTGCGTGCTGAAGGGCGCCGTCACGACGCAGCCGGAACTGGCCGCCTCGTCACTGGCTGCCACAGCGCTGGCTGGAACGGCATCCACGCCGGCTAGGGGTTGCATGGTTTTTCACCTGTATTTGTAAAATATATCAATCACGCGATCACTGGCTTTGAAGTAAATCCGAAAGGCCAGTATCAGTCAAGTAACGCCAAACCGCACAAAGCTGGTGCAGTGCGCACCATTTGGGGCCATTCACAGCCCGACGAGTGGTTCTCAAGTCTTCCCGAAAACGCTCTGGACGGGCTTTTGTGTAAAGCATTTTTTGCTGCTATTGTATGAAAAATTGAACAACCTTCCCCACGCTGGGACTCTCGATTACAGAATCTTGCCATGTCTGCGACTCCAAAACCCCTGGTCGGAATTTCCTGTTGCACAGACCGTTCCGGCTTGCATCCTTTCCACATCGTTGGCGAAAAATACATTCTCGGCGTGACCCGCGGGGCCGAGGCGACAACCCTACTGATCCCTGCCCTCGGTGAAGAGCTGGAGATAGCCGAGGTGCTGGCACAGCTGGACGGTGTGGTCTTCACCGGTTCGCCATCCAATGTGGAACCCGAGCATTACTCAGGAATGCCGAGCGCCCCTGGCACCCTTCATGACCCCCAGCGAGACGCCACTACTCTGCCCCTGATACGCGCAGCCGTGGCGGCTGGCGTACCCCTGCTGGGCATCTGTCGCGGCTTTCAGGAAATGAACGTCGCCTTTGGTGGCACCCTGCATCAGCGGCTGCATGAAGTGGGCGGTTTTATCGAACACCGCGAAGACAAGAGTCAGACACTCGAAGAACAGTACGGACCGTCACACAGCATCCAGATCGATCCCGGAGGACTACTCTATGAGATCGCGGGCTGCAGCTCGGCCCAGGTGAACTCCCTTCACACCCAGGGGGTTGATCGCCTGGCACCCGGGCTGCGGCCTGAAGCAACAGCCCCAGACGGGTTGATCGAGGCTTTCTCGGTCAGCCAAGCCGACAATTTCGCGCTGGGCGTGCAATGGCATCCGGAGTGGAAGGTGACGGAGAACCCCTTCTACCTGTCGATCTTCAGGGCGTTTGGAAACGCCTGCCGGGCACGCGCAGCCAAGAGGACTTTATGAATACCATCGAGACCTGGCTGAAGGAACGCAAGATTACCGAAGTGGAGTGCATGGTCAGCGACCTGACCGGCATTGCCCGCGGGAAAATCGCCCCCACTCTGAAATTCATCTCGGAAAAGGGCATGCGCCTGCCCGAGAGCATCCTGCTGCAATCGGTAACCGGCGATTACGTCGAGGACGACATCTATTACGAACTGCTCGACCCGGCCGACATCGACATGATCTGCAAGCCGGACGAGAACGCCATCTATCTGGTGCCCTGGGCGATAGAACCGACTGCGCAGATCATCCATGACTGTTACGACAAGCGTGGCCAGCCGATCGAGATGTCGCCACGCAACGTGCTGAAGAAGATCCTCAGGCTCTACGAGGAAAAGGGCTGGAAGCCGATAGTTGCGCCGGAAATGGAGTTTTATCTTACCAAGCGCAACGAGGACCCGGACCTGCCGCTGCAGCCGCCGATAGGCCGCTCCGGCCGCCAGGAGACTGGTCGTCAGTCATTCTCCATCGACGCTGCCAACGAGTTCGACCCGCTGTTCGAGGACATGTACGACTGGTGCGAAGCGCAGGGCCTGGATCTGGACACCCTTATTCACGAGGAAGGCACGGCGCAGATGGAGATCAACTTCCGTCACGGCGACCCGCTGCACCTGGCAGACCAGATTCTTGTGTTCAAGCGCACCATGCGTGAAGCCGCGCTCAAGCACGACATGACTGCCACCTTCATGGCCAAGCCGATCACCAACGAGCCGGGCAGTGCCATGCACTTGCACCAGAGCATCGTCGACAAGGAAACCGGGCTGAACATCTTCTCCAACGAAGACGGCTCGATGAGCGACCTGTTCCTTTATCACATCGGCGGCTTGCAGCGGTACATACCTGAGGTGCTACCCCTGTTCGCACCCAACGTGAACTCATTTCGGCGCTTCCTGCCCGACACCTCGGCCCCGGTCAATGTCGAGTGGGGTGAGGAAAACCGCACAGCCGGCCTGCGCGTACCTGATTCCGATCCGCAAAACCGTCGCGTGGAAAACCGCCTGCCAGGTGCAGACGCCAACCCCTACATCGCGATCGCCGCCAGTCTGTTGTGCGGCTATCTCGGGATGATCGGGAAGATGGAGCCCTCGGCTCCCGTCAAGGGTCGCGCGTACGAGCGCCGCAACCTGCGCCTGCCTTTCACTCTGGAGGCAGCCCTGGAGCGCATGGAGGCCTGCAAGGATATCGAGGAAGTACTGGGCGAGAAGTTCTGTCGCGGGTACGTTGCGGTCAAGCGGGTCGAACACGAAAACTACAAACGCGTCATCAGCTCGTGGGAACGGGAGTTCCTGCTGTTGAGCGTCTGATCGATACGGCGGCGCCGCGCGCCGCCCCCCTTTGCAGAGGACGAGCGCATGACATCGCAAACCAAGGCGACCACCGCGGAACTCCAGGCACTGGACGCCGCGCACTACCTCCATCCCTTCACCGACCACAGGCAGCTGGGGGCCCGCGGCACCCGGGTAATCGAAAGGGCCGATGGCGTGTATCTCTGGGACAGCGATGGTAACCGCATTCTTGATGGCATGGCCGGGCTCTGGTGCGTCAATATCGGCTACGGTCGTATAGAGCTGGCCGACGCGGCCTACCGCCAGATGCGTGAGCTGCCCTACTACAACAGCTTCTTCCAGTGCGCCAATCCCCCCGCCATCCGACTGGCCGCAGCCATCGCGGAACTGGCTCCCGAGCACATGAACCACGTGTTCTTCACAGGCTCGGGTTCCGAGGCCAATGACACGGTGCTGCGCATGGTGCGCCGTTACTGGGACATCAAGGGCAAGCCCGGCAAGAAGACCATCATCAGCCGCATCAACGGCTACCATGGCTCGACCGTCGCCGGCGCCAGTCTCGGCGGCATGGCACCGATGCACGCGCAGGGTGACCTGCCGATCCCCGGTATCGTGCACATACCCCAGCCCTACTGGTACGGCGAGGGCGGAGACATGAGCGAGGAGGAGTTTGGCCTCTGGGCCGCTCGCCAGCTCGAAGCGAAGATTCACGAACTGGGTGAGGACAAGATCGCCGCGTTCATTGCCGAGCCGATCCAGGGCGCCGGCGGGGTGATCATTCCACCGGCAAGTTACTGGCCCGAGATCAAGCGCATCCTTGCCCAACACGACATTCTGCTGGTCGTGGACGAAGTGATCTGCGGTTTCGGCCGTACCGGCGAGTGGTTCGGCAGCCAGTACTACGATCTGCAGCCGGACCTGATGCCTATCGCCAAGGGCATGACCTCGGGTTATCTGCCGATGGGCGGCGTGATCGTCGGCGACCGGGTAGTCGAGGCGCTCAGCGAGGGTGGTGAGTTCTTTCACGGTTACACGTATTCCGGACACCCGGTCGCCGCGGCCGTGGCGCTGGAGAACCTGCGCATCCTGCGGGAGGAAGGCATCGTTGATTACGCGCGCAACGAAGCGGCACCCTATTTGCAAGGGAGAATTGCCGAGCTGGCGGATCATCCGCTGGTGGGCGAGGTACGCGGCGTCGGCATGCTCGGCGCCATTGAACTCGTCAAGGACAAGGCCACCCGCGAGCGTTTCGGAGAGAAGGGCACTGCGGGCGGCCTTTGCCGAGATATCTGCGTTGCCAATGGGCTGGTGATGCGTGCAGTGGGTGACACCATGATCATGTCACCACCGCTGGTCATCAGTAGGGAACAGATCGACGAACTGGTCGGCCTGATCCGGCATTGTCTGGACCTCACGCTGGAGAAACTCAGGGTGTAACACGGACACCACAGCGCAGGAGCTGTCGGCTCGGAATCGCCAACACATCGAAAGGGAAGCTGAAACCATGGTCAAGCAACTGAGCGTTACCCTGCTGGCAGCCGCCGTCACCCTTGGCAGCGTCGCCGCCCAGGCCCAGGGCGTGGTCAATGTGTACAACTGGTCCGACTACATCGCCGAAGACACCCTGGCGAATTTTGAAAAGGAGACCGGCATCCGCGTCGTCTATGACGTATTCGACAGCAATGAGGTCCTCGAGGCCAGGCTGCTGTCAGGCCGCTCCGGCTTCGATATCGTGGTTCCCAGCAATCAGTTCCTCGCCAAACAGATCAAGGCCGGCGCCTTCAAGCCCCTGGATCGCGCCCGACTACCCAATTGGCAACATCTGGACCCAACCCTGCTCAAGGCCCTGGAAACCAATGATCCCGGCAACCAGTACGCCTTTCCCTACTTATGGGGCACCACTGGCATCGGTTACAACGTCGCCAAGGTAAAGGCGGCGCTGGGCGAGAATGCACCGGTCGACTCCTGGGACCTGGTTTTCAGACCGGAGAATATTTCAAAGCTCGCCAGCTGCGGCGTTGCCTTTCTCGATGCACCCGCTGAAATAATCCCGTCGGCGTTGTTCTACCTCGGTCTGGACCCGAACAGCACCACGATCGACGACTACGCCAAGGCCGAAGCGCTCCTGCTGAGCGTTCGTCCACACATTACCTACTTTCACTCCTCGAAGTTCATTACCGATCTCGCCAATGGCGATATTTGCGTAGCCGTGGGCTGGTCTGGCGACATTCTGCAGGCCGCTACCCGGGCGGAGGAAGCGGGCAATGGCCAGCAGGTGGAATACGTGATTCCCCAGGAAGGTGCCGCCATGTGGTTCGACATGATGGCTATTCCGGCTGATGCGCGAAACGTCGACAATGCCTATGTCTTCATGGACTATATCCTGCGCCCGGAGGTGATCGCGGAAATCAGCAACTATGTAGCCTACGCAAATGGTAACAAAGCCTCCAAGCCACTGATCGACGAAGCTATTCTTAATGATCCGGGTGTCTATCCGAGCGAAGAAACCTTGAATAAACTCTTCACGCTGGCCGAACTGCCAGCAGAAATCGAGCGCGTGCGTACCCGTGCCTGGACCCGAGTCAAGTCCGGCCGATAACCCTGGCACTCAACCGGAACCGGGTCGACCCGCAAGGGCCGACCTACCATAAAAACAGACCAGGCCGGCGACCTCAGGCTGGAGTCTGTCGAGGAGACACAATGAAAGAACCAATGCAGAAAACCTTGCTGGCTCTGACAACCGCCGCCTTGCTCAGCGGTGCCGCTTCCGTTCAGGCAGCCGGGGCGCTCAATATATTCAATTGGTCGGACTACATCGCCGAAGACACCATCGCCAATTTCGAAAAGGAAACCGGCATCAAGGTGCGCTATGACGTCTACGACTCCAACGAGGTCCTCGACGCCCGCCTGCTGACCGGCCGTTCCGGATTCGATGTGGTCGTGCCTTCCAATCACTTCCTCGCCAAGCAGATCGAAGCTGGGGTTTATCGGGAGCTGGATCACAGCCTGCTGCCGAACATGAAGAATCTCGATCCCGCGCTGATTGCGCAGCTGGAAGAGGTTGGGCTGGGCACGCGTTACGCCATTCCCTACATGTGGGGTACCAACGGTATCGGCTACAACGTCGACAAGGTCAAGGCCATCCTCGGCGATGATGCCCCGCTGGATTCCTGGGATCTGGTCTTCAATCCGGAAGTCGCTGGCAAGCTGGCAAGCTGCGGCATCTCGATGCTCGACTCCGGCGACGACATGCTCACCTCAGCTCTTGGCTACCTGGGCCTGAATCCGAACAGCACCAGCGCTGACGACCTGAAGAAAGCCGAGGATCTGCTGATGAGCGTCCGTGGCTCGGTACGCTATTTCCACTCCTCGCGCTATATCGGTGATCTGGCCAACGGCGATATCTGCGTGGCGGTAGGTTTCTCCGGTGACATCTTCCAGGCGGCTGACCGTGCGGAAGAAGCCGAGAACGGCATCAATATCGAGTATGTGATACCCAAGGAAGGCACTCAGCTGTGGTTCGACATGATGGCGATCCCCAAGGATGCGCCGAACCCGGCCAACGCCCATACCTTCATCAACTATATCCTTCGTCCGGAAG
The DNA here is from genome assembly GCA_030603065.1 of Pseudomonas sp. Lineage (GTDB taxonomy): Bacteria > Pseudomonadota > Gammaproteobacteria > Pseudomonadales > Pseudomonadaceae > Halopseudomonas. Next base: position 30,688 of record JAUVYN010000025.1, read on the forward strand.
TGGTTGCTCCCATCACCGACTACGTGGCCTACGCCAACCCCAACAAGGCGGCCAACGAGTTGATCGATCAGGATATTTTCAATGATCCGTCGATCTATCCGACCGAAGAGGTGATGGCCAAGCTGTATATCGCCAAGCCTCGCCCGCTGGCTGCACAGCGGATCGTGACCCGTTCCTGGAACCGCATAAAGTCCGGCCGGTGACATCCGGGGCTGCAACGCAGCCCCATCGAATACCCCCGCCCCGGCGGTTTTTCCGGGTAATGCTGGCGGGACCTGTCCCGCCAGAGGCAGCGTAGTCTTGGTTCGGAGAATGTTATGGCGGGTGCGGCAGGTGCCATGAAAAACAGCGTGGCGGACGTAAAACCAGGCGAGTTCGTGAAGATCGACCGGGTCAGCAAGCGTTTCGACGATGCGCTGGCAGTGGACGATGTCAGTCTGAGCATCAACCGGGGCGAGATCTTCGCGCTGCTGGGCGGCTCCGGATCCGGCAAGTCGACGCTGCTGCGCATGCTGGCCGGCTTCGAACGGCCGACCGAAGGCCGCGTTTTTCTGGACGGGCAGGACATCACCGATCTGCCGCCCTACGACCGTCCGATCAACATGATGTTTCAGTCCTACGCATTGTTTCCGCACATGACGGTCGAGCAGAACATCGCCTTCGGACTCAAGCAGGATCGCCTTCCAAAGAGCGATATCAACGAGCGCGTCGCCGAGATGCTCAAGCTGGTCCACATGACCCAGTATGCGCGGCGCAAGCCTCACCAGTTGTCCGGAGGGCAGCGCCAGCGCGTGGCACTGGCCCGGTCGCTGGCCAAACGTCCCAAGCTGCTGCTGCTCGACGAGCCGATGGGTGCGCTGGACAAGAAGCTCCGTTCGCAGATGCAGCTGGAACTGGTGGAGATCATCGAGCGGGTCGGCGTGACCTGCATCATGGTCACCCATGATCAGGAAGAGGCCATGACCATGGCCCAGCGCATCGCCATCATGCACCAGGGCTGGATCGCCCAGGTCGGTACGCCGATGGATATCTACGAAAGCCCGGTCAGCCGGCACGTTGCCGAGTTCATTGGCAGCGTCAACATATTCGAGGGCGAGATCACCGCCGACATGGAAGACCATGCGATTATCCGCTGTCCTGCGCTCGAGCGGGAGATCTACGTGGGCCACGGCATTTCCACTCGCGCCCAGGACCGCAACATCACCTATGCTCTGCGCCCCGAGAAGGTGACCGTGACCACCGAACAGCCCGAGGGCGACTACAACTGGGCCCACGGCAAGGTGCACGACATCGCCTATCTTGGCGGCCACTCGGTCTACTACATCAGGCTCGACAGCGGACAGAAGGTTCAGGCCTTCTTTCCCAACTCCGAACGCCGCTCAGCCCGACCGACCTGGGAAGACCAGGTGTTCATCAGTTGGGAGAGTGACGCCGGCGTGGTGCTGCACCAATGAAGCTGCCACGCCTCATTCCCGGTCGATTCTGGGTAATCAGCATCCCCTACCTGTGGCTGTTCCTGTTCTTCCTGGCGCCCTTCGCGCTGGTGCTGAAGATAAGTCTGTCCCAGGCGGCGGTGGCGATTCCTCCCTACGAGCCGGTGTTGCAGTACGTCGAACAGACGCTGAACATCGTACTCAATTTCGGCAATTACATCTTTCTGAGTCAGGACCCGCTGTATTACTCGGCCTACCTCGGTTCGATCCGTATTGCACTGATCTCGACGCTGATCTGCCTGTTTCTCGGCTACCCAATGGCCTACGCGATCGCCCGAGCTCCCCGCGAGCGGCAGCTGGTCTTCCTGTTGCTGATCATGATGCCCACCTGGACCGCGATTCTGATCCGCGTGTACGCCTGGATGGGCATTCTGAGCACCAATGGTCTGCTCAACTCGGCACTGATGTCGCTGGGCATCATCAGCACGCCCATGCAGATCCTCAATACCAATACCGCGGTCTACATCGGCATCGTCTATGCCTACCTGCCGTTCATGGTACTGCCGCTGTTCGCCAATCTGGTCAAGCACGACCACACCCTGCTGGAGGCGGCGATGGACCTGGGCGCCGGTCGCATCAAGGCGTTCTGGACCATTACCGTACCGCTGTCGAAGAGTGGCATTGTCGCTGGCTCGATGCTGGTGTTCATCCCAGTCGTCGGCGAGTTCGTGATTCCAGAGCTGCTCGGCGGCCCGGAAACCCTGATGATCGGCAAGGTGCTCTGGCAGGAGTTCTTCAACAACCGTGACTGGCCGGTCGCCTCGGCGCTGGCGATCGTGATGCTGGGCATTCTGCTGATTCCGATCATTCTGTTCCATTACAACCAGTCCAAGGCGATGGAGAAGAACGCATGAAAAGCCGTTTCAGCTTCTCCGGGGTCATGCTCTGGGTCGGCCTGGCCTTCATCTACCTGCCGATGGTCATTCTGGTGATCTATTCGTTCAACGCCTCGCGCCTGGTCACCGTCTGGGGTGGCTGGTCGACCCGCTGGTACGCCGGCCTGTTGAGCAATACCCAGCTGATGAGCGCAGTGGAGCGCAGCCTGCAGATTGCCTTCTTCACCGCCACCGCGGCGGTGGCGCTGGGCACCCTGGCTGCCTTCGTGATGACCCGCATCAAGCGGTTTCGGGGCCGCACACTGTTTTCCGGACTGGTTACTGCGCCACTGGTGATGCCCGAGGTGATCACGGGGCTGTCGCTGTTGCTGCTGTTCGTGGCCATGGCGCAGGCCATCGGCTGGCCCGCAGAGCGCGGCATGATGACCATCTGGATTGCACATACCACCTTTGCCACCGCCTACGTCGCCATCGTTGTCAGCGGCCGCCTGGGCGAGCTCGACCAATCCATCGAAGAAGCAGCGATGGACCTGGGCGCGCGCCCCTGGAAAACCTTTCTGCTGATCACCGTGCCGATGATAGCGCCGTCCATTCTGGCAGGCTGGCTGCTGGCCTTTACCCTTTCGCTGGACGATCTGGTACTGGCCAGTTTCGTGTCCGGGCCGGGCGCGACCACCCTGCCGATGGAAGTATTCTCAGCCGTACGCCTGGGTGTCCGTCCGGAGATCAACGCGATCGCCAGTCTGATCCTGCTGGCCGTATCGATCTTTACCCTGCTCGCCTGGTTCATCGTGCGCAGCGCAGACAAGCGGTCCCGGCAGCAACCTGCCGAAGACGACAAACCCAGTTGGCGGGCGGTCATCGATAGCCGCAAGGGCTGATGCGTCAGGGCGCCAATGGCGCCCTGATTTTTTCCAGGAGCAGCTCGAATCATCCCTATCTTTCGTTGACCTTTGGCACGGCATTCCTCTGCGGGCACCCTGAGGCCCTGTCCGCTGACTCCATAACGGTGCAGAGCTGTACAGCTGAGCAGATATCGGTAGAATGCGCGAATGAACGATCATTCGACCAATTTCAAAACACCCCGCCCGCGCGTGAAGGACAAGCGAGGCGCGATTCTTCGCGCTTCACTGAAGGTCTTTGCGGAGGGCGGCGTCAATGGCGTGCCGATGCCGGTAGTCGCGGAGGCGGCCGGCGTGGGAACCGGCACCATTTATCGTTATTTCGAGAGCAAGGACGTGCTGGTCAACGAGCTGTTCCGCGAGGAAAAGCTCGCTTTGAGCAAGCATCTCTACAGCGATCTGGATCGCTGTACGCCCCCCAGGGAGCAATTCTCGATCGTCTGGCAACGCCTGATCGATTTTGCCCGGGAACAGCCGGACTCCTTCCGTTTCATAGAGCTGCAGGACCATCGACCGTATCTGGACGACGCCAGCAGAGCACTGGAACGCAAGATCCTGGCGCCCAGCCTCGCCCACTACCGATCGATGCAGAAAAAAGGCATCTACCGTCGCGATATTCGACCGGAAGTTCTCATGGCTCTGGTCTGGGGGGCCTATGTCAACCTGATCAAGGCCGAGCGCGACGGTTACCTCACGCTCACCCAGGGCGACATACACGCCGCCCGCGATGCCAGCTGGAACCTCTGTACTGCCTGATTAATTCCAGCGGACTGTCCACATGAACCCAAAAAAATCATTGCCGCGGCGATCATCGCCAGCGGAGCGCTATTCCATGCGCTGACGGTTCGGTACAGGTATACGACAAGCTCGGTGGTGCCCATATGCGAGAGATCCGCTATGCCGGCAAGGTCTCGGCTGCGATGATCTGGGGCAGGCAGCCGATCATGGACTACTTCCGCAAGGTGGACGACAACGTCATTATCGGCCTCGGCGATATCAAGGGCAAAACCGACGGATTTCCTCTTTCATCTGACCCGGGACTGATCGCGGCGGCAAATGGGGTTAGGATAGTCAGTTCGAACGCTAGACTGATGACGTTGGCCGCTTGGCCGACACTGCCTGACCCCAGATTGGAGAACGCACCCGTGACCCGCCAGGTATCCTCCGTCGATCCAGACGGCCTGCTCGAATATTCAGTGGTTTTCACCGACCGCTCACTCAACCACATGTCGCAGCGCTTCCAGCAGGTGATGCGCGATGTGTCCAGCACACTCAAGCAGGTATATAACGCCGCGGGTGTCGCGGTGGTTCCGGGTGGCGGTACCTACGGAATGGAGGCGGTAGCCCGACAGTTCGCCCAGGGCCGCCGCTGCCTGGTAGTGCGCAACGGCTGGTTCAGCTATCGCTGGAGTCAGATCTTCGAGATGGGCCGTTTGCCCGGGGAAGAGATCGTGCTTAAAGCGCGGCCGGTAGCTGAGGGCGATCAGGCCCCCTTCGCGCCGCCATCGATCGATGAAGTGGTCGCGCAGATTCGCGAGCGCCGGCCGGAAATGGTCTTCGCTCCCCACGTGGAGACCTCCTCGGGCATCCTGCTGCCGGATGACTATATCAAAGCGATTGCTGCCGCGACCCACGAGGTCGGTGGGCTTTTCGTGCTCGACTGCATTGCCTCCGGCACGCTATGGGTCGACATGCGCGCATGCGGTGTGGACCTGTTGATCAGCGCCCCCCAAAAGGGCTGGAGCGCCTCGCCCTGCAGTGCACTGGTGATGTTCAGCGATACGGCACTGGAGCGTATCGAGGAAACTACCAGCAACAGCTTCGCCTGCGATCTCAAGAAGTGGCTGCAGATCATGCGGGCCTATGAGAACGGCGGTCACGCCTATCATGCCACCATGCCCACCGATGCCCTGCTGAGCTTTCGCGACACCATGCTGGAAACCCGCGATTACGGCTTCGACAAGGTGCGCGAAGAGCAGATTGAACTGGGCCGCGCCGTGCGTGCGCTGCTTGCCGAGAAAGGTTTCGTCAGCGTCGCAGCCAAGGGTTTCGAAGCGCCGGGGGTGGTCGTCAGCTACACCAGTGATGACAGCATTCAGAATGGCAAGGCGTTCATCGCCCAGGGCCTGCAGACTGCCGCGGGGGTGCCGCTGATGTGCGACGAACCTGCCAGCTTCAAGACCTTTCGAATCGGCCTGTTCGGACTCGACAAGCTGCACAATGTGGAACGCAGCGTCGCCAATCTGCGTCGCGCCCTGGAGTCGCTTTGACGCGAAAAAAAGGGCACCCCCTCGGGTGCCCGCGAATCGTACATGGTCGCTGCATGCGAGAGCGGCCATGCGAACTGCCGGAGTGCAAGCGCCCGGGCGCAGCGCCCCGGACATGATGCACGGACTCAGCGCACGCCAGCCGCGCGCAAGGCGGACGGGGTGAACTGATTGTAGGTCGGAGTGAAGTCGAAGTTCGGCGCGGCCGACTCCTCGGTATACAGCCCAAGCGCGATGTAACGACCTGCCAGCAGATCGTACAGCGTTTCGATGGCGTAGCCCGGCAGCCCGACATGGTAGTTGTGGGCGATATGGCCTTCGCCCACGCGCCACAGCGTACCGCGACCGTCATAGTGGTCGGCCAGGGTGATCATCCAGGAGTCTTCATCCACGAAGAAATTGCGCTGCGCATAAATGTGCCGCTGCCCCTGCTTCACGTTGCCCTGCACTTCCCAAACCCGATGCAGCTCGAAGCGGGTGTGCTCCGGATTGATATGTCCGGCCTGCAGCACATCTGCGTAGCGCAGGCCCCGCTCGGTCATCTTGTACGCGTTGTAGGGAATGAAGATCTCCCGCTTGCCCACCAGTTGCCAGTCGTAACGGTCTGGTGCCCCGTTGAACATGGAGAAATTGTCGGACGTACGCATGCCATCAGAAGCGGTACCCGGACCGTCATAGGCTACCTGGGGTGCACGGCGAACGCGACGCTGGCCGGCGTTGTAAACCCAGGCCATGCGTGGCTCCTGCAACTGATCCAGCGAGTCATGGACCAGCAACACGTTGCCAGCCAGGCGGGCCGGAGCGTTAACTCGCTGCTTGAAGAACAGCAGAGTATTGGGCATCGCCATGTGATCGACATCAGGCATCTGCGCCGGATAGCCGACCTCCTCCTCGAAGCGGATCAGGGTGTAGGAGCCGTTGACCTGAGGCATGGCCTGCATGTAGCGCCGGTGTACGTTGAGCCGATGGCGTGTCAGGTGGTTCCAGACCACCTCCGCACCGGTCTGCGGGATCGGAAAGGCAATGGTGCCATGTGGGAAATTGGTTATGCCATCGCCGTTGTTCACCAGCTGAGCCATGCCGGCCATTTCGCGAACCTTGTCGTAAATCTCCTGCTTGTATCCCACGCTGCGACGGGTTTCGTAGATCGGCATGCGGAAGGTTTCCGGGTACCGCTCGAACATCGCAATCTGGCCGGGGGTGAGGTTGTCGGCGTAGTCACGATAGTTTTGCGCGGTAATGACGAACTGCGGCCGTTCGCCGGCGAAGGGGTTTTCAGCGAAGCCATCGCCCAGCAGCCGCCCGGCGTCCGCGCGCAGGCCACCAGTCCATTCGGGAATGGTACCAGCGGCGTTACCGGCACGCTCGGCACCGATGGGAGTCAGGTCCTGCCCCAGACGACTGAAGTCCGGTTGCGCCATAAGGCTCGTAGCTACCAGGCTGATAGCCAGGCCCCCGACGCCAAGAAGAGCTTTTTTTGTACTTGTCATGGTCTTTTCTCCGATGATCGAAAGCTGACGCCAACAATCAATGCCGGGCGGTAAAGGTCGCTGAAATGCATATTCAGGCTGACCGAGTCCGTTGGCATGGCTGGCGACTCGATCCGATGCTGCTGGATTTGGCTCCCCGGGTAAACGCCGGGATTGTAACCATTGACATCCTGGGGCCCATGCCGGGGGCCCTGGCAACAAATTGACACCAAGTGTGCAATGCCGGCAGGACCACCGGCGCGTGGACGAAGCAAAGACAGGGGAGCAAGAGGCGCAGGCTCGCCCCGGAAGACTACCGAGCGAGCCGGCCATGCTGAGCGGGGGTCGAGCTAGGACTGCTCTGAGGCCTTGCTATCAGCCGGTTGCGCGACGATCTCTTCCATCTTGAGGCCGGTAAGACCGTGGATGGTGCGCCATAGATAGAACAGTATGGCCATCATCATGACCATTGTGGGTATCGCGATCATCGGGTAACTGACCAGCGTCATGCGGCCCAGCTCCTCATTGAATGCAGCAGTACCGGCCGGGCTGACCACGATCCACTTGGCCAGGATGTAGTTCATCACCGAGGAAAAGAAAAAGGTACTGGCAAGAAAATAGGTGGCTCGCAAAAGACGCAAGTCGAAGATCTCCACTGCGCCCCGCTCCTCGAGACGCTGGGTGATACGCTGGACGTTCAGCACGCGGTCGTTGTACAGAAGGGTTCGAATCAACGGATAGCGGGTCCGTGTGGAGACCAGCACCGCGAGGCCGATCAGACCCGGTACACCGGCTTCCTTGACCGCCAGCCACTGCGGATCGAGCTCCAGCAGACCTATGCCCCCCGTGAGGAAGACACTGACCACGCCGAGGATCGCGATGAAGTTGTACTTGCGATAGCGAATCAGCTCGAACAGACCCCAGGTCACCGGAAACGCCAGGGCGACGATCAGCGCCAGGCTGGCACCCAGGTCCTGGTCGCCGCTGAATTTCATCAGGATGATGGATGGCAGCAGTATGCTTACCAGCAGGTCGACCATCGGCCGGGGCTTGTGCTGGGGGATGTCTTGGCGAGTTTTGTCGGTCATGGTCATGGGCAACGGTAAAAATGAACCGCCATGATACACGCGCCGGCCCACCTGCCGCAGCCGACGCGGGTAAATGTGATGCCGGATGCTTCAGCGCCCGATGATGGTCGATACGAGATAACCGGTGTAGCCCAGATAAACCAGCAGAAGGATCGAACCTTCCACGCGATTGACGCAGCCCTGGCGGCCACGAAAACCGATACACATCACAAAGAGCGCGAAGGTAAGCGCGGCCATCACCACCCAGTCCCGTGACAGCATCGCGGGATCCACGCTCAGGGGGGCGATCCCTGCTGCTATACCCACTACCGCCAGGGTGTTGAACAGGCCTGACCCGATAACGTTACCCAGTGCCAGGTCATGCTCGTTCTTGCGCACCGCAGCAAGTGCGGAGGCGAGTTCCGGCAGCGAGGTACCCACAGCCACCACGGTCAGGCCGATGATCATGTCGCTGACACCGAGGCTCTGAGCGATATCTACCGCACCCCAAACCAGCACCCGCGAGCTGACGATCAACAGTACCAGGCCCAGCACCAGCCAGAAGATAGCCTGTTTGAGCGGCATCGGGTGGGATTTGAGTTCCTGGTCCAGCTCCGTGCCGAGGGCATCATTGCGACCGGTCATGCCTTCGTAGATGGACCAGCCCATCAGCAGGAAAAACGCACCCAGCAGGACCCAGGCATCCAGTCGACTCAATTGCCCGTTAAGCAGCTGATAGCCCGCCAGCGCGGTCACTCCCAGCAGAATCGGCAGTTCCTTGCGCACGACCTGGGAATGCACAGTGATCGGACTGATCACGGCGACCAGGCCAATGATGAGCGCGATGTTGGTGATGTTCGAGCCGTAGGCATTACCCAACGCCAGCCCCGGATTACCCTGCGATGCGGCCAGTGCCGACACCACCATCTCCGGTGCGGAGGTACCGAAGCCGATGATCAGCATACCGATCAGCAGCGGCGGCATGCCCGCGTGGGTGGCAGTGGCCGAGGCGCCATCGACGAACTTGTCGGCACTCCAGACCAGCAGGGCAAGACCAGCGACTACGGCGAGCAGGGGTAGCAACATGAAACTGATACCTAGGGCGATTGTTCCGGGGCGCTCATTATCTGCAAAGCGCGATGGCTTTGATAGCCCGACACGCCGCTCGTTCAGTCTCCGCTCCGCGCCTGCGCCAGCAGGCCAGCGCAGATCCCCTCAGGCACACGCCTGGGCACGCTGCCGTTCTTCTTCCACCAACTCCTTTTTGGATAACTTGCCCACCGGCGTACGCGGTAGAGCATCACGTAGTTCCATGGCCGCCAGGCGCTCGTGCTTGCCGAGCCGCGACTCGAGAAAGGCTTGAAGGGCAGCAAAATCGAACGGCTCGGCACCGGCACGCAGCTTGATGAAGGCTTTCGGCGCTTGGCCCCGGTAGGGATCGTCGAGACCGATAACCGAGACTTCCTCGACTGCCGGGTGCTCATATATGGCTTCTTCGATCACCCGCGGATACACGTTGTAGCCGCTGCACAGGATCATGTCCTTGGTGCGGTCAACTATGTACACCCAGCCGTCGGCATCCATATAGCCGACATCACCCGTGCGCAGGAAGCCATCGGCGGTCATGGCC
>JAUVYN010000013.1 GCA_030603065.1 Pseudomonas sp.
CTACGCCTGGTTGCGCCAAGTGCTGGAGCGTCTGCCGCAAGCGACGACCGTCGAGGCACTGGAAGCCTTGTTGCCCTGGAACTGTGGCACTGCGATCAACTACTAAGCCTGCTGCAAGGTGGGGTTGGTGGATCGCTTACCAACGACCAGTCGTTCGAAGACGCTTGGGCGTTGCGAGAGGCCTGTATCCAAGCGCTGGCGTCCAACAATACGCTCAAGCCGCTAGCGCTTCAGGGCCAGCGGCTTAGCTCAACGTAGAATCAGTAGTGGTATCGAAGCTGGGCGATAAGCAAAGCGTCATCCGTGACCTTGTAAACCATTCGGTGTTCTTCATTGATCCGCCGGGACCAGTAACCGGCGAGGCTGTGTTTGAGAGGCTCCGGTTTACCAACACCTTCGAACGGTTCTCGCTTGGTCTCTTTGATCAGCTTGTTGATTCGGTTAAGAATCTTTTTGTCGGTTTTCTGCCAGTACAGATAATCTTCCCAGGCATTCTCGGAGAAGATAAATTTCATTCAAGAAGTTCCTTCTCTTGACCACCGCCTTGCTCCAGCTCGGCAGCGGATTCCAGCAAACGCCGTGCGTTTCTTGGGGCGCGCAGGAGGTATGCAGTTTCTTGCAGCGCCTCGTAGTCCTCAAGGGAGATCATCACCACGGACTGCGACTTGCTCCGGGTGATGATCACAGGGGAATGGTCCTCACAGACCTGCTCCATGGTTTTTGCTAGATTGGTTCTAGCGGCTGTATAGCTAATGGCATCCATAAGGTTGCTCCTGTACAGGATGTTGACCATGATCAGGATAATGTACGCCAAAGAATTTAACAATCGGCTGCACAGCGACCGATTTTATGCCGCTTCGCGGCTCCAAACCGGCGCGTGAGCTGGTCGTTAGACGCGCCCGGTCCGGCTCGTTCTGGTCAAGGGAGGCGGAGCACTGAGGTCTCGGCGTCTGAGATCTCCCCCTGAGCCCCCCAAGTACTTCTACCCGTCCTGGGTAGACCTCCGTCCCTGACCCGGTTCCGCTATCGGAAATCGAAAAACTCGTGGTCCAGGTTCCGGTCCGGTATCCCCAGCGTGCGCATCCACTGTCGCACCGCTTTCATCAACCCCTGCGGGCCGCAGAAGCTGACCTTGATGCTGTTCGGATCGTTTTCCGCCGCAAGCTCCTTGAACCGCTGTACGAATGCTGGGTCATCGGGGCCGCGGGATACCGGCACCAGCTCCGCACCGCGCTCACGGGCTATCTCCTCCAGCGTCTCCACTGTTGGGAACTCGCGGCCAGGCGTGAAGAAATAGAACAGCGTGACCCGCTCAAAACCATTGGCGCTGGGATCCTTGAGCCAGGCGATGAATGGCGAAATGCCGACTCCGCCGCCTATCCATATCTCCCTCCTGGCGCCTGCCGGACGCGCAAAGCGGCCGTAGGGCGCGTACACATCGGCATGCATGCCGACACTACAGCCGTTCACCAGTCGGGTGGTGAAATCGCCCAGAGCCCGGATCACGAAGTCCACTCGGCCATCGGGCCGCCGCGCCGCTGGCGATGGTGAACGGGTGCGGCTCGCGCAGGCCGTCTTCCTTGAGCTGGAGAAAGCCGAACTGGCCGGGCTTGAAAGGGATTGCGGCGCGAACCGGCTCCAGCTGCAGGTGTACCGCCTTGCTACCCGGAGTCACGCCAGTGACGCGGTATTCGGCATGGCGCGCCAGCATCCGGTATAGCAGCAGCTTGTAGAAGGCGCCCGCCAGGCCCAGTCCGGAGACGGCCGCCAGCCAGACGCCGGCGGGATCGCTCAGCTTGATCGGCGAGGCAAAGGTCAGCCAGTGCAGGATGACCACAATGAAGATGGGTCCCGACAGCTTGTGCCACAGCCGCCACAACCTGTAGCGGATTCTGCGGTTGAGCGCCAGCAGCACGATGAACATCAGCCCGACGAAACTCAGCTGCCGGACCAGGCGCATGTAGTAGCGCGGCCATTCCATGATCGGGGCGGTGTCCCAGACATTGATTCCTGCCTTGAATACCAGATGGTAGGACGCCAACCCCAGCGCCCACACACCCAACCATTTGTGCGCCAGATAGACCCGGTCGAGGCCGCCGAAGGCGGACTCCACCCAATTCCAGCGGGCGGCGAGCAGGGACGCAGCGCCCATCATTGCCGTGGCGGCGACGCCGCTGGCGAGACTCAGGGAGGCGCTGGTGAACCAGGTTGATGAAGGGACACTGATGAGGGTCAGCACCAGGCTGACCACCGCTATGCCGAGCGGAGCATGCCACGGCTTGAGTGTCATTCTTCACCTCCGGCAGTAGTCTAGCGGGTGACGGACAGTCAGGGAGAATGGCGGCAGCCACCCAGGCGCCCGGTGACCTTTGCCCCATTCAACGCTATTTCACGAGCCCGGTGTTTGATCTGGGTCATGCCGGTGAACCGTACAAGCAAGGCGCAGGCGCTCGGAAAACTGTCGCTGGATGACCGGCCCGGCCGCAACATTCCCGAGTTGCAGGGAACCAATCCCAGCATTGGCCTTATTGGCCGCATCGCTGGTCTTGCGCGCACTGGCGATTTCGGCGAGTCGTTGGAACGTGAGCTTCCGGTATCAAGGCTACGTCCATACAGCATCATGGACGGTAAGCCGTTATATTAACGAATGTTTATCGGCTTAGCTGAGCAGGAGCTGCCAGTGGCGATCAGGGTAGAAATCGAGAAGCTGGTCGGCGAGAGCGTTGTCCTCGAGCCGATACGGATATCCCACGTGGATGGGTTGTTTGACATTGGGCAGGTCAGGGAAGATTGGGCTTACCTCCCGATCTCTGGTTTTTCTTGCAGGGCTGACACGCAGAAATGGGTTGAGCAGGCCCTTGCGCTTGCCGAGTCCGGATCGCACTACACGTTCGTGCTTGTTCAGCCTTCTTCAGGCCAGGTGATGGGCAGCACCAGGTATCTCAATATCCGGGAGCGCGATCATGGTCTGGAGATCGGGTACACGTGGCTGGGCCGTTCTTTCCAGCGTACCCAGGTGAATACCGAGACGAAGTACCTGTTGCTGAAGCACGCATTTGAAACAATTGGCGCCTACCGCGTCGAGCTGAAGACCGATCTGCGAAACACTCGCTCCCAGCGCGCCATCGAACGGTTGGGCGCACAGCGAGAGGGTGTGCATAGACGTCACATGATTGCTCAGGATGGGCATATCCGTGATTCGGTCTACTACAGCATTACGGATCTGGATTGGCCCGATATTCGAAAAGAGCTCGAGAGCAGGCTCAAAAAATGAGTCATTCGCTCGGGCACACTACTTCGGCGTAGGGAGCAGCATATGGATTTGAACAGACGCGCCGTTTCCACTTGGGCCGTTACCCTTGGCCTCATCTTTTGCCCGGGTAGAGATGGTAGAGCGGTAGTCACGCATATGGACGCCTCAAGGAGTGATCAGGTAATGATGCTGTTTTCCACCTGCCCGGTATGCGAGAGAAAGACCATTTTTTTCCCGACCCGGATGCTGCATGTCTGGGGAGGATGGCAACATTCGCGCTCCAACCGCTTTGAATGCACGCACTGCCATGCGTTGCTCGGAACCGCCTATTCTCCCGTTCCCTTTTTGCTGCTAGGGGCACTGGTGCAGCTGTTCCTTACCCAGAGTGGCGCGTTGAAAGATTTGTGGATTGGTGGCGTACTTTGCGCCCTTATGGCGCTGCCATTGTTTCCAATACGGCAGCGGCCCGAGGCAGAGGCGCAATCGATGTTTGCGGCCGTGCGCACTTTTCGTGACCCCTGGGATCAGGGTTTCTACTATGTCGAGAGCCGGCTTCTTTCAGTCTTGGTCGCCGTACTTGCAGCTGCAGCGGGATTTGTGGTGGTGGGGCGACTGATACCCGGAGCTCAGGCCCATGCCGGTGGGCTGGTCTTCATGCTTTTGGTCGGTATCGTTGCGGTGGCTGCAGCGATGGCCTTCGCCTTCCTGATCTATCGCATCGGCCGGGCAAGTACAGTGCTACGAATGGCGGCCGATGTCGTGGTAGTGGCAGGCATGGTCTACTGGGTGTGGCTAGGCTGATCAGGGCTTTAAACGAACGGTCTGACCCTTTAGAGTCGCAACCGGCCAAGCGGCAGTCCATGAAACCAGACAGTCTGAAGGAATTCGATGCGTTATACCCTCAAATTGATGCTCCTTGCAGTCCTGGTCGCTCTGGTGGCTGGCTGCAGCACCACCCCCTCAGGCGCTGGCGGCAACTGGGTCGGCCATAGCGAAACAGGCAAGGCGTCTTTCTATGCCGACCGGTATCAGAATCAAAAAACGGCCAGCGGTGAACGCTATAAGGCTCGCCAGAAAACCGCAGCCCACCGCACGCTGCCCTTCGGCTCCCAGGTAAGGGTGACCAACATCCACAATGGCAGGAGCGTGGTAGTGCGGGTCAATGACCGAGGGCCTTTCGTAAGGGGGCGCGTCATCGATCTGTCGAAGTCCGCCTTTAGCAGTATTGGGGATACCTCCGCCGGTTTGCTGGATGTTCGTATCGAGGTCATTCGCTAGCGTCCGGCGGCCAGGTTCCTCAACCGTGCGCCAGTCGGCAGCGCCCGACTCGATGAGGCGATAAGGTAGGAGCTTGTTACGCTTCTGCCAAGTGGATGTCCTTTGTTGTATCGGTCGCGGTTGCAGAGCGCCGATCAGCACAAGGACGTTACCCATGCGCACTCACTTCCCCGTTTCGGCTGCCTTGGCAGTCATTCTGCTGCTTTGCTCCTTCCTGACCCTGGCAGAGCAGCCTCGCCATCAGCCCATGCTTGCCAGTGTTTACCGGGCCGGTATTCCGGTAACTGAGTACTGGGTCAGCGAGAAGCTCGACGGGGTACGCGGACATTGGGATGGGCAGGCGCTGTGGACGCGCGGCGGTCACCGCATCAGTGTGCCGGACTGGTTCATCAGCGGCTGGCCCGCCATGCCCATGGACGGTGAGCTCTGGATCGACCGCCACAGCTTCGATGAGGTCAGTGGCATCGTGCGTAGCCTGCAACCGAATGACTCGGCCTGGCGGCGAGTGCGGTTCATGGTCTTCGATCTGCCCGGCCATCCGGGGACCTTCGATGAGCGGGTCGGGGCAATGGCTGCCATCGAGCAGGCGCAGATTCCCTGGCTGCAGCAGGTCGCCCAGATCCGGGTCAGTGATGCTGCCGAGCTGGACCGTCGACTGGACGCCGTGATCGCGGCGGGCGGGGAGGGGCTCATGCTCCATCATGGGCAATCGCTGTACCGCGCCGGACGCAGCGCGCACCTGCTCAAGTACAAACCCTACGAGGATGCCGAGGCGCGGGTGGTGGGCTATACGCAGGGCAAGGGTAAGTATGCCGGACAGGTGGGGGCGCTGATCGTCGAGGATGTCGCTGGCCGCAGGTTTCGCCTGGGTAGCGGGCTGAGCGATGCGCTGCGCAAGGCGCCGCCGGAACTGGGCGTATGGGTGACCTATCGCTACAACGGCGAAACCTCCGGCGGACTCCCGCGCTTTGCGCGCTACCTGCGGGTACGCGGCGACATGCTGGGCGAGCAGGGCGTGATCCAGTAACGCCTCAGCCGAGCAGTGCGACGGACTTGATCAGCGCGAAGAGCTGCTTGCCTTCAGCCAGGCCCAGTTGGTCGACTGCGCGAGGTGTTATCTCGGCCAGCAGGAGCTGCGCATCGGACGTGCGGCAGGCGACCACAACGCGCCCCTGCCGGGGGGGATCGATGCGTTCGATAGTGACCGCGAGGTGGTTCTGGATACTGATTTGCTGCGGGTCGACCAGCGACAGGCTCACATCCCTGGCAAGCACTCTCAACCGAACGATACCCTGGGCCGCCGGAGTATGGGATGCGGGCACCCACAACCGCGTTTGGGGTGACCCAAAGGCTTTGACCCCATGCTCGTCCGCTTCTCCAACA
The DNA here is from genome assembly GCA_030603065.1 of Pseudomonas sp. GTDB lineage: Bacteria > Pseudomonadota > Gammaproteobacteria > Pseudomonadales > Pseudomonadaceae > Halopseudomonas. Next base: position 5,915 of record JAUVYN010000013.1, read on the forward strand.
GGCCCTTCCAGTATGGACGCTGCGCCGGCATCGTCGAACAAGGGAGAATCCGCTCGGGCCATGGCCTCCCGGATCGTTTCGATCCGATCTATTGCGCCTGCCCGCATGAACACCACCCTGTCTGCCAGGCGCTGAATCTCGTCAGGTGAGTGGCTGACCATGATGATCGGAATACCGGACTCGACGGCGAGGCGGGTGAGAAAGGGCATGATCTCACGCTTGGTCTGGGTGTCCAGAGCCGCCATCGGCTCGTCGAGCAGCAATAGCTGAGGGCTGCTGAGCAGGGCGCGGCCCAGCGAGACCCGCTGCCGCTGCCCGCCTGACAGCTGATCGATCCGGCGGTCGAGCAGATCCTCCAGGCCGAGCATTCGAGCCACTTCGGGCAGATGCAGGCGACGCAGATTCCTGGGGGTGCGTTGGTAGCCGTACAGCAGGTTGTCCAGCACCGACAGGTGCGGCAACAGGCTGTGCTCCTGAAAGACCAGGCCGATGCGCCGCTTGTGCAAGGGAACGAACCGGCGGCCTGACTGCCACTGCTGCTCACCAAAGAGCACGCTCGCGTCCTTCACCCGCTCCAGGCCGGCGATCAGGCGCAGCAGGCTGGTCTTGCCGCAGCCGGAGCGTCCGAACAGCCCGGTCACCCCGGTCAGCGGAATATCGTGATCCACTTCGAGCCTGAAGTCCTGCCCATAGCGAAGGGACGCACGAATCTGCAGGTTCATATCTTCGCCACCTGGAAGCGGCGGGTGATGCTGTAGACGATGAACAGGGTGACGAAGGAAAACACCAGCAACATCAGCGACAGGCTATGGGCGGCGTCATGGTTCATGGCTTCGGCATGGTCGTAGATGAGTACCGACAGCACCTTGGTTTCACCGGGAATGCTGCCGCCCAGCATCAGGATGACACCGAACTCGCCTAGCGTATGGGCAAAGGTCAGGGTCGCGGCGACTATGAATCCGCCCCTTGTAAGTGGCAGGGTGACGCTGCGAAAGCGGTCGATGGGGCCGGCACCCAGGCTGGCGGCCACTTCCACCGGCCGCTTCCCTAGGTTACGAAAGGCTTCGGTAAGCGGCTGAACGGCGAAGGGCATGGAATAGATGACCGATGCGAGCAGTATACCCTCGAAGGTGAATGCCAGATGGTGCAGCCCCATGCCTTCAAGAGTGCTGCCGATTATCCCGCGTGGCCCCAGAGCGATGAGCAGATAGAAGCCGAGCACTGTGGGCGGCAATACCAGCGGCAACGCCACGATGGCCTGCACCGCCACCCGGAGGTTCGAGCGGCCGTTGGCCAGCCACCAGGCAAGCGGCGTCGCCAGCACCAGCAGGATGAGGGTGGTGTACAGGCAGAGTCTGAAGGTGACATCGATGGCTTGCCATTCGGCGGGTCCGAGGACGTACACGCGGCTACTCGGGCATCACGAAGCCATAGCGCCGCATGACTGCGTGCGCTGGCTCGGTGGCCATGAACTCGGCGAATTTCAGGGCATCGGGCTTGTTGCCCCCGCGCCGGGTGACCACGAAACCCTGGGTAAGAGGGTTATGCAGCGAATCATCTATCAGATGATGATCGTGCGTGGCCAGGTCAGGGAAGCGGGCCAGTGACAGGGCGATGATGCCAACCTGTGCCGCGCCGGATTGGGTCATCTGAGCGGCATGTGCGATGTTCTCGGCGAATACCAGCTTGCGCTGTACGGCTTCCCATACCCCGGCCGCCTGCATTGCCTCCTGTGCCCGCAGGCCGTAGGGTGCATGGGCGGGCTGGGCGATGGCGATGCGTGTAATCGAGTCGGAGGCCAGGTCGACGAGTGTCAGCGCGCCTGCGTCCAGCGTGTTGCTCCAGAGTACGATGCGGCCGATGGCGTACACTGCTGGCTCGGTTGCGGTCAGCCCCTCATCCTTCAGCTTTTCCGGAAAGGAAATGTCGGCGGAGAAGAAAAGGTCGTAGGGTGCGCCGTTGATGATCTGGGTGGTCATCTTCCCGGATGACCCATACACCACCTGAAGGTTCGCCTCCGGGTTTTCGCTGCGGTATAGCTCAATGATCTCGTCCAGTGCGTAGCGCAGGTCGGCTGCCGCAGCGATTCGCACCAGTTCGGTGGCCTGGGCAAGGCCGGTCAATGTCAGTAATGCAAGGCAGCCGAGCATCCGGCGCAGGCCACGGAATCGCCTGGCTGAAGACGCAGAGCGGTCGGATTGCGTCGGTGTTTCGGAGCTGGTCGTCATCGGATTCCATCGCGGCAGGGCGCAGCCGTCTTGCTGCACGTTACCCGGTAGTCTAGGCTCTGCGACCGCATCGGTCGTCTCCCGTTAGGGGTAGGTCTAGCCTAGCAGCAGCGCTGCGTTCGTTACAGGGTATCAGGATGGCGTTTCCCAATCCGCTGGTTGAGATCTTCCGTGATGACTGGCTACTGGCCGTTCACAAACCGGCCGGTTTGCTCCTGCACCGCAGCCCGATCGATCGCCACGAAACCCAATTCGCCCTGCAATACGCCCGCGAGTTGAATGGCGGCGAGCATGTCTATCCTGTGCACCGGCTGGACCGGCCTACCTCGGGATTGCTGCTCTTTGCACGGGACCCTGATAGCGCCAGCGTGCTGGGCAAGACCCTGATGGCCGGCGGCTTCGCCAAGACCTATCAGGCCATGGTGCGTGGCTGGACGCCTGAAGAGGGGCTAATTGACCACCCGCTACGCGAGCAGCCGACCGACAGGCGCTGCAATGACGACTCCCAGCCGCTGCGCGAAGCTTTGACGCGCTACCGTCGGCTGGCCACTACCGAGATCCCGATCGAAATAGAAGGCTACCCGTCCAGCCGTTACAGTCTGGTGGAGTTGTATCCGGTGACCGGACGCAAGCACCAGTTGCGTCGCCACATGCAGCACATTGCCCACCCGATCATCGGCGACACCAACTATGGTCGCACTCGCCACAATCATTACTTCGCCGAACGCTTCGGTTACGCCCGACTGATGCTGGCGGCGACCGGCCTGTCCTTTCGGCATCCGGTGACTGGCGACGTGGTGGATCTGAAGGCTGAGCCGGACGCGAGCTTCCGGCGGGTTCTGTCGATATTTCCTCAGCTTTAGAGCCAATCGCCGAAGGCGTGAACTGGTAGGCGTTCTTGTGGCTACCAGTCGCTCCTCATCCGGGTTTTAATGATGGCCCGCTTGAATGGATTCGATCGTGCGCTATGGATAGTCGATCTTGTCGTTCCACCCTCGTTCAGTCTTGTCCTGCCCCGTGCGCTCGCCCTGCGGCGAATTCTGTCGGCTCGAAAATATCACATGTGATTTATTGATTTATTACATGTGATGATTTAGTCTGGCTTCCATGGAAAAGAAATCGTCTGCCCATTACCAACGCATTTACCGTCAGCGCCTGCGCGAGCAGGGGTTGGTCAAGAAGGAAGTCTGGATCCTGCCTGAGCACGCTTCGCGGCTCCTGGCGGTGGAAAGGCAATTGCGCCAGCCGCAGCCAAGGCTGGCTTCGATGGAACAGGAGGGACATAGCATGCAGCAAATCTGGACTGCCAAGGGCCTGTACGAAGCGCTGGCCGCAACCGAGTTGTTCTCCGGCGGGGAGGCGTCTGTCGAGCTGATCGACGGCAGCGATCCCAGTCTGCATATCACCATGCGCGAATACGGCGAGTTGCCCCTGTTCATGGCGGTGTTCGGCGAGCAGATCATTGTCGAGGCCTTGCTCTGGCCTGCCAGTGACGTGCGTGACGTGGCAGCCTTCAACGAAGAAGTGCTGCGTACCCACAAGCTGTTTCCGCTTTCCAGCATCGGGTTGGAGACCCTGGCCGACGGTCAGCTCTGTTACACCATGTTCGGTGCGTTGAGTTCGTCCTCGACCCTTTCGGACGTGGTGTTCGAAATCGAACTGCTGGCGGATAACGTCATCAAGGCCACGGAAGCCTATGAGAGCTTCCTCAAGGCCGCAGCCTAAGCGCTCAAGGAGAATACCGATGAATGTCTGGAGCAAATTGCTAACGGCGGTACGGGGTGGCGCTCATGAGGTTGGCGAGGCGATCGTCGACAGTCAGGCGCTGCGCATTCTCGATCAGGAAATCCGCGACGCTGACGAGGAGCTGCATCGCTCCCGTGAGGCGCTCGCCGGCATCATGGCGAAGCAGAAACTGGCTGCCGAGCGGGTCGGAAAGCTGTCCGCCAAGGTCGAAGAGTACGAGCAGTACGCGCTCAAGGCGCTGGAGTCCGGTAACGAGACGCTGGCCCGCGAAGTCGCCGAGAAGATTGCTTCATTGGAGACCCAACTGGGTTCCGAGCGGGAACAGGCCGACGCCTACGCAAAAAGTGTCGCCCAGCTGCGTCGCGCGGTGACCCAGGCGGAAGGCAACATCAAGCGCCTCAAGCAGCAGGTCGATACGGTCAAGGCGACCGAGAGCGTGCACAAGGCGCAGCTCGCCGTGTCCCAGCGCCATGGTGGATCCCAGGCCAAGATGCACACGGCGCTGGAGTCGCTCGAGCGCATCAAGCAGAAACAGGCGGAGCGTTCTGCGAAGATGGAATCCATTGAGGAGTTGGCTGCCGAGGCCAATCAGGACGACGTGCTGGAAGACAAACTGCGCGCGGCCGGTATCGTGCCCAATGCAGGGAGTGCAGACAGCGTGCTGGCTCGCCTGAAGAACCGCTCGGCGAACTGAGAGAATACGGCGGTGCCCTGTGCACCGCCGCGTACAGGGATGTGCCCATGAATCTGTTCCTGCAGACCGCATTGTCCTTTCCGGTCGTATTGCTCAGCGCATTGCTGTGCCTGGCGATCCTGTACTGGATCGTCGTGGCCCTCGGGCTGGTGGATATCGATCTGCTCGATTTCAATCTGGACGGCGCCGAGTCCGGCTTTTCCAATGCAGAGGGCCTTGGCGGCCTGCTCCTCAAGCTGGGCTTCCGGGATGTGCCGGTCACCCTGCTGTTCACGTTGCTGACCTTCTTCGCCTGGCTGTTTGCTTACTTCATCGAGCTTCTCGCCTTGCGCTTCGTGCCCCTGGGCTGGTTGCGCTATCCCGTTGGCCTGGCGGTCCTTGTCGGTTGTGTGATGCTGGCCTTGCCCCTGGTACGCATCGTCAGCGCGCCGCTGCGCCCGCTGTTTCGCAAGTTCAACAGCGACACCACGCGTTCGGTCCTGGGCCAGACAGCCGTGGTGCGCAGCGGCCGTGTCACGACGTCCAACGGTGAGGCGCTGCTGGAGAACGGTGGGGCAGGGCTCATCCTGCGTATTCGGGCCGAAGAAAGCCTGGGCTTCAAGCGCGGCGACCGGGTGGTGTTGCTGGAGTACCTGCAGGCAGAGCATGCCTACCGCGTGATATCCGAAGACGAATTCAATGGCGACTGACCGGTAGGAAGCTGTTTCCGGGATGCACCAAATCAAAGGAGATTGATTGTTATGAACCTCGCTATGCTGATGCCGTTCCTGATTGGAGTAGGGGTATTTTTCCTGCTGATCATGGGCTTTTTCATCCTGTTCCAGGCTTTCTATATCAAGGTGCCCCAGGGCACCGCGCTGATCGTCAACGACATGTCGTCGACGCCAAAGGTGCATTTCACCGGGGCGCTGGTGTATCCGGTGATCTACAAGAAGGAGTTCATGAAGATCTCCCTGCTCACGCTGGAAGTGGACCGGCGCGGTAAGGATGGACTGATCTGCCAGGACAATCTGCGTGCTGACATTACCGTAGCCTTCTACCTGCGCGTGAATGAAACCGCGCAGGACGTACTCAAGGTGGCCAAGGCCATCGGAGTGGACCGTGCATCGGACCGTGCTGCGGTGAACGAGCTGTTCAACGCCAAGTTCTCCGAGGCGCTGAAAACGGTGGGCAAGAAATTCGACTTTGTCAGTCTGTTCGAGGAGCGCCAGCTCTTCCGTGATCGCATCATCGAGGTCATTGGCAACGATCTGAATGGCTATGTGCTGGAAGACGTCGCGATCGATTATCTCGAGCAGACGCCGCGCACCTCGCTGGATCCCACCAACATCATGGATGCCGAGGGTATTCGCAAGATCACTCAACTGACGGCTGCGCAGAACGTTATCACCAACGAGCTCGAGCGCAACGAAGAGCTGGCGATCAAGAAAAAGAACGTCGAAACCCGCGAGGCTACGCTCTCGCTGGAGCGCCAGCAGGCGGATGCCGAGGCCCGTCAGAAGCGCGAGATCGAAACCATCCGCGCCCGGGAAGAGGCCGAAACACTGCGCGTGAAGGAAGAGGAACGGCTGAAGGCCGAGCAGGCGCGGATCCAGACCCAGCAGGAGCTGGACATCCGCTCGGAAAATCACCAGCGCGAGGTAGAGGTCGCCCAGCAGAACCGTGAGCGTGCAGTGGTCATCGAGATCGAGAAGGTCACCCGTGCACGGGATCTGGAAGTCGTCGCCCGCGAGCGCGAAGTGGAGCTGCAGCGCATCGAGAAGGAAAAGGCGCTGGAGGAAGAGCGCAAGCAGATCGCTGCGGTGATCCGTGAGCGTGTGGCAGTCGAAAAGACCGTCGCCCAGGAAGAGGAGCGCATCAAGGAAGTTCGCGAGGTGTCCGAAGCCGAGCGCCTCAAGCAGGTCGTGGTGCTCAACGCACAGGCCGAAGCCGAGCAGGAGCTGGTGCGCCAGGTCAAGCAGGCGGAAGCGGACGAAACCCGCTCCAAGCACAAGGCCATCGAGATCAACACCCTGGCCCAGGCGGAGCTGGAGGCTGCAGCCAAGCAGGCCGAAGCCAAGAAGAAGCTGGCCGAAGGCATCCAGGCCGAGGAGGCCGCGTCCGGCCTGGCGGCCGCCAAGGTGCGCGAGGTAACCGCGGCAGCCAAGGAGAAGGAAGGCCTGGCCGAGGCGCGCGTGCACGCCGAGTACATGCTTGCCGAAGCCAAGGGCGAGCAGGAGAAGGGGCTCGCCGCCGCACGTGTCACCGAGGCGCAGGCGCTGGCCAAGGAGAAGGATGGTCTGGCGGATGCCAAGGTGCTGGAGGAGAAGCTCACCGCCCAGGCTCGCGGGGAAGAGCAGTTGGGGGTCGCCAAGGCCCGTGCCACCAAGGACCAGGGTATGGCGGAAGCCGAGGTCATGCTCGAACGCTTCAACGCCGAAGCCGAAGGTCTGGGCAAGAAGTTCGCTGCACTGGATGCGCTCAGCGACAACGCGCGGCAGCATGAAGAGTTCCGCATGCAACTCGAGAAAAGCTTCGAGGAAGCGATGGCCTCCATCGCCGCCAACAAGGATATCGCCAAGGATCAGGCCGAAGTGCTGTCCGCCGCGCTGTCCAAGGCGAAGATCGAGATCGTCGGTGGCGAGGGCGACTTCTTCAATTCCTTCGCCAAATCGCTCTCGGTCGGCAAGGCCATCGAAGGCGTGGTCGGCAAGAGTCCGGTCGTCCAGGATGTGCTCCAGCGCCTGATGTCGGGCAAGGCGCCGGTAGCACCCGTTGCTTCCGTGGCCGAGGTCGCCAAGGTGAACGGTCAGGCGCTGTCGGACGAAGTCTGACTGCCAGCCGGATGCTACCCCGGCGCGCCGGGGTAGCCGTTGCAACTCGTTGATTCAGGAAGAAGAGCATGGCAGACGCGCACGCCGAAGCGGAAGGGCAGGGACTGGTGGATCGAGCGGTTGCCGAAGGTGGCGCCTACGAGGTGCTGCATCGGCGCCTGCAGGAGCAGGGGCGGCAGCTCAAGGACATTGCCGACAGTCTCAACGCCCAGCGCCAGGATGCCTTCGGCAGCACGCGGATGGACGTGGTCGGGCGGGTGCGGATCCGGACCGAGAACAACTGCATCGCGCGGGATATCGTCCAGGTCGGCGACGCGCTGCTGTTCGGTTACAACGTCTTTCTCGGGCTGAAGAAGGAAACCCGCGTCGAGGACGTGTTTTCGCTCTACCGGCTGCAGGCGCAGGAGGAAGGCTTCGAGGCGGAACCTGTCCCAATGCAGGACAGCTTTCTGGCCGAGGCGAGCTTCGTCAACGATTTCAACGAGCTCTACACCTATTACAAGAATACCCGGCTCCTGCAACTGATCCGGAAAGATGGCAAGCTGCTGGCCAGCTTCCAGATCGGCGAGCGCGTCACTGATATTCGGGTGTTCCGCTGGTCGGTCTCGCAGGACGGCAAGCAGGTTCGTTATATCGACAACCGTGGCGAGCGGGACGTGGCCCTGCCACAGCCCTTCGACTTCGAATGGCAGAAGGTTACCCGGGAAATGGCCGTCAACGGCCGGCACCCGCATATCAATATCCTGGATACCGTCTTCGTCGAAACCATTGGTGGTCAGCTGACCATCAAGGTCGAGAACAATACCGAAGACGGCCAGGGAATCTATCGCGAGGCGGTGGTCGACAAGACCCAGTCGCTCGACGATGCGGCAATCGAGTTCGCTCGGGTCGGCACGCTGGTATTGCTGAAAATCCTGCCCTACCGCGAAGATGTCTGGCGTTACCTGGTATTCAATAGTCTGACCCGCAAGGTCGAGCGCATCGACGCGATCGGGCTGGCCTGCATCCAGTTGCCGGAAGATCACGGGATCATCTTTCCCGGTGGCTACTATCTGCAGAACGGCGAGTACAAGACCTTCGACCAGTCGATGGCGGGGATGCGCTTCAAGCGGGCGGTCCGCTCGCCTAACGGCGAGGACGTACAGTACATCTTTTACCACCCGGAAGAAGGCCGGTCGGCCCTTTTCACCTACAACCTGATTCGCCGGGAGTTGCAGAATCCGGTGTACGGGCATGGCTATGCGCGCCTGGAAGACGGGCGCATGGTGATCTTTGCCGCTGAAGGCAGCGAGCCGACCCGCATCCATCCGATGCAGATCTGGCAGACACCCTTCTTCACCGATGAATACGCAGCCCGGCAACCGCAGCGCAGCGACTTTTTCGGCAAGACCGGTAACGCCGAGCTGGTTCGCGGCATCTCGGAACTCTTGAACCTGAGCCGTGAGATCGACAGCAGCGAAGTCTCGGTGCAGCGCTATTCGCGGCTTTGCCAGGACGTCCGGCGGCTGTTCGACGCCTATCACTGGCTGGATGACCCACAGTGCCAGGGGCTTGGCCAGTTGCTGCATCAGGTGGCGTCCACCTCCGAGCTGGTGCTTGATGAATTCGAGAAGGTCGAGAGTATCCGCCAGCAGTCGCGACGGGCCATGGCCGAGGCGGAAACCCGGCACCGGTCGATGCTCGACAGTCTGCGCCGCGATGAACGGCGCGACGTGCAGGACCATGTGACCGCGCTGAATGGCCTGACCCGTCTGCGCGGACAATTGCTGACTATTCGCGACTACCGCTATATCGATGTACCGCGCATCGATGCCATGGAGCAGGAACTGCTGGCCGAGCAGGCCAGCCTGGCGAGCGCGACGGCGGAGTTCCTGGCTAGCGATGCGGCGCTCGAGCCCTTTGCAGAGGCGTTGCAGCAGGCCGACCAGCAGGCGCAGCAGGCCGAGACCGTGCTGCAGCTGAGCGAGCCGCTGGCAACCTTCGAGAGCATGTCTGCGGACCTCGACATGCTGTCATCCTTGATGGCGTCGCTGCAGATCGAGGATGCGACCCAGCGTACCCGGATCGTCGACGGCATCTCTGAAATCTATGCGCGCCTGAATCAGGCGAAAGCCCGTGCCGAGCAACGACGCCGAGGGCTGGGCTCGGCCGAGCAGGTCGCTCAGTTCGGTGCGCAGTTCCGGCTGTTCGGCCAGGGCATCACCAGTGCCCTCGCCCAGGCCAGGGACCCGGAAGCCTGTGATGTGCAGCTCTCGCGGCTGCTGGTGCAGCTGGAAGAGCTGGAAAGCCAGTTCGGCGACCACGAGCAGTTTCTGGGCGACATCCTGGCCAAGCGCGAGGAACTGCTGGAAACCTTCGAGACCCATCGCCAGGCTTTGCTGGACGAGAGGCAGCGCAGAGCCCAGGGTCTGCTGGATGCGGCGGTGCGCATCATCGACAGTCTGCCGCGGCGCACTGCGCGGCTGACCAGTGCCGAGGAAATGAACGCATTCTTCGTCGCCGACCCCCTGATTCTCAAGCTGCGCGAACTGACCGAACGGCTCCGCGAGCTACAGGACAACGTCAAGGCCGACGATGTCGAGGCGCGCCTGAAGAACAACCGCGATCAGGCCATTCGCGGGCTGCGGGACAAGACCGAGCTGTTCGAGGAAGGCGGCAACATCATTCGGCTCGGGCCACGTCATCGGTTCAGCGTCAACACCCAGGAGCTCGACCTGACGTTGATGCCACGTGGCGACCAGCTGTATATCCATCTGACCGGCACCGACTTTCTCGAGCCCCTGCGTCACCCCGAGCTGGAAGCACTCAAGCCCTACTGGCAGGCGGGTCTGGAGTCGGAGTCGGCTGAACTCTACCGGGCCGAGTACCTGGCTGGCGAAGTCCTTGCCGCCGCTGAAGCAGGGCGTGATGGCCTGAGTCCTGGGCGGTTGCACGAGCTGATGCTGCAGCCGGAGCAACTGGTGCGAGCGATCCGCGATTTCGCGACGCCGCGTTATCGGGAGGGCTACGAAAAGGGTATCCACGATCACGATGCTTCATTGATTCTCGCGCACCTGCTGCCGCTGCGCGAGAGCGCCGGGCTACTAAGCTACTCGCCGCAGCCGAGGGCGCTCGCCCTGCTGTTCGAGGCCCAGTACCCGGAGCAGGTGACTGCTGGGCAATGGCCTCAGCGTGGGCGGGCCGCGGCGCACATTGCGAAGCTCTTCGGCCGCCAGGATGCGCTCCAGCAGTTGCAGAAGGAAGTGGCCGGGGCCCTGGTGCACTTTGCCGAAGACCTGGGATTGCAAAACATGCCGACCGCCGAGGCGGCCGAATACCTGGTCGCCGCGCTGGCGGCCGGGCAGCAGCAACCTGTAGTCAGCAAGTACGCCGCGCAGTTGCTCGAGGCCCTGCAGGCGCGCCTGCAGGCGGCGGAGCTCTGGGATGAATACCTGCAGACGCTGGCGCAACTGAGCGAACGCACCGGCGAGCAATGGCGCCTGGTGGAAAACTGGCTGCACGGCCTGTGCAGCGAGCCCGAATTCGAGGGACTGCGCCATTACCTTCCGGAAGCGGTTGCGCTGGCGCTGCTGCCAGCGGAGCGGCCGGTCACCGTGGCGCAGGTCGACCTGCGTTTCGAGGTCAGCGGTCTGCTCGGAGATCATCCGCGTATCGACAACGGCCAGATGACGCTGGCACTGGATGATCTCTTTGCGCGGCTGCGCGCACACCGGAACGACTACCTGCCCGGCCTGCAGCGCTACCAGGCGCTGCGCCAGGAGGTCATCAACGAACAGCGTGACGCCCTGCGGCTCTCCGAGTTCAAGGCACGTCCGCTGAGTTCCTTCGTGCGCAACCGCCTGATCAATGACGTATACCTCGGGGTGATCGGCGACAACCTGGCCAAGCAAATGGGTACTGCAGGTGAAAACCGCCGCTCCGACCTGACCGGCCTGCTGATGCTCATCTCGCCGCCGGGGTACGGCAAGACCACCCTCATGGAGTATGTGGCGCACCGCCTGGGTCTCGTGTTCATGAAGATCAACGGGCCTTCGCTGGGGCACGAGGTGCGCTCGCTGGACCCCGAACAGGCGCCGGATGCAACCTCGGCGCAGGAGCTGGTCAAACTCAATCTCGCGCTCGAGATGGGCAACAACGTGATGCTCTACGTGGACGACATCCAGCACACGCATCCGGAGTTTCTGCAGAAGTTCATTTCCCTGTGCGATGGCACCCGTCGGATCGAAGGGGTATGGAAGGGCCGCACGCGCACCTATGACATGCGCGGGCGGAAGTTTTGCGTAGTCATGGCGGGCAACCCCTATACCGAGTCCGGCGAGGTGTTCAAGATCCCCGACATGCTTGCGAACCGCGCGGACATCTATAACCTGGGCGACACCCTGAGCGGCATGCAGGATATCTTCGCGCTCAGTTACATCGAGAACTGCCTGACCTCCAATCCGGTGCTGGCGCCGCTGGCTACTCGAGACATGCAGGATCTCTATCGCTTCGTCGCCAAGGCCGAGGGCAAGCCCTTCTCCAGCAATGAGCTGAGCCATGACTACAGTGGTGCCGAGGTCAACGAGATCGTCTCCACGCTCGAGCGGCTGATGCAGGTTCGTGATGTGGTGTTCCGGGTCAATCAGCAGTACATCGCCAGCGCCGCGCAGGATGACCGCTACCGCACCGAGCCGCCGTTCCGCCTGCAGGGCAGTTACCGCAACATGAACAAGCTGGCGGAAAAGATTTCCTCGGTGATGAATCAGGACGAGCTGCTGCAGCTGATTGCCGATCACTACCAGGGCGAGTCGCAGTTGCTGACCACCGGTGCCGAGGAGAACATGCTCAAGCTGGCCGAGCTGCGTGGCAACATGACGCCCGAGCAGCAAAGCCGCTGGGCACAGATCAAGGCCGACTTCATGCGCAACAAGGCCATGGGAGGGGACGATACGGACGTGGGCAATCGCGTCGTGGTGCAGCTCAACGACCTGGTGGAAAGCATCCGCGCCCTGGGCAGTGCTGCGCAGCGCCCGGCGGAACTGGGGCTGGGCGACGTTCCCTGGCAGGAACTGGTCGCCGGGATCGAAAGTCTGCACAAGCTGAGCCCGCAGGTGAAGGTAGTGATGCCGCCACCGGCTGCGATGAAGAAAATGCTCGGCGATCTGGCCGAGAATGTACAGGCTTCGCTCAAGCCGCTGGTAGAGGTGATGGACCGTAAAACCGACATAGAACTTTGCACCCAGAGCCGGCTGATCGATATTGCCGAGCGTGTCCGCGAGCTTGGTACGTCGCCCGCGAGGCAGTCGCCGCTTGACTGATCGACCGGTGGTCACCGACGAAGACCTCTGCCCCCTCTGCGGCGGTGATAACCGCTGCTGCCTGGCAGCCCGATCACCTGCAGCGCCTGTTCAGCCAGCAGACCAGTGCTGGTGTATGCAGGTGACGATTCCTCCGGAAACGCTGGCGCGCATCCCAGAAGCTCAGCAAGGCCTGGCTTGCCTATGTCCGGCTTGCGCCAGCCAGGGGCAAGGCGACTGACGTTGCTTCGTTGGTTTTTGCCGAGCTGCCAGAAACAAGCGAAGCGAACTCAGTCACGCAAAAACTGTCCCAGAATGCGTGACCCATTGTTTCAACGTGTTTCAGCACGAAAGCAATGGGCGCAGTTTTGCCTACCCACAATCAGACCGTCCCATGGAGGTGGTTATGAGTACTGCATTTAAGAGTCTTCTGCTGAGCGCACTTATGGTATTCGGCGTTGTAGGATGCAACACCATGGAAGGAGCCGGCCGTGACGTAGAGCGCGGGGGCGAAGCGATCCAGCGTCAGGCTCGCTGATCGTCGACCCGTAGCCCGCCGATGGGGCCAGCTCCGTCGGCGTGGGCGCGGGTAAAGGAGTGCAGGCGGTATGTACAAGCTATGTTTCTATGTTCCCGAATCGCATCTCGAGGCAGTCAAGCAAGCCGTGTTCGAAGCAGGGGCGGGCCGGATGGGGGATTACGATTCCTGCTGCTGGCAGGTGCTCGGCACCGGTCAGTTTCGACCGCTGAAGGGGGCTGATCCGCATATCGGTACTATTGGCGCGCTGGAGCATGTCGATGAGTACCGCGTTGAAACGCTTTGCAGTGGGGATGTCGTGCGCGAGGTCATCAAGGCGCTTCGTGACGCCCACCCCTATGAGGAGCCTGCCTTCGATGTCTGGGCGCTGACCCAGGAGCTTATGATGTAGGCGCGCCCGTGGGCGCGCCCCATGGATCACTCGGTAGCGAAGGGCACCGGGCGAGGTGTTTCGGCAGTTGACGGCGGCAGTTGCGGGATTGCGAAGTCCGGCTGGTCCCCAGTCAGCGTCTTCAGGAAAGCCGTCATGTTGGCAATATCCTTGTCTTCCAGCTTGCGTCCAAGCTGGAGGCGGGCCATGACATCCACAGCTTCTTCCAGATTCCAGTACGCGCCGTCGTGGAAGTAGGGGTAGGTCAGTTCGACGTTACGCAGCGTCGGCACCTTGAACGAGAACCGGTCGGCGTCCTTTCCAGTCACGGCCACGCGGCCCTCCGCGGGATTGTCGGTCACATAGGGCTCGACGATACCCATCCGCTGGAAGGAGGTTCCGCCCAGAGCCGGCCCGTAGTGGCAAGCCACACAGCCCACTTCCTTGAAAGTCTGGTAACCCGCCAGCTCCTGCTCGGTGATGGCCTTGTCATCTCCCTTCAGCCACTGGTCAAAGCGCGAGTTCGGAGTTACCAGTGTTTCTTCGAAAGCCGCGATGGCGTCGGTGACATTGTCCAGGCTGATCGGGTCGTCACCATAGATGGCCGCGAACTCTTCTCGATATGCCGGGATCGAGCGCAGCACGTCGATAGCCAGAGCATGGGTGAACGCCATTTCCATCGGGTTGGAGATGGGGCCGGCGGCCTGTTCCTGCAGGTTGGCGGCGCGACCATCCCAGAACTGGGCGACGTTCAGGCTCGAGTTGAGCACTGTGGGCGAGTTGATCGGCCCCTTCTGCCAGTTGTGGCCAATCGACGTTGGCAGATTGTCACTGCCGCCCATGCTCAGGTTGTGGCAGGAGTTGCAGGAAATGAAGCCTGAACGGGACAGGCGCGGATCGAAGAAGAGTTTTTTTCCGAGTTCAACCTTGGCAGGCTCGTCGACCTTGACGGGTTCGATCGGCTTTACAGGCTCCTGGGCGATCCGATCCGCCAGGGTGGGGCCGGATATGCTGGCGGCCAGTACCAGGCATAGGAATTTCGCGTTCATCTGGGTACATCCTCTTGTCACGGGATTGGCTTGCATGGGTCGCTGGCCGGCGACAACTCGTTATGCGTCTAGTCTGCCCGTGACGGGCGAGGTGTCCGTTGATCTGGGTCAAGGTCTGATTTCCACGAGGGTTCCGTCCGGAACCAGGTTCCAGAGCTCGCGCATGTCATCGTTAGCAAGAGCGATGCATCCGTCGGTCCAGTCCAGGCCCTTGAAGAACCACTCGGGATAATCTTCATCCACTGGCGTACCGTGAATCATGATCATGCTGCCGGGGTCCACGCCCCGTTCGTAGGCGGCAGCCCGGTCTTTCAGGTTGGGGTAGTCCAGGTGCATGCTGAGGTTGAATTGCGGACTGCGATGACGCCAGTCAATGGTATAGATGCCCTCGGGGGTGCGTTTGTCGCCGGCCTGCTGTTTGTGGCCCACGGGCTGGCGACCGAGGGCGACCCGGTAGCTGCGAATGACTTCACCTTCGCTTATCACCTCCAGCCGGCGCTCGCTCTTGTGCACCAGCAACTGATCGATCGGTGGCGAGGCCAGCACCGAACCGCAGGCCATCAGGAGCAGTGCGAAAAGTGCGTACTTCATGGCTACCTGCGAATGCGTGACGGGTCGTAGATGATATCCCGGACGCGAACCGGAAAGTGTTGCGACTGTCTGTCGATGAAATACTGCTTCAGTGTCTTGCCCACCGTCGGGAAGGCCAGGTGATCCCAGGGAATCTCTGCCTCGCTGAACAGCTTCACCTCAAGGCTCTCTTCGCCGGCGGTGAACTCCAGATCCGCCAGTTCGGCGCGAAAGAACATGTAGACCTGATTGATGTGCGGCAGATTGAACAGCATGTAAAGTTCCTGGGAATGGACCCTTGCGTTGGCCTCTTCCAGGGTTTCCCGAAGCGCCGCCTGCTCAGTGGTTTCGCCGTTTTCCATGAAGCCAGCGGGGAGAGTCCAGAAGCCGTGCCGTGGTTCGATGGCGCGGCGGCACAGGAGAACCCTTTGGCCATGAATCGGCAGGCAGCCGGCGACGATACGCGGGTTCTGGTAGTGGATCGTCTCGCAATGACCGCAAACGAAGCGCAGCCTGTTGTCCCCCTGGGGTATCTTCTCGCTGACCGGTTGGCCGCACTGACTGCAAAACTTCATCTCGAAACTCCAGCAGGGGGGCAATCCGTCCTATCTTGCTGCGCATCCGTGCGCTCGGCAAGGGTTCGAAACACAGGGTTACTTCGTCTTATGCCAGGGCATTCAGCGAGGGGTGGTTCTGGCCCCGTCCCCGCGATCATGCCATTATTGGGCAAAAGAACGAGGTACCTTGCATGCTCGACGTTATGCGCATGCGGGTGCAGGGGCACCGGCCACGGGAGGTGGAAGCTGCCGGGCTGCCCGAGGCGGGCGTGCTGATCCCTGTAACCTGCGTGCATGACCAGCCGGAAATCATCCTTACCCTGCGCTCGAAGCGACTCTCCACGCATTCCGGTGAAGTGGCCTTCCCTGGGGGGCGGCGCGATCCCGGCGACATAGACCTGTGCCAGACCGCGCTGCGCGAAACTCACGAAGAGATCGGCCTGCCTCCCGAGCGAGTGGAAGTCATTGGGCCGATGAACAGCCTGGTGTCGCGCTTCGGTATCAAGGTGACGCCTTATGTTGGCATTGTCCCCGATGTATTCGAGTTGCAGCCAAACCGTTTTGAAATCGAAGAAGTCTTTCGCGTCCCGGTGAGTTTTTTCATGGAGGACCAGCGCGAAATGACCCATCGGATCGATTACGAAGGCCGAAGCTGGTATGTGCCCAGCTACCGCTACAACGGATTCAAGATCTGGGGCCTGACGGCGCTGATGCTGGCCGAGCTGATGAACGTCGGCTTTCAGGCCAACATTCCGCTGACCACCCCCTATGATCCGGATCGCAAACAGGAGCAATGATGAAATACAGTCTCGGAAATGATCGGGTCGAAACGGCAGACGACGCCTGGATTGCGGATAACGCAGCGGTGATTGGCAAGGTTCGCCTGGAACAGGGTGCCAGCGTCTGGTTTGGTGCCGTGCTGCGCGGTGACATGGAGCTGATTCTGGTGGGTGAGCACAGCAATGTGCAGGACGGTGCGGTGATGCACACCGATGCCGGCTTTCCGCTGACTCTTGGCAAGGGTGTGACCGTCGGCCACAACGCCATGCTGCATGGCTGCACCGTAGGCGATTACAGCCTGATCGGCATCAATGCCGTGGTACTCAACGGTGCGAAGATCGGCAAGCACTGCATCATCGGCGCCAACACCTTGATTCCGGAGGGCAAGGAAATACCGGATGGCTCGCTGGTGGTTGGCTCGCCTGGCAAGGTGGTCCGCGAACTGACTGACCAACAGAAAAAGATGCTCGAAGGCAGCGCCGCCCATTATGTGCATAACGCCCAGCGCTACCGTCGCGACCTCAAACCGCAGGAAGACTGATCTCTATGCCGCCGGTCGCCTCGCCCTGCGTGGGTATTTGCAGTCTGGATGAGCAGGACCTGTGCATCGGCTGCCAGCGTACCGGGCAGGAAATCACCCTGTGGGGCCGCATGACCGATGACCAGCGCCGCGCAGTGCTGGGCCGCTGCGAGGAGCGCGCCAAAGAGCAGGGGCTGTGGCTGACTTCTACCGATAACGGAGAGACCTGATGATCTCGATTGGAACACCGGGTGCAGAGAACGCGACCCGGGTGATGCTGCTAGGCTCCGGAGAGCTGGGCAAGGAACTGATTATCGAGCTGCAGCGTCTCGGCTGCGAGACCATAGCAGTGGATCGCTATCCAAGGGCTCCCGCCATGCAGGTTGCGCACCGCCACCACGTGGTCAACATGCTTGATGGTGCCGCGCTGCGTGAAGTGATCGAGGCCGAACAGCCGGATTACATCGTGCCGGAGATCGAAGCGATTGCCACTCCGACGCTGATCGAACTCGAGCAGGAGGGCTATCACGTCATTCCCACCGCCCGGGCGGCCTGGCTGACCATGGACCGCGAAGGCATCCGGCGCCTCGCCGCCGAAGAGCTGGGGCTGCCTACTTCACCCTATCGCTTCGCCGACACGCAGGAGGATTATCTTGCAGCTATCCAGGCCGTTGGCCTGCCTTGCGTGGTCAAGCCGGTCATGAGCTCTTCCGGAAAGGGCCAGAGCCTGGTGCGGGACGAAGCGGGCGTGCTGCCCGCCTGGCGATATGCGCAGGAAGGGGGGCGCGCCGGCCAGGGTCGGGTCATCGTCGAAGGCTTTGTGGATTTCGATTACGAAATCACCTTGCTGACGGTCCGCCATGCTGGCGGCACGGATTTCTGCGCGCCCATAGGCCATCGCCAGGAGGGTGGCGACTACCAGGAGTCCTGGCAGCCCCAGGCCATGAGCGAGGCCGCGCTTGCGGAGTCGCAACGCATAGCCCAGGCCGTCACCGACGCGCTCGGCGGACGTGGTCTGTTCGGCGTCGAGCTGTTCATCAAGGGAGATCAGGTATGGTTCAGTGAGGTCTCGCCGCGCCCTCATGACACCGGCATGGTGACGCTGATATCCCAGGATCTTTCCGAATTCGCGCTGCATGCGCGGGCCATTCTCGGTCTGCCTGTTCCGGGCATACGTCAGCTCGGCGCATCGGCTTCGGCCGTTCTACTGGTCAGCGGTACGTCTGACGACCTGCGCTACGGCAATCTGGGCGCAGCGCTGGCCGAGCCGGACACTCAGTTGCGCCTGTTCGGTAAGCCCGAGGTGGCTGGGCAGCGGCGAATGGGGGTGGCCTTGGCGCGGGGTGACAGCATCGAAGCGGCCCGTGAAAAGGCTCTGCGTGCCGCCTCGTCGATCGAGGTTACATTCTGATCGAAGTAGTTAATGCGTATCCTGCCGGGGGGGCTCGGCAGGCTGGGTTGCGTGCTCGGCTTGGTTCACGCCGAGGCTGCGATTCCAGACCCGTGCCGATTTGACCATATTGTCCTTGGTCTGCAGGATCTCGATCCGATAGTGGCCGATGGTCAGGCCGACGGCAGTATCCGGAATGCTTTCGAGTTGTTCGGTTATCAGACCGTTCAGCGTCTTGGGGCCGTCCGCCGGCAGTTTCCATTGCAGCTGTCGATTGATGTCCCTTAGCGCTGCGCCCCCATCGATGACATAGGTGCCGTCTTCCTGAGGGTGGATTTCCTGGCTGGGCAGCAGGTCGGTGGTGAATTCTCCGACGATTTCCTCAAGGATGTCTTCCAGGGTGATCAGGCCGATCACGTCGCCATACTCGTCCACGACTATCGCTATGCGTCGTTTCTGCTTCTGGAAATTGAACAGTTGCGTATGCAGCGGCGTGCTTTCCGGAATGAAGTAGGGATCCTTGCAGGCGGAGAGCAGCGCCTCGCGGGTGAGGTCGCCGCGGCTGAGCAGGCGTGCGATGGAGCGCATGTGGACGATGCCGACGATGTTGTTGATATCGCCCTCATAGACCGGTAATCGCGTGTGGTGACAGCTGCGCAGCTGGTTCATGATGGCCGGCATGCCATCTTCCAGATCGATGCCGACGGCCTCGTTGCGGGGGACCATCACATCGTTGACGGTCATCTTTTCCAGATCGAGGATTCCCAGCAGCATGTTCTGGCGGCTCCGGGTGATACCCAGGCCGGCTTCACGCACCACGGTGCGCAATTCTTCGGTAGTCAGCTGGTCACCGTTGCTCTCTGCGGGGTTGACGCCGACCAGGCGCAGTAGCTGACCACTGATGGCGCTGCAAACCCAGACGATGGGATACAGGATCTGCTGCAGGGCCTTCAGCACTATGCTGGCAGGGAAGGCGATCAGTTCCGGCCGGAGCGCTGCTAGCGTCTTCGGGGTGATCTCTCCGAAAATCAGGATGATGATGGTCAGGCCGACGGTAGCGATCAGAATGCCCGCGTCACCCCAGATCTGCACGCAGACCACCGTGGCGATCGACGCGGCCAGGATATTCACGATGTTGTTGCCGACCAGAATGGTGCCAAGCAGTCGGTCGGGCCGCTCGAGCAGGCGTGATGCGCGCCGGGCACCCCGATGGCCTTCCTTGTTCAGGTGCTTCAACCGGTAGCGGTTGAGGCTCATCATGGATGTTTCCGAACTGGAGAAAAAGGCCGACAGGACAATCAGCACGCCGAGGCTCAGCAGTAGCATACCCGTGTGTGCTTCGTTCAATGTGGTACCTCGATAGCGGTTGAGGGTCTCATCAGAGCGGCAGCACGAACTCGCGCACAAGCTTGCTGCCAAAGTAGGCGAGCATCAGCAGCAAAAATCCCGCGAGCGTCCAGCGAATGGCATTGCTGCCGCGCCAGCCCCGGAAGTGGCGCCCCCAGAGCAGGATGGCGAAGACCACCCAGGCCAGGCAGGACAGCAGCGTCTTGTGTGCCACGCCCTGAGCGAACACATTATCCAGATAGACGAAACCGGAGATCAGCGCCAGCGTCAGTAACACTTCGCCGCAGAGCAAAAACTGGAACAGTAGTCGTTCCATGGTTTGCAGCGGCGGAAAGGTGCGGATGAAGCGGGTGGGGTGCTTGTGCTTGAGCTGGTAGTCCTGCACGGCCAGCAGAATCGCCTGGAACACCGCTATGGTCAGGATGCCGTAGGCAAGGATCGACAGCAGAATATGCACGATCAGGCCGGCCTCCCCGGACACCCGGATGCCGCCCTGGTTGGGTAGCAACAGCGCCGCCAGTACCGTTATCAGACCTAGCGGGAACAGGCCGATGAGCAGGCTCGTGACCGGCACCCGGAAACTCGAGACCAGCGTCATCCCTATGACCAGCCAGGCGATCAGGGAAGCGGCGTTGAAGAAGCCAAGTGCCAGGCCCGGGCCGGGGAACAGCTTGAATGCCAGTGCGGTGGCATGTGACAGCAATGCCAGCAGACCGATCATCCGCAGAAGATCGACCCTCGCGGCCTGCCGCTTGCGCAGACAGTTCACCTGATAAAGGGCGCCGCCCAGGTAGAGCCCGGCAGCCAATAGGCTGGGAATCAGAGCTGTCATACTTCCTTGAGAGTGGTTATCAACAAAGCCGCAGTGTGGCACAAGGCGCGTTGGCGATAAAGCGCTTCCCTGTAATCTGCTGCGGCACGGCGTTATACTGCCGGGCTTATCGGCTTCGACCCGGCGGCGGGTGCGTGGAGCAAAGGAGAATCATCCATGTTTGAGAACCTTACAGAGCGCCTGTCCCATAGCCTGCGCGGCGTAACCGGGCGGGCCAAGCTGACCGAAGAAAACATCAAGGACACCTTGCGGGAAGTGCGTATGGCACTGCTCGAGGCGGATGTTGCGCTTCCGGTGGTGAAAAGCTTCGTCGATCAGGTGCGTGACCGAGCCGTCGGTCAGGAAGTTTCCCGCAGCCTCTCGCCGGGCCAGGTCTTCGTCAAGATCATCAAGGCCGAACTCGAAGCGGTCATGGGCGAGTCCGAGGGTCTCAACCTGAACGTGGCGCCGCCGGCGATCATCCTCATGGCCGGTCTTCAGGGCGCGGGCAAGACCACTTCGGTCGCCAAGCTGGCCAAGACCCTGCGCGAGCGGCAGAAGAAAAAGGTGATGGTGGTCAGCGCTGACGTCTATCGTCCGGCCGCGATCAAGCAGCTCGAGACGTTGGCGAAGGAAGTCGACGTTAATTTCTTCCCTTCGGATGCCGGACAGAAGCCGGTGGCCATCGTCGAAGCAGCGATACGCGAGGCGAAGAACCGCTTCATGGACGTATTGATCGTGGACACCGCGGGTCGTCTGGCGATCGATGCCGAGATGATGGAGGAGATCCGTCAGGTGCACGCCGCGGCCAGACCGGCGGAAACGCTGTTCGTGGTCGATGCCATGACCGGTCAGGATGCGGCGGCCACGGCCAAGGCCTTCAACGAGGCGCTGCCGCTTACCGGCGTCATTCTGACCAAGGTCGATGGTGACGCTCGGGGAGGTGCGGCGCTCTCGGTCCGCCACATCACCGGCAAGCCGATCAAGTTCCTGGGCATGGGCGAGAAAACCGATGCGCTCGAGGTGTTTCACCCTGACCGGATTGCCTCGCGCATCCTCGGCATGGGCGACGTTCTCAGTCTCATCGAGCAGGCCGAGCACAAGCTCGACAAGGCCAAGGCCGAGAAGCTCGCCAACAAGCTCAAGAAGGGCAAAGGGTTCGATCTCGAGGACTTCCGTGACCAGTTACAGCAGATGCGCGGCATGGGTGGACTGGGCTCGCTGATGGACAAGTTGCCGATGATGGGCAAGATCAGTCCTTCGCAAATGGAAAATGCCCAGACCCAGGCCGAGAAGCAGTTCAAGCAGATGGAAGCGATCATCAATTCCATGACGCCGGCCGAGCGGCGAAATCCGGATATCATCAGCGGCTCGCGCAAGCGCCGTATCGCTGCGGGTTCCGGCACGCAGATTCAGGATATCGGTCGCGTCATCAAGCAGCATAAACAGATGCAGAAGATGATGAAGAAGGTCAGCGGCAAGGGTGGCATGGCCAAGATGATGCGCGGTCTGGGTGGTCTTGGCGGCGGTGGAGGCGGCGGTGGCATGCTTCCTCCGGGCGGCGGAATGCCCAAGTTCTGACCGGCGGCGGCTCCGGCTGGTCAGCTGATGATCAAATAACTGTTTTCAATGGTCGTGTAATTCCGTAGAATATGCGACCTTTCGGGCTATAGGCTCGTCTTGAATTATTGTTGCGTTACTCAAACACAGGAAACGATGTCCACATGGTAACCATTCGTCTTGCTCGTGGTGGCTCCAAGAAGCGCCCCTTCTATCATCTGACCGTCGCCAACAGCCGCAACGCCCGTGATGGCCGTTTCGTTGAGCGCGTAGGTTTCTTCAATCCGGTTGCTGCCGGTGGCGAAACCCGTCTGTCAGTGAATCAGGAGCGCGTGAGCTACTGGCTGAGCCAGGGTGCACAGCCCTCCGAGCGCGTGGCTTCCCTGCTGAAGGAAGCTCAGGCCTCTGCCTGAAATGACTGACATGCCGGAATCGGCCGCGGGCTCGCCCGCCGAATCGCCTCTGGTGGTTCTGGGCAAGATCGTCGGGGTTCACGGCATTCGCGGGGCGGTGAAGCTGTATTCGCATACCGACCCGCTGGATAACGTGCTGGATTATCCGGAGTGGATCCTGCGCAGGGGCTCCGAAGTCCGTACGACGACCTTCGTTGACGCACGCATTCAGGGTCGCATTCTGGTCGTTCGGCTCAAGGGCATGAATGACCGTAACCAGGCGCTGGAGCTGGTTGACTTCGAAGTCTGCGTGCCGCGTGATGCGTTGCCGCAGCTCGACGAGGGCGAGTTTTACTGGCATCAGCTGGTCGGCCTGCAGGTCGTGACGCTCGAAGGGCAGCTGCTGGGTCGGATCGATCACCTGCTCGAAACAGGCTCGAACGATGTGATGGTGGTGAAGCCCTGTGAGGGCAGCCTGGATCAGCGGGAGCGTTTGCTGCCCTATCTGCCTGGCCAGTACGTGCATGACATCGATCTGGCGTCTGGCGTGATGCGGGTCGAGTGGGATCCGGAGTTCTAGCCGGTGTGGGCCGGTGTGGTAACGCTGTTTCCAGAGATGTTCGCGGCGCTGACCGATTACGGCGTTACCGGTCGGGCAGTCAAGCGAGGTCAGCTGACGGTGGCGTTCAGCAATCCGCGCGACCACGCGCATGACCGGCACCGCACGGTAGATGACCGACCCTTCGGGGGCGGACCGGGGATGCTGATGAAGGTCGAGCCGCTGCTCGCTGCGATCGAAACGATTCGCCAGCAGGCTCCCTCGCCACCCAGGGTGATCTATCTGTCACCTCAGGGCAGGCCGCTGACCCAGGCGCTCGCATCCGAGCTGGCGCAACTCGATAGCATGGTCCTGCTGTGCGGACGCTATGAAGGCATCGATGAGCGCATCATAGAAATGTGCGTCGATGAGGAGATATCCATCGGTGACTACGTGTTGTCCGGTGGCGAGTTAGGGGCCATGGTGCTTCTCGACTCGGTGACCCGACTGATTCCCGGCGTGCTTGGGCATGCGGATTCGGCGGTCGAGGATTCATTTACGGATGGGCTGCTCGATTGCCCGCATTACACCCGTCCGGAAGAGTTTGCAGGGCAGCGCGTACCGGAGGTGCTGCTTGGTGGTAATCATGCGTTGATCCGGCGCTGGCGTCTCAAGCAGTCACTTGGCAGAACCTGGCAACGTCGGCCAGAGCTGGTCGAGAGCATGACCTTGAGCAAAGAACAGCAGCAACTGCTGGCGGAATTCATCCGCGAGCAGGAAACCGATAACCATTGAAGCAAGTCCGGCGGCTTGTGCAGGAGTTTGAGATGTCCAATATCATTGCCCAGATTGAAGCAGAACAGATGAGCAAGGAAGTCCCCGAGTTCGCTCCGGGTGACACCGTCATCGTTCAGGTAAAAGTGAAGGAAGGCGACCGTTCGCGTCTGCAGGCGTTCGAAGGCGTCGTTATCGGCAAGCGCAACCGCGGTCTGAATTCTGCATTCACCGTGCGCAAAATCTCCAATGGTGTCGGTGTGGAGCGTACCTTCCAGACATTCTCCCCGCTGATCGACAGCGTGACCGTCAAGCGTCGTGGCGACGTGCGCAAGGCCAAGCTGTACTACCTGCGCGCCCTGTCCGGCAAGGCAGCACGCATCAAGGAGAAGCTGGGCTGAGCCCGGATCTCTCCACGCAGTACCCAAAAAGGCAGCCTCCGGGCTGCTTTTTTGTTGTCTGCAGGTCGTATCCTGGCGCAGGATGGCGCTCTTCCCGCCGAGGACTTATTACATGCCCACAGTCGATCCGCCGACCCGTGCTCCGCTCTTGCCTGATGACGGTCTGGCCATAGAGCGTTTCATCGAGAGTCTATGGCTGGAACGCGGCCTGTCGGAGCAGACCCTGAGCGCTTATCGGACCGACCTCGAGCTGCTTGCGGGCTGGCTGGCCCAGCGGGGCACGGCGTTGCTCGGGGCGCGGCGCGCCGATCTGCTCGAACACCTCGCCTGGCGACTCGGGGCGGGCTATCAGTCGCGTTCCACCGCGCGGCTGATGTCCTGCCTGCGCGGCTTCTATCGGCATGCTCTGCGCCTTGGCGTGATCGAGCAGGATCCGACCCTGGATGTGGCAATGCCGAGAATAGGCCGGCCGCTTCCCAAATCGTTAAGCGAAGCGGACGTCGAGGCACTGTTGCGCGCGCCGGACGTGGCGGAGGCGCTGGGACTGCGCGACCGCTGCATGCTTGAGGTGTTGTACGCCTGTGGCCTGCGAGTCACCGAGCTGGTCAGCCTGCGGCTGGATCAGATCAATCCGCGCCAGGGTGTGCTGCGGGTTACCGGCAAGGGCCGCAAGGAGCGCCTGGTGCCACTGGGTGAAGAGGCGCTCGCCTGGCTGGACCGCTATCTGATCGAGGCCAGGCCGGAACTGCTCGCCGGGCAGCCGAGCGACGTGCTCTTTCCCAGCCGCCAGGCACGTCAGATGACCCGCCAGACGTTCTGGCACAGGGTGAAGCTGCACGCCGGCCAGGCCGGCATAAGTGCCGAGCTGTCGCCACATACGCTTCGCCATGCCTTCGCTACCCATCTGCTCAATCATGGTGCCGACCTTCGGGTGGTCCAGATGCTGCTCGGTCACAGCGATCTGTCGACCACGCAGATCTATACGCACGTTGCGCGCCACCGTCTGCGCGAGCTGCATGCAAGCCATCATCCCCGTGGGTGAGGCGCGGGTTTCATGATAAGCTTGCGCGCTGACAAGAGGATCGAGATATGCGCAAAAAACTGCTGGCCGGTTGGCTGCTCGCTATGGTCACCGGGGCTGTCCAGGCGGAAACCACTCAGGCTGACGCGCCTGAAGCCATCCGCGCGACACTGAGCAAGTTGAACATGGTCGAGTCGGTCGAAGGCATCGAGCCGTCGCCAGTGGCTGGCTTGTACCAGATCGAGCTCTCGGGCGGTCGACTGCTCTACGCCACCCCTGATGGCCAGCAGCTTATCCAGGGCGCCATTTTCGACGTTTCCGGTGAGCGCCCGCGCAACCTTACAGCCGAAGCGGAGGCACGCGGCGTAGCACGCACACTGAATGCGATCCCCGCCAGCGATCTGATCATCTTCGCCCCGCCGGAGCCGAAAACCCATGTCACCGTTTTCACCGATCCGGATTGTGGTTACTGCCGCAAGCTGCACCTGGAAATGGAAGAGCTCAATGCGCTGGGTATCGAGGTACGTTACGCAGCCTTTCCGCGCAGCGGCATGCAGACCCCCACCGCCGCCACCATGCAATCGATCTGGTGTGCCAAGGATCGCCAGGGAGCCATGAACCTGGCCAAGCAGGGCAAGCCGGTACCCGCCGCGACCTGCGACAACCCGGTGGAAGGTCAGTTCGAGCTGGGGCAGCAGATCGGCGTGCAGGGCACTCCGGCGATCTTCATGGCCAACGGCCGCTTGATTCCCGGTTACCAGCCGGCTGCTCAGCTGGCGCGGGAAGCGCTGGAAAACCGCTGAACCGATTTAATCTTCAACAACACGACGAACAGATGGGGACCTTAGTTTGAAACCGGTCAAAGTTGGAATTTGTGGGCTGGGCACCGTCGGTGGCGGCACCTTCAACGTACTGCAGCGCAATGCGGCGGAAATTGCCCGCCGTGCCGGCCGTGGTATCGAAGTGGCGCAAATCGCTGCCCGTCAGCTCAACCCCGCCTGCGAGCTGGGTGACACTCCAGTGCTGGATGATGTCTTCGCGGTGGTCAACAATCCGGACATCGACATCGTCGTGGAACTCATTGGCGGTAGTGGTGTGGCCCGAGAGGTCGTGCTGCAGGCGATTGCGAACGGCAAGCATGTGGTCACTGCCAACAAGGCGCTGATCGCGGTGCATGGCAATGAAATCTTCAAGGCTGCCTCCGAAAAGGGCGTGATGGTCGCCTTCGAGGCTTCGGTGGCCGGAGGGATTCCGATCATCAAGGCACTACGCGAAGGCCTGGCAGCCAACCGTATCGACTGGGTCGCCGGCATCATCAACGGCACAGGTAATTTCATCCTGACCGAAATGCGCGAAAAGGGTCGTACCTTCGGTGACGTGCTTGCCGAGGCGCAGGCGCTCGGTTATGCCGAAGCCGATCCGACCTTCGACGTTGAAGGCATCGATGCGGCGCACAAGCTGACCATCCTGGCATCCATCGCCTTTGGTATCCCGCTCCAGTTCGACAAGGCGTACACCGAAGGCATCACCCGTCTGACCACGGCCGATGTGAACTACGCCGAGGCGTTCGGCTACCGCATCAAGCATCTGGGTATTGCCAGACGCACGGAGGAGGGCGTCGAGCTGCGGGTGCACCCCACGCTGATTCCGGCGGATCGCCTGATTGCCAACGTCAATGGCGTGATGAATGCGGTCATGGTCAACGGCGATGCCGTTGGCAGTACGCTTTATTACGGCGCGGGGGCAGGTGCCGAGCCGACTGCCTCGGCAGTGGTTGCAGATATCATCGACGTGGTGCGTACGCTGACATCCGATCCGAACAACCGCGTACCGCATCTGGCGTTTCAGGCCGACGCGCTTTCCGACCTGCCGGTTCTTGCCGCTGACGATGTAACCACCGCCTACTACCTGCGGATCCACGCCAAGGATCGCCCGGGTGTATTGGCCAAGGTGGCGAGTATCCTCTCCGATGGGGGTATCAACATCGAGTCGATTATCCAGAAGGAGGTCGAGGAGCAGGACGGGCTGGTGCCGATCATTCTTCTCACGCATCGGGTCCGCGAGCGCAGCATGAACGCTGCGATTGCCGCCATTGAAGCGCTGGATGATGTCGCCGCGCCGGTCATGCGGATCCGAGTCGAACAGCTGAGCTGATGTCCGGCCCGGCATACGCCGGGCCTTCTTTGACCTATCAGGGTTTTAGCACCATGCGCTACATAAGCACCCGCGGCCAGGCACCGGCCCTCAATTTCGAAGACGTGCTGCTGGCCGGCCTGGCCACCGACGGCGGTCTTTACGTGCCGGAAAACCTGCCCCGCTTCACCCAGGAGGAGATCGCTTCCTGGTCGGGCCTGCCGTATCACGAGCTGGCCTTCAACGTGATGCGCCCCTTCGTGTCCGGCAGCATACCGGAGGCGGATTTTCGCGCCATTCTGAAGGACACCTACGCGGTGTTCGAACACGCGGCAGTGGCGCCGCTGCGCCAGCTGGGAAGCAACGAATGGGTACTTGAGCTGTTCCATGGGCCGACCCTGGCATTCAAGGACTTTGCCCTGCAGCTACTTGGTCGCCTGCTCGACTATTTCCTGATCAAGCGTGGCGAGCGCGTGGTGATCATGGGGGCGACTTCGGGCGACACCGGTTCTGCAGCCATCGAAGGCTGTCGTCGCTGCGAGAACGTGGACATCTTCATTCTCCATCCGCACCAGCGCGTATCCGAGGTTCAGCGCCGGCAGATGACCACCATCCTTGGCGACAACATCCACAACATCGCCATCGAAGGCAACTTCGATGACTGTCAGGAGATGGTGAAGGCCAGTTTCGCCGATCAGGGCTTCCTGAAGGGCACCCGTCTGGTGGCGGTCAACTCGATCAACTGGGCGCGGATCATGGCCCAGATCGTTTACTACTTCCACGCAGCGCTGCAGCTCGGCGGGCCGTCCCGCTCGGTGGCGTTTTCAGTGCCTACCGGCAATTTCGGCGATATTTTCGCTGGTTACCTCGCGCGCAACATGGGGCTGCCGATCAATCAACTGATCGTGGCGACCAACCGCAACGACATCCTGCATCGCTTCATGAGCGGCAACCAGTACGACAAGGACACGCTGCATCCGTCACTCTCCCCGTCCATGGACATCATGGTGTCGTCCAACTTCGAGCGTCTGCTGTTCGATCTGCACGGCCGCAATGGCGCCGAGGTGGCGCGGCTGATGGGCGAGTTCAGAAAAAGCGGCAAACTCAGCGTGGAATCCGAGCGCTGGACCGAGGCGCGGCGCCTGTTCGATTCGCTGGCGGTGGACGACGATGCCACCTGCGCTACCATTACCCAGGTGTACCGCGAATGTGGCGAACTGCTCGATCCGCATACGGCGATCGGAGTGCGTGCGGCTCGGGAATGCCGCCGCTCCATGAGCCTGCCGATGGTTACACTGGGGACGGCACATCCGGTCAAGTTCCCGGAAGCGATTCGCAAATCTGCGGTCGCCGAAGAGCCCTCGCTGCCTGCCCACCTGAGCGATCTGTTCGACCGGGAAGAGCGCTGCACCGTGCTGCCCAACCACCTGGTGGACGTCCAGCAGTTCGTCGCTGCCCACGGCAACCGCGGCAAGCCGCTCTAGGTTTGTCTTTCCGGCCACCTGGGGGTGGCCGGAACCTTCCCTCCGCGCTGCGGCGCACCAGAACTTTCCCCCCTCGACTCGGCTCCAAGCTTGGCTGGCCTGTGCCAGCCCAGCCGATCCCGAGGACCGCATGCGCCGACCCCTGCAGAATTTGGAGCAACTGCTCGATCATCTGGTAAAGCTGGCCGAAGGGGAAGCCGAAGTCTCCCTGGGCATGGTGGTCGAGTCGATCGGCAGCCGGGCATTCGGGCCATTGCTCATGCTGATCGGCCTGACACTGGTTTCCCCCTTCAGCGGCATTCCGGGTATGGCCGTGACCATGGCGATATTCGTTGGCTTGATCGCCTCCCAGATGCTCATCGGCCGCAGGCACTTCTGGCTACCTGCCTGGCTGCTCAACCGCTCTGTCAAGCGCGATCGCCTGCTGCGAGTGGTGCGAAGGGTCAGGCCGCTGGCGCGGCGGGTCGACCGCCTGCTGCGCCCGCGCCTGACCGTCCTGGTCGATTATGGTGCCAGCTATGTCATCGCCGCCCTTTGCCTGCTGATCGCTCTGGGCATGCCGATGATGGAGATGGTGCCGTTTTCCGCCTCGGCTGCTGGGGTCGCCTTGGGGGCCTTCGGACTGTCACTGGTGGTGCAGGACGGACTGCTGGTGGTGCTTGCGGTTGGCTGGGTCGGGGCAACTTTCGCCTTCGTTGTTGTCAACATGATCTGAACCGCACCACCCCCCCTTCGCAAGGAGTTGGCCCACAGGATGATCTGGTTCCTGTCAGTACACATCATCGGCCTGCTGTTCTGGGCAGCCGCGCTGCTGTACCTCCCCGGCTTGATCGTCGGCAGTCTGCACCGGCGGAACGTGATGAACGAGCCGGACGGTCAGGCTGCATCCATATCCCGTTTCGTGTTCACCCATATCGGTACGCCGGCGGCGCTGCTGGCAATCTTCGCCGGGACTGCCGTGTTCCTGGTGGACTACACCGTCGACGCCTGGCTGATTGCCAAGCTGACGCTGGTTTCGCTCATGGCGGTGGTGCATACCCTGGCCGGGCTGTTGATCATTCGGGCGGAGCGGGGCAGGCCGGTGGTGTTCTGGTGCTGGGTGGTCGGAATCGTTTCGGCCTTGCTGATCACCGCGATCGTCTGGATCGTGCTGGCCAAGCCGCATCTGGAGCGCATGCTGGAGCAATGGCTGTGAAGCGGGGTGCAGGCACCCCGCAGCGCTGGTTACTGCTCCCTGGGTGGGGCGAGTTTGTCCTGGGTGACGCCGACACCGTGGTCGTACACCAGGATCCCGCCGAGAAAGGCTGCACTGGCGATCAGCAATGCGCTCAGTACCGAAAGATACATGCCCCAGGGCCAGATTGCTTCATCGGGAGCGGCGATCCGCGAAAGCCAGTTGAGCGAAGCGACGGAGATCAGCATGACCGCCAGAATTGCATGACTCCAGGCGGTTATCAGGCGGCGAATGGCGGGCACCAGCACCAGGTCGAGCATGCCGACGATGCCCGCAACCCAGGCGCCCAGCGCACCGGCACCAGCCAGCCAGATGCCGGCGCGCGCCCAGAAAAAATCTTCGCTCCAGATGTAGAGGATGTCGGTGAGTACCACGGAGAGCAGCAAGGCTACCGGAAAATGCACCAGTTGGGGGTGAATGGGATGCCCAAATATGGCCATCTTGCTTGGAATGATCTGTTTTTGCATCGGGTTCCTCGGCTGTCGAATGTCCTGAGACGCTGCCGCGCGCTGGTCGGGCTGGCTGCGCTGATGCTGCTTGTCGGTTGCAGCGGGGAGCTATCCTCCCTGGATCCTGCGGGTCCGGCTGCCACTGCCACGGCCCATCTGTGGTGGGGCATGTTCGGTTACTTCACGCTGGTATTGATCGTCGTGATTGTGCTTTGGTTCTACGCAATGCGTCGTGACCCGGGTGATATCTCTCATCAGGATGCTCAGCGTATCCAGAACCGCTGGGTTTTCTGGGGCGGGCTGGTCCTGCCGGGTGTAAGCATCACTGCTGTTCTCGCCTTCGGTTTGCCGGCGGGCCATTCCATGCTGCCGATCCCTCCCGAGGAGGGCGAGGCGGTTCAGATTCACGTGACCGGCCATCAATGGTGGTTCCAGGTCCGGTACCCGGATACCACCATCGAACTGGAGGACCACATGGTCATCCCCGCCGGAGTGCCTATCGACGTGCATCTGACCAGTGCCGATGTAATCCACTCATTCTGGGTGCCTCGGCTCGGGGGCAAGCTCGACATGGTTCCCGGCCATACCAACGTGCTGCGCCTGGAAGCCTATGAGCCAGGCACCTATCGCGGCATCTGTGCCGAGTTCTGCGGGCGTGATCACGCCCATATGCGATTCACCGTCGAGGCCCTCGAAGCAGGGGAGTTCGAGACCTGGCTGGAGGAGGCCGAGAGCCAATGAGCAGTTTGCGAAACGAGCACAATCGGGAGCATCTCGAAGAACTCGACAGGATCTGGGGCAATCTGCCTGGCTGGGGCGCTCTGGCGGCGGTCAACCACACGTCGATCGGGCTGCGCTTCATCTGCACCGGCGTGGTGTTCTTCCTGATTGGTGGTGTGCTGGCGATGCTGATGCGCACGCAGCTGGCCATGCCCAACCAGGACATCATCGGCGTCGAAGCCTACAACCAGATATTCACCATGCACGGCACGGTGATGATGTTCCTGTTCGCCATTCCGATCCTGGAAGGGGTGGCGATGTATCTGATTCCCAAGATGATCGGTGCGCGCGACCTGGTGTTCCCGCGAATCAGTGCCATGGGCTACTACTGTTACCTGTTCGGGGGAATCATCATCACCTCGAGTCTGGTGCTGAACATGGCCCCGGCCTCAGGCTGGTTCATGTATACGCCACTCAGTGGCTCGACCTATTCGCCCGGGCCCGGTTCGGACTTCTGGTTGCTGGGCATCACCTTCGTCGAGATTTCCGCAATGGCCGCCGGCGTCGAACTGGTGGTCTCGATCCTGCGCACGCGCGCCAACGGCATGTCGCTGCGCAAGATGCCGATCTTCTGCTGGTACATCCTTGCGATGGCTCTGATGATAATCTTCGGCTTTCCGCCGCTGATCCTGGCCAGCATTCTGCTGGAGCTCGAGCGTGCCGCCGGCATGGTGTTCTTCGAGGTGGCCGGAGGTGGCGATCCGATCCTGTGGCAGCACCTGTTCTGGCTGTTCGGACACCCGGAGGTCTACATCATCTTCCTCCCCGCGGCCGGCCTGATTTCCACCATGCTGCCGGTGTTCGCCCAGCGGCCGCTGGTGGGTTACCGCTGGATCGTGATCGCGGTTATCGTAATGGGCTTTGTCAGCTTTGGCCTCTGGGTCCACCACATGTTCACCGTGGGAATTCCCAAGCTGGCGCTGGCATTCTTCTCCGTAGCCAGCATGCTGGTGGCTATCCCCACCGGCATCCAGCTATTCGCGTGGATCGCTACGCTCTATACCGGGAAGGTGAAGTTCCACCTGCCGATGCTGTGGATCGTCGGCTTTCTATTCATCTTCATCTGTGGCGGTCTCACTGGAGTTATGCTGGCCCTGGTTCCCTTCGACTGGCAGGTGCATGACACTCATTTCGTGGTCGCGCACATGCATTATGTGCTGGTCGGTGGGATGCTGTTCCCGCTGCTTGGCGGCTTTTACTACTACCTCCCCCACGTCTCTGGCCGCATGCCCTCCGATCGCCTTGGCCGCTGGGGCTTCTGGTTGACCTTCATCGGCTTCAACGTGACCTTCCTGATGATGCATCTGACCGGGCTGCTCGGTATGCCGAGGCGGGTGTACACCTACGAGGAAGGGCTTGGTTGGGAATGGCTGAACATGGTCTCTTCGGTAGGTGGATTCATCATGGCGATGGGCGTCGCAGCAATCATTCTCGATGTAGCGCTGCATTTCCGTTTCGGCAGGAAGGCCAAGCAGAATCCCTGGAATGCCGATAGCCTCGAATGGGCCGTCGAGATGCCGGTCAGTCCGTACAACTTCGCCAGTATTCCGAACATTGATACCCGACATCCGCTCTGGGAAGACCCGGAACTGCCGCAGACCATTGCCGATGGCAAGCACGGGTTGCCGGAGGTGTACCACAATCGCCGGGACATTTATGGATCGGACGCGGTCACAGGCAAGGTCAAGGAGGTCGTGCATCTGCCGACCAACTCGTGGTTGCCCCTGCAGGCAGCCAGCATGCTGGCTGTGGTCTGCATTTGCCTGCTGATTCAGACCTACTGGGTGGCGCTCGGTGCCTTCGCGGTAGCCGTGCTGATCCTGCTGCGCTGGAGCTGGCATAACGGCGCGCATCCTGTGGCAGCCCCGCTGCGAGAGGACGAACTTTACGACCCTCCGCTGCATTCCAGGACCTTCACCGGGCCGGGCCTTTGGGGGATGGTTGTGTCCATGATGGCCAACGGTACCCTTTACGCATCGTTGCTGTTCGGCTGGTTCTACCTGTGGACCTCTGCACCCCAATGGGAGACGCCAGACGAGGGGCCGATCGATCTGTGGATGATGCTCGTCAGCGGTGCGCTGCTCAGTCTTGCGGTGCTTGTCTTTACACAGAAGACCCGGCATATGCGGGCGGGCGAGTTCCGGCACCTGGAGGGCTGGTTCTGGATCGCGGCGCTACTCGGAGCGATGCATGTCGCCGTGCTGATCTGGGTTCTCGTCGACGCCCCACTGGCCCCGACCCTGAGAGCGCACGACGCGGTATTGACCGTCATGCTTCTGTACCTGCTCATCCATGGCTCGCTTTCAACGGTGGTGACCGGGATGCAGGCCATGCGGGTGCGGCTGGGATATGTCAGTCGCCGACTGCCCTATGAACCGATGGTGGTGCAGCCGTTGTGGACCTACACCCTGGTGGTCTTCTGGCTGGGCGTGGCGGCCTTTCTGTTGTTGCCGATGACCTGGGGAGGTGCCTGATGTTGCTGCCGCCCTTTCACCCCATGTCGATCGTTGCCGGCCTGATCGTCTGGGCGCTGTTTTTCGTGATCATCTACGGAGGAACAGGCGCGGTTTGTGGCGTGGCCCCACCGCCGGTAGAGCAGGGCGCCTTCACCTGGATCAATCTGGTCATGGGAATCGTCGGGCTGCTTTTTACCTTGTACCTTGCCTGGGGTAGCTGGCATTGCTGGCGGCATGCACCGCCGTTCGGGCAGGGGCAGGAGCACCAGCGATTCATTGCTCGGATAGCCGCCTTCGTATATGCCTTCGCAGCGATCTCGACCTTTGCAGTCGCACTCCCCGTGGTGTTGTTCCCCCCGTGCGTTTGAGCCGAAGCGAGGTGGCCTGGAACTTTGCTTCGGACGCTATGCCCAACTGCGAGACGGCAGGCCAGTCTGCCAATGAACAGGGGGATGTCATGCAGAAACTTTCCGCAGAAGAAGCATTCAAACGGGCCGTTTCGTTCATCGACAGCCTTGGTATCAATGTGACGCCTTCGGTGGAGCGGCAGGTTCTCGCCCTGGTGCTTTCCTGTGAAGAGCGCGATGGTGTTTCCTGGCCACGCTGCACGGCCGGATTGAATCGCCGTTTTCCGGCCTTGCAGCGAGCTTTCGAACGTTCGGTAATCCATGCCTGAGGTGCCAGACAGACTGCATCGTTCGGATCGGAAACAAATTTTTTAGACTTTTTGCTGTCTACTTTGTAGCGGCGCCGGCAAGACCGGTCCCAGGGCCGGTGGTCCTGCCGCTATATGGATCGCCCGGTTATGCGGTTCTGCTCAATCAATCGAAGAGGGTAACCCTATGAACAATATCGTTTACATCGTCGGCGCAGTAGTAATCATCCTGGCTATCCTGTCGTTCCTCGGTTTCCGTTGATTTTTTTCGGTGCTGGCGAGCCTTCGCCGGCACCGTGATTCGGTCGCCTAGAAACGGTCGCGTCGTGCTCTCACGGCGCCGTCCGGTCAGATCACTCCCTCCTCCCTAAACCGTTTCCGTTCGGATTCCGAATAGCCGAGTCCGGCCAGCAGTTCCTCGTTGTGCTCCCCCAGGGCAGGCCCTGTCCAGTCCGCCGAGCCGGGCGTTTCTGAAAGTTTGGGGACGATTCCAGGCATTTTGAACGACTTCCCATCGGGCAGCTTACCCTCAATGAACATGTCGCGGGCGAGAAACTGCGGATCGCTGAACATGTCGGCCACCGAATAGATACGGCTGGCCGGTACCTCTGCGCTGGCTAGCAGTTCGAGCACCTGTTCCTGACTGTGCTGCGCTGTCCAGGCGTCGATGATGCGATAGATTTCATCGCGCCTGGCATCGCGGCCGGCGTTATCGGTCAGATCAGGATCGTCGGCGAGATCCTGGCGACCCATTGCCAACATGAAACGACGGAATATCGCATCGCCGTTTGCACCTATCTGCACTGCCTTGCCGTCCCTGCAGGTATGAATCGAAGAGGGCGTTATGCCTGGCATGATGTTGCCGCTGCGCTCGCGCACGAAACCCATTACGTCGAACTCGGGCACCATGCTCTCCATCATGGCGAATACCGCCTCATAGAGTGCCACGTCCACCATCTGTCCCTTGCCGCCGTTGACCTCCCGGTGGCGTAGCGCCATGAGGCCGCCGATCACGCCCCACAGGGCGGCGATGGAGTCGCCTATCGAGATGCCGGTGCGTACCGGCGGCCGGTCGTCGAAGCCGGTGATGTAGCGCAGCCCGCCCATCGACTCGCCCACGGCACCAAAGCCGGGTTGTTGTTTAAGGGGGCCTGTCTGACCGAAACCGGAAAGTCTGACCATGACCAGCTTCGGGTTCAGGGCGTGCAGTTCATCCCAACCCAGGCCGAGCTTTTCCAGCGTGCCGGGGCGGAAATTCTCGATCAGCATGTCTGCCTCGGAAAGCAGTTTTCTGAGGATGTCCAGACCCTCCGGGTGCTTGAGGTTCAGGGTCAGTGAGCGTTTGTTGCGCGACTGCACGAACCACCACAGCGAGGTGCCCTGGTACAGCTTGCGCCACTTGCGCAGTGGATCACCGCCATCGGGTGCTTCGACCTTGATCACCTGGGCGCCGAATTCTGCGCAGATACGCGCGGCGAAGGGGCCAGCAATCAAGGTACCCAATTCGATGATTTTGAGACCGGACAATGGCTTGTCGAGTGTTGTTGGCGGCATGGGTCGCTCGGTTGTCGATGTTGGGAATGAGTTCGACGAAATGCATGCGCAGTGGTGCGGCTGGTCGAACTAGCTGGGGTGATACCCCTCAAAAGTTTCTACTACAAAACTATAAGTCGCCTTGGCAGAACGAGGCGCTCCGTGCCTGGAATGAGGAAGCCACATGTCCGATAGCCCACTGTGCACCATCTACGTCGATGGCAAGCAACTGCTTGGTCCCACCGACGTTCCCCTGCTCGAGTTCCTAGCCGCCAATGATATCGAGCTTCCTCACATATGCTACCACCCTCAGCTGGGAGCGCCGCAGACCTGCGACACCTGCTGGCTGGAGGTCAACGGGGAGCTGCAGCGCGGGTGCAGCATCAAGGCACGGGACGGCCTCAACGTACGGGTTGAAAACCGCACCTCGCAGGCAGCGCGGCGGGAAGGCATCGACCGCATCGCCGCCCGGCATGAACTGTACTGTTCGGTCTGCGAGAACAACAATGGCAATTGCGGAGTGAAGACGGCGGTCAAGCAGATCGGTGTACCCTACCAGAAATATCCTTTTCAGAAGACGCCATACGAAAAGGATGAAAGCCACCCCTTCTATGTCTACGATCCCGATCAGTGCATCCTCTGTGGCCGCTGCGTAGAGGCCTGCCAGAACGTCCAGGTGACCGAGACGCTGAGCATCGACTGGGAGCGCGAGCACCCACGGGTGCTCTGGGATGGCGGCGAGGTGGCCAACGAATCGAGCTGCGTTTCCTGCGGTCACTGCGTCACCGTCTGCCCCTGCAACGCATTGATGGAAAAGGCAATGCTCGGGGAGGCAGGTCCGCTGACTGCCTGGCCGGACAAGGTCAAGCGACCGGCCATCGACCTGATCAAGACGGTCGAGGAGTCCACCGGCTTCGGCTGGATCATGGGACTGTCGGAGATGGACGCCGCCTGGCGTGCGCCGGACGTCAAGCGCACCAAGACCGTATGCACCTACTGCGGTGTCGGCTGTTCCTTCGAGGTCTGGACCAAAGACCGCAAGGTGCTGCGCATCCAGCCCCAGGAAGATGGCCCGGCCAACGGTATCTCCACCTGCGTCAAGGGGAAGTTCGGCTGGGGTTTCGTTGATTCCGAAGCGCGGCTGACCACGCCGCTGATCCGCGAGGGGGACCACTTTCGTGAGGCCAGCTGGGACGAAGCCTATGCGCTGATCGCCCGGCGCTTCACAGAGATTCGCGACGCCCACGGCCCGGACGCGCTGATGTTCGTCGCCTCGAGCAAGTATTCCAACGAAGAAGCCTACCTGATGCAGAAGCTGGCACGGGCAGTGATCGGCACCAACAACATCGACAACTGCTCGCGCTACTGCCAGTCTCCGGCGACCCAGGGCCTATGGAGAACGGTAGGCTATGGTGGCGATGAAGGTACCATCGAGGATCTGCAGATGGCCGACCTGGTTCTGATTGTCGGCAGCAATACCGCGGAAAACCATCCGGTCATAGCCACCCGTCTCAAGCGCGCCCAGAAGCTGCACGGGCAAAAACATATCGTCGCGGACCTGCGCCGGCACGAGATGGCTGAACGTGCCGATGTATTCATCCGCCCGAATCCGGGCAGCGATATCGTCTGGCTCAGTGCGCTGAGTCGTTACATTCTCGACCAGGGCCTGGAGGCCAGGGAGTTCCTCACCGAGCGGGTCAATCATCTGGATGAGTACCGCAAGAGTCTGGAGCCCTTTACGCTGGAATTCGCCGAGCAGGTCAGTGGGATACCGGTCCAGCAGCTCAAGGACATCGCCCACATGATCGTCGCCGCCGAGCGGGTGTGCGGCGTCTGGGCGATGGGTGTGACCCAGCGCAGCAACGGGTCCGACACCTCCACGGCCATTGCCAATCTGCTGCTGGTTACCGGCAACAGCGGCCGCCCCGGCACTGGGCCCTATCCCATGCGCGGTCACAACAATGTGCAGGGTGCCAGTGATTTCGGTGCCATGTCCGACCGTTTGCCGGGCTACGACAAGGTGTCCGACGACGAGGCGCGGGCGCGCTTCGAGAAGGGCTGGGGCGCCAAGCTTCCTGCGGAAAAGGGCTACAACAACCACACCGTGGTCGAAGCGATCCACGAGGGCAAGGTCAAGTCGGTTTACATTGCCGGGGAAGAAATGGCGGTGACCGATGCCAACAAGAACTACGTCACCGCCGGCTTCGACAAGCTCGACTTCATGGTGGTGCAGGACATCTTCTTTACCCGCACCTGCGAGCATGCCGACGTGGTGCTGCCGGCGGCGCCTAGCCTCGAAAAGGAAGGCACCTTCGTCAACACCGAGCGGCGTATCCAGCGGTTCTACCAGGCCCTGGAGCCGCTGGGTGACAGCCGTCCGGACTGGCGGATTCACATGGAGGTAGCCCAGGCAATGGGCGCTGATTGGCACTATGACGGCCCGGCCGACATCATGCGCGAAATCGCCGAGCTGACGCCGCTGTTCGCCGGCGTCAGCTACGAACGCCTCGAGGGGTTCAAGTCTCTGTGCTGGCCGGTGGCGGCGGACGGGACCGACACGCCGCACCTGTACCTTGACGCGTTCCACTTCCCCGATGGCA
Source organism: Pseudomonas sp. (assembly GCA_030603065.1). GTDB lineage: Bacteria > Pseudomonadota > Gammaproteobacteria > Pseudomonadales > Pseudomonadaceae > Halopseudomonas. The sequence goes on from JAUVYN010000013.1 coordinate 44,614, forward strand.
AGGCCCGCCTGCATCCACTCGAATACTCGCAGCCGGTGGTGAAGCCGGACGCGGAGTATGACCTGCACATGAACAATGGCCGGCTGCTGGAAACCTTTCACGAAGGCAACATGACCAACCGTACCGAGGGGCTGGTCGAGCAGATCCCCCACAAGTTCATCGAGGTATCGCCGGAACTGGCCCGTGAACGCGGCCTGCAGAGCGGCAGCCTGGTGCGGCTCAGCTCTCCGGAGGGCGACGTCGAGGTACAGGTGCTGGTGTCCGAGCGGGTACAGGGGCGCCAGCTGTTCATGACCGAAACGGCACAGACCGTGCACCACGCTACCAATTCGCTGACCTCCAACGTGGCGGACAAGGACAGCGACACCCCGGCCTACAAGGAAGTTGCTGTGAAGATGGAAGTGCTGCAACGGGAAGGTGAGACGCCACTGCCACTGAACAATTTCCGCCATTACCACGCCACGCCCCGGTCGGGTGTAGAAACCGAGCGCAAATGGCAGCGGGTGGATTACGTCGAGCCGCCCCGTGTCGACCCAACTCCGGAGAAATTCTGATGGCCAAAGCGATCAAGTTCGAAACCCCTGCCAACCCCCGTCCGGATCCCGCACGAAAGGAGCTCGACGATCTGCTGCAGAACCTGCATGAGACCGGTGTACTGAGGCTGAGCAATGATATTCTGCGTTCGTTGCCGGAACTCGCAGTCATCCTGCTTAGAGGAATGAACAGCGAGAAGAGCACCAACGCCATGCAGAACCTGTCCCTGCTGCTCAACGGTCTTGGAAGTATTCCGCCCGAGCGTTTTCAGGTAGTTATGCGAGCGGCAACCGAAGCACTGGAAAGCATGGAGCAGCAGGCCAAACCGGAGGGCGAGGCATCACAACCGGGATTCCGGGCTGCCTACCGGTTGCTGCGTGACGAAGAACTGTGGCAGGGGATGGGGCCCATCATCGCGGGTATCAAGGGCTTTTCTCGCAGGATTCATGAAGCGCCTGCTCAGCCTGCCGCCAAGCGTCACGACGGAGAAGGCCTGGATTGAACGGCTGCCCGAACAGGAAGACCCTGTCCGGGCGACCCTGTCCGGGCGACCCTATCCGGGCGACCCTGTTCAGGCACTCAATGGTGCGGATTGGATGGGTTGCCGCGTACCTGCTGAGGTGCGCCCTTGGCCAGGCTGCCTTCGGAGCCACTGGCGGGTTTGGCTGGATTCTTTTCCTGAGCGATCTCGCCGGCGGCAGGAGCCTTTGGCGTTGCACCGCCTGAATTGTCTGCTCCGGCAACCTCGCCGGTGCTGGAGGCCTTGGGCGTATCGCCCTGCTGAGGTTCACGCACGTTCGAGTTGTGCTGACCGACCGGCCAAACACCGTCATCGCCGGTAGGCTCCTGACGTCCGCCCGGCTTGAGTGGGCCCGCGGCAAGCTGTCTGTCCAGATCTTGTGCCATCTTGAGGTGGTGCTCCATTTTCGGAAGGGTTCTGCGGGCAAAACTGCTGACCTCGAAATCGTCCAGGTTGGTCGCCCCGTGTAGCAAGGAGACAGCTTTGCGGTGTGCAGACACCTGCTGACGCAGATATGCGCGGTCGAAGTCTTCGGCGCTGCGCAGTTCCAGCAAGGTTCGTTGTGCATCCGATACCTGCTGTGCTTCGTTGCTCATCTGATGGCCCTTGTTGCGGGCCAGCTGGCGCAGATGCTGGTTGAGCAGAGTGTGTTCGTCGATCATCTCGTAGGCAAACGCCTTGACTTCCACGGACGCGGATTTCTCCAGGGCCAGTTTCGCGGCTTCGATTTCCGCGGTGCCTTGCGTCAGGGCATCGTCGATGAACTTCCCGGGTGCACGGCTACGCTCATCTGCCACTCTTTTCAATACGGCCGCCGCGGTTCCCAGTGTCATCACTCCCAGCGCCAGGATTCTCAGTCTGTTCATGATTACCTCGGTATTGGTTGGAATCTCCTCGGCCTCCCGCCGCGAGTTCTGGATAAATGTGCTTACCACCCGTGTGACTTGACTGTCGGAGGCGAGTTCAGGTGCCCGAGATGAATGGCAAAGTTGCCTGCCGCCCGGAACTCGGGGACGTCTGGGGACACTTAGTAGGACAGGCTACGCGAGGAGTTACCCATGGAAATTTCCATACTGACGGTAATACTGGTCTTGCTGATTCTGGTGGTCGATGCATGGCTCATCGCCAGTCTCTGGAAAAGCCAGAAGAGTCAGCAGGTCAAGTTGGGCTGGGCAGCGCTGATCATATTGCTGCCGGTCATTGGCTGGATAATCTGGGCGCGCTTCGGACCGCGTGGAATGGACGAGCCGCCGTCGTCATCGGAACATGCCAAGGGTTGATTTATAGTGCCGACGAGCGCCCCAGGGATGGGAAATGCCACACATCTACAGTGGCTTCTATCTCATCTATCAGGGTTTTGCCTAGCGTGCACAACCTTTCCATGTCGGAGAATTCGTCCCTCGCTATCCCCACGACGGTGAAAGTCTCACCTCGGTAGGTGAACTGGACCGTCATGGTCTGATTGGGTTCTATTTCACAGCGACTGCCTGATGTCTGCATGCATCGATCTAGCACGCGCTCCATTTCTTCGATACTCAGTGAAAGCCTTTTCATGATGTCGTCCTGCCTGCAATCGATCGGTCGACCGGCCCACGATGCCGGGAGTCGAATAATTCAACCGTATGGGTGTTTCTGGGGCAGAAGAGACTCGGAAGGCGAACTGCGCCGATGCCTAAATCCATCGCCAGCTTTTCAGGCGGATTGAAGTTCTAGTTCTGATTTACTTGCCTTGGTACTTATTAGCAGTCGGGGGCAGGGCAAGCAAGGTAGCTGATATGAACTTAGCCCGATTTTGCGATACAACTTCCATTCCACTGACGAGCGGTCGAATTGTTGTAACCAAATGCTGAGGAAAGCGATGCCAATACAATATTCAAATGATGTTTTATTGTTCTCCTGGCCATCATTCAGCGCCCTTCCCTGGGCTCTTACCGGCAACATGGTGTCGTCCGAGCTACAGATCACCATGCTGAAGATTGTGGCCAGGCTCGTTGCGATCGGCGTCGCGGTCCAGGACCTTCTGGACGCGAACGTCGGTAGCCTGGCCCGTCTCGAGCGAGGAGTCCTGCTTGCTCAGTAACGCCATGGCCTCGCCCGGAGTCAGGCTTTCCTGATCGGAAGACACCTCGCTGCTTTTCGGGTCATTGTTGAGGATGTAACTCACCAGGAACCTGTTACTCATCGACTGAATCCTCTTGCGGTATATGTCGATCTGACCCTCGGCAGGGGCGAGTTGGTTCCTTGCGCTCGGCCTGCAGCTAAACTCCCCGGCGGATTTCCAGTCCTAGTCAGGGTACCGAGTCACCGATTCAGGGAGGCCGCCTTGGGCACGCTGGAAGTCATCTTTGCGACGATTGTCGATGAATTCTCCGATCTGAATGACATCGAGAACGCTACACGTGTCACCACACGACTTGTCCTCGCGGCGATTCTTGGCGGCATTCTGGGCTTCGAGCGCGAGCAGCAGGGCAAGGCCGCGGGAATTCGTACACACATGCTGGTCTGTCTCGGCGCGGCCCTGTTCGTTGTCGCGGCGGATCAGTCGGTGTTCGGCGACGATGCCATGAGTCGCGTCACCCAGGGCGTGATCCAGGGAATCGGTTTTCTTTGCGCGGGTACCATCATCAAGGGCGAGAGCCTCAGCAATGTGCGCGGCCTGACTACTGCTGCCGGTCTCTGGTTTACCGCCGCCATTGGTGTAGCGGTTGGCATGGGCAACGAGGCCACCGCTCTGGTCAGTACCTTCCTGGCACTGGTGGTACTGCACGTGCTGCCGTTGATGATTCGCAAAAAGGATTCCGACGCGCCCTGAGTAGGCGGCGTGGAAACTTTCCCACCGCCCCTCGGTCAGCCGTAGGACAGATCCCAGCGGGTGAACAGCGATGGCTCGAGCAATCTGGAAAGGCGCGATCAGTTTCGGTCTGGTGCACATTCCCGTCGGCCTGGTGTCGGCGGCATCCCCCCAGGGTGTGGATTTCAGCTGGCTCGACAAGCGCAGCATGGACCCGGTCGGCTACAAGCGCATCAACAAGGCCACCGGCAAGGAAGTCACCAGCGAAGACATCGTCAAGGGTGTGCAGTACGAGAAGGGCCGTTATGTGGTGCTGAGCGAAGAGGAAATCCGCGATGCTCACCCGCGGGCCACCCAGACGATCGATATCTTCGCATTCGTCGATGCCGACGACATACCCCTTCCGAACATCGAAAAACCCTATTTCCTCAGTCCCGAGCGGCGTGGCGAGAAGGTCTATGCATTGCTGCGTGAGACCCTGGTGCAGACTGGCAAGGTTGCCCTGGCCTACGTGGTGGTGCGCACCCGTCAGCAGCTGGCGGCGCTGATGCCCATGGACGGCGCGCTGATGCTGGTGATGCTGCGCTGGCCGGCGGAGGTGCGCGGGGTGGAGTACCTCGAACTCACAGACGCGGTGACCGATGCCAGGCTTTCGAAGCAGGAGCTGGACATGGCCAAGCGCCTGGTCGAAGACATGGCCAGCGAATGGAACCCGAAGGAGTACGTCGACACCTTCGAAGAGCAGATCATGGATCTGGTGGAAGAAAAGGCCAGCAAGGGCGAGATCGAATCCGTCGATCATGAAGACGCGCCGGCCGAGCAGGCTAGACCGTCCAACGTTACCGATCTTACCGAGCTGCTCAAGCGTAGCCTGGGCGGCAAGGCCAAACCAGGGGCCAGCAGGTCGACCAAGGCCGACGACAAGCCGGCAGCCAAATCGGGATCGCGCAGCAGCCGCAGCAAGAGCGGCGCCAGGGCCAGCGATGACAAGCCGGACAGCAAGGGTACCGGCGGCTCGCGCAAAAAGGCCTCCAACGGCTGAGGGGGCTGACAGATGGCCAGGCGCCCCGACAGTGAGTACAACCGCAAGCGCAATTTCGATATCACCTCCGAACCGGCCGAAGAGGCGCCTTCCCGTCGCAGACGCAAGAACGCGGCGCTGAGTTTCGTGGTGCAGAAGCACGCTGCGCGGCGCCTGCACTATGACTTTCGCCTGGAGCTGGACGGCACGCTGAAGAGTTGGGCGGTACCCAAGGGGCCCAGCTTCGACCCGCAGGACAAGCGTCTGGCGGTGCATGTGGAGGATCATCCACTAGGTTATGCGAGCTTCGAGGGCACCATTCCGGAAGGTGAGTACGGCGCGGGCGAGGTGATCGTCTGGGATCAGGGCATCTGGCAGCCGCGGGAGGATCCGCAGAAGGCTTACGCGGCGGGCAAGCTCAAGTTCACCCTGGTCGGGGAAAAGCTCGCTGGCGACTGGACGCTGGTTCGTACCCGCGGACGCAGCGGCGATGGCAGGCAGTGGCTGCTGATCAAGGAACGCGACGATCAGGCGCGGCCGGCTGACGAGTTCGACGTGACTCGGGAGCTGCCGGCGAGTGTGCTGAGTGGGCGGGAAATCGCCGAGGGCAAAAGGAAGGCCACACCGGCCGAGGCGAAAAAAGCCGGCAGCAAGCCGAGCAGGGCGAAGCCTACCGCGACCAGTCAGCGCGCCGCCGAGGCCAAGCCAAAATCCGCTAGCCGGCGCGGTTCGGACAGGGGTGCCGCCAGCGAGCCTGTCGACCTGCCCGAAACCTTTTCGCCCCAGCTCGCCACCCTGGCCGAGCGCCCTCCGGAAGGCGACTGGGTCTATGAGATCAAGTTCGATGGTTATCGGGTCATGGCTCGTATCCAGCAAGGCAAGGTGCGCCTGTTCACCCGCAACGGCCATGACTGGACGGCGAAGATGCCCGAGCAGGCTCGTGCACTGGAATCGCTCAAGCTGGGTGACAGCTGGCTGGACGGCGAAATGGTGGTGCTCGACGATCGCGGCCTGCCGGATTTCCAGGCATTGCAGAATGCCTTCGATGTAGGGCGCAGCGCGGAGATCATCTACTACCTGTTCGATGCGCCCTATCTGAACGGCGAAGACCTGCGCCAGCGACCCTTGGAGAAACGCCGGGAAGCCTTGGAGGAGGCGCTGGGTGATGAGCTTCACGAGGAACTCGGTGACATCCTGCGCTTCTCCGGCACCTTCGACGTGGACCACCAGAGCATTGTCGAAAGTGCCTGTGCCATGTCGCTCGAAGGAGTCATCGGCAAGCGCCTTGGCAGTCCCTATGTGTCCCGCCGCAGCGCCGACTGGATCAAGCTCAAGTGCCGCAGGCGGCAGGAGTTCGTCATCGCCGGCTTCACCAGGCCCCAGGGCAGTCGGACCGGTTTCGGCTCGCTGCTGCTGGCGGTCAATGGTGGCAAGGGGGAGGGCCTGGTGTACGCGGGCCGGGTCGGCACCGGCTTCGACCAGAAGGCGCTCAAGGACCTGCATGCACGATTGCGCAAGCTGGAGGTGGACAGGCCCGGGTTCGCCAAACCGCTGACCGCGGCCCAGTCGCGTGGCGTGCACTGGGTCCAGCCGAAGCTGGTGTGCGAGGTCGAGTTCGCCGAGTGGACGCGAGACGGACATATTCGTCATGCCTCCTTCCTGGCCCTGCGCAGCGACAAGCCGCCGTCGCAGATCGTGCGGGAAAAGCCCCAGCCGATCAGTGCTGGAGGGGAGGCGGAGGACAAGCGCATCGGCAAGACGCGCACGAGCAGCCAGGGGCGCCCGCGTACCAAGGGCCGCCGGGAGATCGCCGGGGTCTCGGTGTCCAGCCCGGACCGGGTGATCGACGCCCAGACCGGCTGGACCAAGGCCGACCTGGCCGAATATTACTGCCGCATCGGCGACTGGATCCTGCCCGAACTGACCAACCGCCCTGTGTCGCTGCTACGCGCGCCCGAGGGGATAGGCGGGGAGACCTTCTTCCAGAAGCACGCCGAACGTCTGGCCATCCCCAACATCCGTCATCTGCCCAGGTCGCTCTATCCCAAGCACGACCCCCTGATGGAGATCAACAGTCTCAAGGCGCTGGTAGGTGCGGTGCAGATGGGCACTATCGAGCTCCACACCTGGGGTTCGAACAGCGACTCCATAGACCGTCCGGACCGCTTCGTGCTGGATCTAGACCCGGACCCTGCGTTGCCCTGGCGCAGCATGATCGAGGCGACCCAATTGATTCTGGCGGTGCTTGACGAAATCGGCCTGGAGTCCTGGCTCAAGACCAGCGGTGGCAAGGGCATACATATCGTGGTGCCACTGGCTCGGCATGCGGACTGGGAAACCGTGAAGGGCTTCTCCCGAGCGATCGCTCAGTTCATCGCTGACCGCCTCCCGGATCGCTTCACTGCGGTGATGGGGCCCAAGAATCGTGTCGGCAAGATCTTCGTCGACTATTTGCGCAACCAGCGCGGTGCCAGCGCCGTGGCCACCTATTCGGCCAGGGCTCGGCCGGGGCTCGCGGTATCGGTACCCATCACCAGGGAGGAGCTCACCGAGCTGAAGAGTGCAGACCAGTGGAACATTGGCAACGTATTCGATCGGCTTGAATCGCTGAATGAAGACCCCTGGGCTGGGTATTCCAACCGTCAGCGCATAACCCTACGCATGTGGGAGCAGCTTGGCGCTAAGCCGCCCGGCAAGGCCTGAGCGTGCCACAACAGACGCTTCGTCCGCTGCCCGGAACCAAGGTTTGGAGCCCCTGTCCCACCTAGCACACGCCACGACCAGACCCTGGAGGCCCCGCATGTCCGAGCAGACTCTTCCCCCGCAGCATCAGGAGCAACGGCCCGGCAGGGAGCACCGCATGCATCCCGAGCCGGTCTACTACTCCGATACCTACCGCCCTGCCGGCAAGCTGGAGGGTCGTGTCGCCATCATCACCGGGGCGGACAGCGGGATAGGGAGGGCGGTCGCCATCTACTTCGCCAAGGAGGGGGCGGATATCGTCGGTCTCTATCTGGAAGAGCACAAGGATGCCGAGCTGACCAGGCAGGAGGTCGAGAATGCCGGTCGACAGGTCCTGATGTATTCAGGCGATGTGGATGACGCGGCGTTGTGCAAGCGTATCGTCGACGAGACTCTGGAGCGCTTCGGCCGTATCGATGTGCTGGTCAACAATGCCGGTGAGCAGCATCCGCGCAAGAATCTCGAAGATATCCCCGAAGAGCAGTGGGAGAAAACCTTCCGCACCAACATCTTCGGCATGTTCCAGCTGACCAAGGCGGTGCTGCCACACCTGAAGGAAGGCGCGAGCATCATCAACACAACCTCGGTTACCGCCTACAAGGGCAGCCCGGCGCTGCTCGATTACTCGTCTACCAAGGGCGCCATCACCGCCTTCACCCGCTCGCTGTCGATGAACGTTGCGCCGCGGGGCATTCGGGTCAACGGGGTAGCCCCGGGGCCGATCTGGACACCGCTCATTCCGTCAACCTTCGATGAGGACGATGTGGAGAAATTCGGCTCCAACACGCCCATGAAGCGTCCAGGTCAGCCAGCCGAACTGGCGCCGACCTATGTCTATCTCGCCTGTGAGGACTCCAGCTACGTCAGTGGCCAGGTGTTGCATGTGAACGGGGGCACCGTGGTCAACGGCTGAGTCCGAACCACATTGCTCCAATCCCAACCGTTGCGCCCGACCGAACGGCCGGGTCCAGGAGCCAGATTCATGTCGTCAGAACCGCTCGATTCCGCCGTACCGCATCTGACCATCAGGGAAGCCGTTGCCCTGCCGCGAATCGCCATCGAATCAGTGCAGCCGCTCATAGAGGATGGCCGTTTCGCCGCCAAGGCAGTGCAGGGACGTAGCCGTGCGGTGACAGCAGTCATTTTCACCGACGGTCACGAAAAACTGGCTTGCCAGGTGCTTTGGCGTGACCCGCTGGCGGGGGACTGGGAGCGCATTCCCATGCGCAGTCTGGGCAACGATCACTGGCAAGCCGAATTCACGCCGCGGCAGCTTGGCCGCGGCGAGTTCACCATCGAAGCCTGGATCGATACCTACGCCACCTATTGTGACGAGCTGAAAAAGAAGTTCGCCGCAGGCGTACCAGTCAGCCTGGAGCTGCAGGAAGGCGAGCATCTTCTGCGTGAAGCGATGGCCAACACCTCAGGGGAACTGCTTCAGCGACTTCAGCAGGTTCTGAATCGTGTCGAGGGGCATCCGTCAGTAGATGAACGGGTCGCCATCATGCTCGATCCGCACACTATCGAAGCCGTGGTACAGAGCGAAACCCATCCGCACAAGGTCCGCAGCGATGCCTGTCCGGTGGACGTGGATCGTGTCGAGGCGGAGTTCGCCAGCTGGTACGAGCTGTTTCCCCGCTCGGTGACTGATGACCCCGAGCGCCACGGGACCTTTCGGGACGTGGTCGGTCGCCTGGATGATGTGGCGGCGATGGGCTTCGACGTGCTGTATTTTCCGCCGATTCATCCCATCGGCCGCACCCATCGCAAGGGTCGGAACAACTCGCTCAAGGCCGAAGCGGGCGATCCGGGCAGCCCCTATGCCATCGGCAGCGAGGACGGCGGCCACGAGGCCATCCATCCGGAGCTCGGGACACTGGACGATTTTCTTGCACTGGTGGAGGAAGCGAAAAAGCGCAAGCTGGAAATTGCCCTGGATTTTGCCATCCAGTGCTCGCCGGATCACCCCTGGCTGCGCGAGCACCCGGGCTGGTTCACCTGGCGCCCCGACGGCACCATCCGCCACGCGGAAAACCCGCCGAAGAAATACGAGGATATCGTCAACGTCGACTTCTACGCGCGTGATTCGATTCCCGATCTGTGGCTGGCGCTGCGCGACGTGGTGCTCGGCTGGGTACGCCATGGCGTGAAGATGTTCCGCGTCGACAACCCGCACACCAAGCCGCTGCCCTTCTGGGAATGGATGATTGCCGACATCCGCAGCCAGCATCCGGACGTGATCTTCCTGTCCGAAGCCTTTACCCGCCCGGCGATGATGGCGCGGCTGGGCAAGGTGGGTTATGCCCAGAGCTACACCTACTTCACCTGGCGCAATACCAAGGAAGAACTCTCCGAGTTCTTTACCCAGCTCAACCAGCCGCCCTGGTCGGACTGCTACCGGCCGAACTTCTTCGTCAACACGCCGGACATCAACCCCTACTTTCTGCAGAACTCCGGCCGTGCGGGATTTCTGATCCGCGCCGCGCTGGCGACCATGGGCGCCGGCTCCTGGGGCATGTATTCGGGCTTCGAGATCTGCGAAGCGGCGCCGGTACCAGGCAAGGAGGAGTACCTGGACTCGGAAAAGTACGAGATCAAGCCAAGAGATTTCCGCGCGCCTGGCAACATCATTGCCGAAATTACCCATCTCAACCGCATCCGCCGGTCCAACCCGGCTCTGCAAACGCATCTTGGATATCAGGCCTACACCGCCTGGAACGACAACATCTTCTACTTCGGCAAGCGTACGCCGGACCTGAAGAACTTCATCCTGGTCGCCATCAGCCTGGACCCGCACAACGCCCAGGAGGCGCATTTCGAATTGCCGCTCTGGGAGCTGGGCCTGCCGGAGGACGCTGAGACTCAGGGCGAGGACCTGATGAATGGCCACACCTGGACCTGGTACGGCAAGACCCAGTGGATGCGCATCGAGCCCTGGCATCTGCCTTTTGGCATCTGGCGCCTGACGGCGAAAAACTGAATCTGGAGCACATAACAATGGCCAGGAAAACCCGCACCGCCACATTCATCAAGGACCCGCTCTGGTACAAGGACGCGGTCATCTACCAGGTGCACGTGAAATCCTTCTTCGATTCGAACAATGACGGCATCGGCGACTTCCCCGGACTTATCGCCAAGCTCGATTACATCAAGGACCTGGGCGTCAATACCATCTGGCTGCTGCCGTTCTATCCATCACCGCGCCGCGATGATGGCTACGACATCTCCAATTACCGCGCAGTGCACCCGGACTACGGCACCATGGCCGATGCCAAGCGCTTCATCGCCGAGGCGCACAAGCGTGGCCTGCGGGTGATCACGGAGCTGGTCATCAACCATACCTCCGACCAGCACCCCTGGTTCCAGAGGGCGCGGCGGGCCAAGCCGGGTTCTGCCGCACGCAACTATTACGTGTGGTCAGACACCGACGAGAAGTACGACGGTACACGGATCATCTTCCTCGATACCGAAAAGTCGAACTGGACCTGGGATCCGGTCGCCAAGCAGTACTTCTGGCACCGCTTCTATTCCCACCAGCCCGACCTGAACTTTGACAACCCCCAGGTCATGAAGGAGGTGCTCTCGGTCATGCGCTTCTGGCTGGACATGGGCATCGATGGCCTGCGCCTGGATGCCATCCCCTACCTGATCGAACGTGACGGCACCAACAACGAGAACCTGCCGGAAACCCATGATGTCCTGAAGAAGATCCGCGCCGAGCTGGATCGGCTATATCCCGACCGCATGCTGCTGGCCGAGGCCAACCAGTGGCCAGAGGACACCCAGGTGTACTTCGGGGGGGACGAGAACGGCATGGGCGATGAATGTCACATGGCCTTTCACTTCCCGCTGATGCCGCGCATGTACATGGCCATCGCCCAGGAGGATCGCTTCCCGATCACCGATATCCTGCGTCAGACGCCGGATATCCCGCCGAACTGCCAGTGGGCGATCTTCCTGCGCAACCACGACGAGCTGACCCTGGAGATGGTGACCGACAAGGAGCGGGATTATCTCTGGAACTACTAC
>JAUVYN010000158.1 GCA_030603065.1 Pseudomonas sp.
GACAGCGGGCAGAGCGCCGTCAGGGCTACCGCCAGTGGGGCAGGGAAGAGTTTCACGAGTCGAGCCTCTTGTTGTTCTGGCGTCCCGGCCGGTTCAGGTGTCCTCGGGTGTGGCAGTGCGAGCGATGCTGATCCAGGTTGCATCGTCGTATCCGACTATGCTGCCATCAAGGCGATACAGTGCGGTGCCCGCATTGTGCTTGCGCCCGTCGTGTCGCAAAGGCCAGCCAAGCACCAGTAAAGGTTCCCCAGGCCGGGTCTGTTGAAGAATGCGGGCACTGAAGCGACCAAGCAGTGCGGGCCCGGATATCGGCCTTACGGCAAAGAAGCCGGGGCAGTCCAGGGCGGCCCAGAGAAACTCCGAAGCGACGTCCCCGGCTTCGTTCACCAGGGTAGTATCGGGGCACCAGATTGCAGCTACATGACTCGGGCGCTCGGCCATCGGCCCGGTGAAAATGCGCAGACCGTCATAGGGCTGCCGGTTCGTTCCACAGACGAAACAGCCGGGCAGATCGTGCCGGACGATGCCTTCGAAGCGCGTTTCAGCCACTTCCGCCTCGCCATACGAAGGTGGAGGCGGAACCTGCAGCTCGAACTGGTGCGGGCGAACGCTGGCGAGCAGGCGACCTTCATGACGCAGCTGCATTCCGTTCGCTGCCGGCAGCAGGTCCAGGGGAGTATCCAGGGGCGGCGGCGCGTGCAAGGTGATCTGGGAATCGGTAGGCATGGCCTTGGCCAACAACCCGGCCACATACCCTCCATTGCCGCTTTCCGGTGGCCCGCAAAAACGTCTTGCGATGATGATCTGTCTGGCGGTCATGAGTGGCTCCGGTCCCGGGTGCCCCGATGTTACCCGCTGCACGCGACTGATGCACCCGCTCCAGAAGCCTCGATTGCCCATCAGTCTGCCCAGCCCCCGCATACCGGAAAGACCTGGCCGACGAAGCAGTCGGCCGCATCGCTGCACAGGTAGGCGGCAAAGGCGGTGTCCTCTTCTGCGCTGACCAGGCGGCCAAGCGGCACCTCGCGCTGCAATCGTTTCTGAAACGCCGGCAGCGCTTGCACCTCAGGCGGAAAGTAGGTCGGGTTCTCGACGAAATTCTGTGCGATCGCGTTGACCTGCACATTCGACTGCGCCACTTCGACCCCGACCGCGCGAATGTAGGCCAGCTGCGCACCCCGTGCAGCGGCGTAGCTCGAGCAGCGCTTTATGCCGCGCAGCGCAGCGGCACTGCCCATCAGCAGAATCTTGCCCGAACGCCGCTCGAGCATCTGGGGCAGTACTGCGCGGGTCAGCTGCTGCAGGGGGTCGACCATGTGCCGGAACACGGATCGCCACTCATCATCGGACGCCTCGGTCGCCAGACTGGACGGTGCGGGAATGCCGAGATTGACCACCAGGACATCTATCCGGCCGCTCCCGGCAACCAGCCGATCGACTTCGCCCGGTTGGAGCAACTGGCCACGGTCGGCGATCAGTTCGGCGCCGCACGCGGTTAGCCGCTCGACCAGCGCCGGTCCCATGAAGGCGTCCGCCTGGGTGAGCAGGATGCGCTTGCCGTGAAGATCGATTCCGCTCATGAATGGTTTCCCTCGAAGACTTCAGCTCTGTGACGCTCGATGAAGTCGAGCAGCAGGCGGTTGACCTCCTCGGGCTTCTCCCCCTGCAGCCAGTGTCCGCAGTCGGGAATGACGTGCTGCTCGACCCGCGGCACCACGCTTGGCATGCGCGTGATGGTATGCGCTTCCAGCGCTCCAACCGGGTCCCGGTCGCCGATGATGAACAGCGCCGGTTGGTTGATCAGTTGACCGGCCAGTCCGGCGGTGCGCTCCCAGGTGCGCTCGAAGTTGCGATACCAGTTCAGCGGGCCGTGGAAGCCGCTGCGCTCGAAGGTGCGTACGTAGACTTCGAAGGCTTCTGCGGAGCACCAGTCCGGCGGGACCCCCGGGTCGACCCGGTCATCCAGCCAGCGGGCGTCGCGCGGCTTGTCCTGAACCAGGCTGCCATCGGTATGCGCGCCGGACATGCCGTGCATGACCAGACGCATGGTGCGGGGGATGTCCTCGGCAAGCTCTGCTTCGGCACGGCCGGGTTCCTGGAAATACAGGATGTAATGAAATCGGTCGGCGAAAGCTTCGCGCATGCGCTTGATGGCAGGTTGCCGTGGTCGTCCTGCGAAGGGAACCGACATGCCGCATACCAGCGCTATGCGGTCGGGTTCCAGCAATGCCAGGTGCCAGGCGACGGGCGCCCCCCAGTCATGGCCGACCATGATCACGCGCTTCTGACCCAGCGCGTCCATGGCCTGACGGATGTCGCCGCAGAGGCTGATGAGGTCATAGGCTTGCGTTTCCCCGGGTGCGCTGGTCGCGCCGTAGCCGCGCATTTCCGGTGCGTAAACACGAAAGCCCGCTTCGGCGAGGGCGTGGATCTGGTGCCGCCAGGAGTACCAGCATTCGGGAAATCCATGGAGTAGCCAGACGGGGATGCCCGAGACGGGACCGGCACTGTAGAGGCTGAGGGTGACGTCTTCCAGCTCGAGCATCTGGTGGTCGATCTGCTGCATGTGCGCTCCAGGTTGATTCAACGGCTCCACAGTATCCTCAACGAGGATAGACCAGGCCACGGCCATTCACTGGCTGATGTCTGTGCCATAGGTCTGGACGAGCCGAGTCAGGGGCTCTTTAGAGCGGGTAGCAGGTTCCGCTCATGCAGTTCGATATAGGCTTGCTCCAGATCCTGCAGCAACCCCTCGCCGCCCGGCCGGGCAGTGGTGGAAACCACCAGCAGCAGCGGCAGCCGTACCAGCGGCAGGTGACGCAGCTGGACATCCGGCCGCTGGAGGAGTGCATCGTCCATCGGGGCCTGGTAGTTCAGCAGGTAGTTGGCACGGCCCCGCAGGAGCATGCCGATGGCGGCGGAATGGTGGTGGGTGCGCTGCAGGCGCAAACGGCTGTTGGAAAGGTCTGCCGATAGCTGTGCGCCGTAATCGTATCCGGTCAACACGATCAGATCCTGATCGAAAAGACTCTCTGGCCAGCGCGGTGTGGGGGTGTCCGGCCTGTGATAGAGGTTGATGCGAAGCTGACCCAAGGGCTGCGTTCCGGTCACGCTGTGCGCGTTCAGATCCAGCCTGCCGGGAATGCCGGGCCAGACGTGAACGCTGCCTTCCTGCATCGACTGCACTAGCCTGGCAAGAGGCATTATGCGGAATTCGGTCTGATAGCCCGCCTCACGCGCGACAGCCTGCATGAGGGGCACCAGCGTCCCCTCGGCCTGGCCATCCGCGTCGTAGCTGGAGAGCGGCGGGAAGTCGATCAGGCCGACCACGAGGGTCGGCGGGGTGGAGGTGTCGCCGGGCTTGTCCGCGTGCGCCCCAGGCCACAGGAAAGCGTACAGGAGCACGGCGGTGACCAGCTTGCGCATAACGTCTGGAGCTCTGGGTGTATTGGTATTATTGCTCTTTGAGCAAATACTCTAGTCCAGTCAGGTCGTTTCGCCAAGGGCGGGTCTGCTCAGGATAAGAGCAGCACGTAGACCAGTGTCGCCAGGCTGATCAGCAATGCCGTGGAACTCATGGCCAGCGCGGCGACCAGCGCTTTGCCCGATGCCTGGCTGGCAGAGCCGTCAACGGTCGACGTACCGGCAGGCCGGGAGGGGGACGAAGGAAGGCTCTCCGGCGGGATAGCGGTGGGGTCAACCGCACCCTGCATGAGATGCAGCATGCGCTCGATCAGATGATCGTCGAAACGGTAGGGATCGAAGCGCTCGAAGCCGTGCTGTTCGAGCAACCGTCTGGCGTGCCGGTCCACCGGGACGTATTTCATCGACCAGTCCGGATAGCTCAGCCGCTCGAGTCGATGACGGCCCAGCAGTTTCAGGTCACGGTGCCGTGGGTCCTTGAGCAGCCGCCGATACAGCGCCTCGACCGCCTTGCGATCACCTTCGATGCATTGGAAGAAATGCCCCGCGTCGTAGAACAGCATACCCACGACGCCGGCCTGCCGGTTGTTGACCCTCGATTCCAGCAGGATCTGCTCGACCTCCGAGGGT
>JAUVYN010000034.1 GCA_030603065.1 Pseudomonas sp.
GGATCAGGTACCGGTGTACGGCAGTGGCGGTTTTACCGCCTATTCCCATGTGCAGACGCTGGAGCAGGTCGGCCGCTGGGTAGGCGAGGAAGGCTGCCGCTGGATCAAGATCAAGGTCGGCGCCGAGGAGGATCCGGCGCGGGTGGCTGCGACCCGCGCGGCGATCGGCGATGCAGGGCTGTTCATCGACGCCAATGGAGCCTTCAGCAGCCGTGCCGCCATCGCCTTCGCCGAGGCGATCCGCGACAGCGGGGTGCTCTGGTTCGAGGAGCCGGTCAGCTCCGATAACCTGGCCGGGCTGTGTGCAGTACGTGCTGCCGTCGGTGCCAGCGGCCAGCCGATGGATATCACTGCCGGGGAGTACGCCTATACCCCGGACGACTTCCGCCAGTTGCTGGTGGCCGGTGCGCTGGATGTGATGCAGGCGGATGTCACCCGTTGCGGCGGCATCAGCGGCTTCCTGCAGGCGGCCGCGCTGTGCGAAGCCTTCCACACCGACCTGTCCACCCACTGCGCGCCGGCCCTGCACCGGCATGTGGCCTGCGCCACCCCGCGGCTGCGGCATATCGAGTGGTTCCATGACCATGTGCGGATCGAATCGATGTTCTTCGACGGCGCCCCGACGCTGGCACGTGGGGCGATTGCGCCCGATCTCGATCAACCCGGCCATGGACTGACGTTCCGCCAGGCCGACGCCCTGCGCTACGCCATCGCCTAGGAGACGACGATGTTTTCACGTGACCAGCTCAAAGCCATCGCCGCCGGCGCCACCACCTTACTTGGTGCGGTCGCCCTGGTATGGCAGGCCTTCGAGCGGCCGGGGCGCGGGCGGGTTCTGCAGAGCCAGTCCGGCGCCTTTCTGGATGCGGCCCGCTCGCTCAACCGGGGCGCCGGGCTGCTGGCCTTTTCGGTCGCCGCCGACAGCGCGCTGGAGCATTACCGCGGCGACTTCCAGAATCGCGCCATGTACACACCGCTGCTCACCTCCGGCCTTTCGCTGCTGGTCAGCGCCCAGGGCCAGCAGGACCCGGAAAAGCACAACAGTCCCTGGCGTAATGGCGTATACAGCGGGACGGTGCTGACCGGCCTGATCGGCACCGGGTTTCACATCCTGAACATCGGCAAGCGACCGGGTGGGCTGTCCTGGAGCAACCTGTTCTACGCCGCGCCGGTAGGCGCGCCGGCAGCGCTGGTGCTGTCGGGTGTGCTCGGCCATTACTCCGAGCGGCTGCGCGCCGAAACCGGCGACCTGACGCCGCGAATTCTCGGGCTGCCGACCGTCGAGTCACTGGGGCTGATGTCCGCTGCCGGTCTGCTCGGCACCTCGCTGGAGACCGCGCTGCTGCATTTTCGCGGCGCCTTTCAAAATCCGGCCATGTACATCCCGGTCAGTGCCCCGCCGCTGGCAGCATTGGCCCTGGCGGCAACGGTGCTGGCCGGCCCCGGTTACCTCAAGCTGCGCTGGATCTCGCGCTTTCTGCTGCGTTTCACCGCGGTCATGGGGTTCGCCGGCGCAGCCTTTCACGCCCTTGGCATCGCTCGCAATCATGGCGGCTGGCGCAACTGGCGCCAGAACCTGCAGGCCGGGCCGCCATTGCCGGCTCCACCGAGCTTTACCGGTCTGGCTCTGGCCGGACTGGCGACCCATACGCTGCTCGAACAGTCCGGAGGTCAGTCACGATGAACCCTCGCTATCCTGATTACGATGTACAGTCCAAGCGCGCCGGCCCCTCCTGGGATCCCATTACCCGGCATGTTATCGATCAGCGCCTCGCCGTCAGTGGCCAGCCCCGTTTTCTCGAGCCGTCAGCCTTTCGAACGCTGGTCGCGGTGTGCGCACGCATTCTTCCACAGCCGGCTGATCGTCCGCTGGTGCCGCTGGCCTCGATGGTCGACAAGCGGCTGAAGGACGATCGTGGCGATGGCTACCGCGACAGCCGTATGCCGCCGCTGCGAGAGGCCTGGCGGCGGGGCCTGACTGCGCTGGACGCCGAAGCCAGGGCTGCCTACGGCAAGGACTTCGCCGCGCTTCGCAGTCGCGAACAGGACCAGCTGCTCGAGCTGGCCCAGGCGGGCGATCTGCGCCATGCCGCCTGGCAGGACATGCCCTGTGAATTGTTCTTCACGCAGCGTGTGCTGCATGACATCACCGCCGCCTACTACGGCCACCCGACTGCCTGGAACGAAATCGGCTTTGGCGGCCCGGCCAATCCGCGCGGCTACGTGCGTCTGGCCGCCAACCATCGGGATGCCTGGGAGCCGGCCGAGGCGCATCCGGGGGCCGAGCAGAAAGCCAGGGAGCTCAATCACCGTGTCCGTTGATCCCTGGCTCGAGGCCCAACAGGTCCCTCGGGGTCGTGATGGCCGCGCCCCTGACGTGTTCAGCCGTGATGGCTGGGTGCCGATGCGCGAGTATCCGACCCATGAACCGGTCGACTTCGTTATCGTCGGGACCGGTGCTGGCGGCGCCACCCTGGCGGCCAAGCTTGCGGAAGCCGGTTTCTCGGTGGTGGCCTTCGACGCCGGTGCCTGGTGGCGACCCCTGAGCGAGTTCGCCTCGGACGAAGGCCATCAGGAAAAGCTCTACTGGTTCGACGAGCGCATCTGCGACGGCGACAACCCGCTGGTACTGGGCACCAACAACAGTGGCAAGGCGGTCGGCGGCAGCACCGTGCACTACGCCATGGTCGCGCTGCGCTTTCGGCCCGAGTGGTTCAAGTCCCGCTCGCAACTGGGGTACGGCGTCGACTGGCCGCTGGACTGGCAGGAAATGTGGGACTACTACCGGGAAGCGGAACAGGCCATCAGCCTGGCCGGGCCGGTGCATTATCCCTGGGGTCCGCAGCGGCCTCGCTATCCCTACCGCCAGCACGAGATGAATGCCTCCGGGCTGGCCCTGGCACAGGCCTGCGAGGCACTTGGCGTGGACTGGGCGCCGACACCTCTGGCGACCCTGTCCGCGCCGGGTGGGCAGGCGCCGCCCTGTGTGTACCGAGGCTTCTGCGTTGCCGGCTGCTCGACCAATGCCAAGCAGAGCGCGTTGAACACCTGGGTGCCAAGGGCATTGCGCGCCGGCGCCGAGATCCGCGACCTGGCCATGGTCGGGCGCATCGAGACCGGCGCGGATGGCTGCGTCACCGGCGTCCATTATCACCGCGAAGGCGCCTGGCACTTCCAGCCGGCAAAGCATGTCATCGTCGCCGGCTATGCCATCGAGACACCGCGGCTGCTGCTCAATTCGGCCAACGAGCACTACCCCGACGGGCTGGCGAACAGCTCCGGGCTGGTCGGCCGCAACCTCATGGTGCATACCAACCAGGCGGTCTGGGGCGAGGTGGATGACGAGATCCGCTGGTACAAGGGACCGCCGTCGCTGGCGATCAGCGAGCACTGGAACTACGAGGATCGCGGCAAGGATTTTTTCGGTGGTTACGCCTTCATGAGCCAGGGGCCGTTACCGGGCGCCTGGGCCCAGGCGCAGGTCGGCAATCGTGGTCTCTGGGGGCAGGCGCTGGTGGACGAGATGCAGAAATACAATCACCAGGTGGGGCTGAAGATCGTCGGAGAGACCCTGCCCCAGGAGCGCAACCGCGTCACGCTGGACGAACAGACCGACCAATACGGCCTGCCCATCGCCCGGGTCAGCTACTCCTTCTGCGACAACGACAACCGCCTGGTGGAGCACGCGGTCGATTTCATGGGCAAGGGGCTCGATGCCATCGGCGCGCGCAACATCTGGTCCGAAGCCGAGGGCACCGCGCATCTCATGGGCACGGCGCGGATGGGCTTCGACGCCGCGACCAGCGTGGTGAATGCCGATTGCCGCAGCTGGGACATACCCAACCTGTGGATCTGCGACGGGTCGGTCTTTCCCACCTCTGGGGGCGTGAATCCCTCCCTGACCATTCAGGCCATCGCCTGCCGCACGGCTGATCGAATCTGTGCGCTGGCTCGGCGCGGGGAGCTCTAGCGCGTTTGCAAACAGGCTCCGGCAGGCTAGGCTTGGGGCCGAACCCGCTCAGGAGCTGCCCCATGACGCTGTGTGATCTGCTTGACCTGCAACTTCCCCTGATTCAGGCCCCCATGGCCGGCGTACAGGGCAGTGCCCTGGCGCTGGAGGTGTGCCGCGCCGGTGGCCTGGGCTCGCTGCCCTGCGCCATGCTCGGCCCGGAGCAGCTGGAGCGGGAACTGCAGAACCTGCACGAGAACGCGGCCGGGCCCTGGAACGCCAACTTCTTCTGTCACCAGCCGCCACTACCGGACCCTGAGCGGGACGCTGCCTGGCTGCGTCGACTGGCGCCCTACTTCGACGAATTCGGGCTGGAAATCGGAGCCATCGCACCGGGCGCGGCCCGTCGGCCCTTCGATGCAGACGCGCTGGCGCTGCTTGAGCGCTTTCCGCCGGCGGTGGTGAGCTTTCATTTCGGTCTGCCGTCAGCAGAGCTGCTGGCGGGCGTCAGGGCGCTGGGCGCCAAGGTGCTGTCCTCGGCCACCACTGTGGATGAAGCCCGCTGGCTGGAGGATCACGGGGTGGACGCGATCATTGCCCAGGGTCTCGAAGCCGGCGGCCATCGCGGTATGTTCCTCAGCGAGGATCTGACCACCCAGAATGGCACCTTCGCCCTGCTGCCGCAGATCGTCCAGGCGGTGGAGGTGCCAGTCATCGCCGCGGGCGGTATCGCCGATGCCGGCGGCGTGCGCGCGGCCATGGCTCTGGGTGCGGCGGGGGTACAGCTGGGCACTGCGTACCTTCTGTGCCCCGAGGCCACCACCAGTGCCGTACACCGTCAGGCGTTGCAGCAGGAATTGGCGCGGCACACAGCTATCACCAACGTCTTCAGCGGCCGCCCGGCACGGGGCATCGTCAATCGGCTGATTCGCGAAGTGGGCCCGATCAGCCCTGACGCCCCCGCCTTTCCCCTGGCCAGCACGGCTATCGGCCCGTTGCGCAGCGCCCGGGAAAAGGCGGGGAGCGGCGACTTTTCTCCACTTTGGGCCGGGCAAAACGTCTCGGGCTGCCGGGACATTCCGGCCTACGACCTGACGCGGGAGCTGGCCGCCGCCTTTCACGACTGATGCAGGGCGCGATGTTTTCGGTCAGGGCCGCAGGTGAACGATGATCCGGTTACGCCCTAGCGCCTTGGCTTCATACAGGCTTTCGTCCGCGAGTTCGAGCTGGTCTTCGCCGTGCCAGGACGGCGCCTGGCAGGCGCTTATGCCGGCGGAGAAGGTGCACTGAAAACTGCCTTCGGTGCCACTGAAGTGCAACGCGTGAAAGGCGATCCGTATTTCGTCGAGAATGGCTTTGGCGCTCTCGGCGTCACAGTTGGGCAGCACGGCGACGAACTCCTCCCCGCCATAACGACCGAGCCGGTCGATCTTGCGCAGACGCTGGCGCAGCAGGTTGGCCAGCGCTCGAATGACGTTGTCGCCCACCGCGTGCCCGTGGTGGTCGTTCACAAGCTTGAAATGGTCTATATCGATCATCGCGATGCTGACCGGCAGGTGCTGACGCTGCGCGCGTTCGATTTCCAGCTCGACCTGCTCCTTGATGTCGGCGTGCTTGAGGAGTCCGGTCAGGCTGTCCCGCGCCAGCGCCTGACTGACCAGACGCGCCCGCTGGGCTCGGGAATACACAGTGGTGACCAGTGCATCGTCGCTTATGGGCTTGGTGATGAAATCGTCCCCTGCCTTTAGAAGCGCGGCCATCTGGCGAACCACGTCGGTCTCGGCAGACAGATAGACGATAGGTACCCGTAGCCAGTTGTCATGCAGACGGATGACCTGGGCCAGCTCCGGACCCGAGAAGTCGGGCATGTTGACGTCCATGAGAATCACGTCGGGCAGAAAGGCCTCCATCTGCTGAAGCAGTCGGCGCGGATCGTAGACCGGTTCGACGAGCATGTTGGCGTTGCTCAGCACCGCCTCGAAGCGCTGGGCCAGATCCAGGTCGTCGTCGATGATCATCACCCGGAAGGGTTCGCTCTGCAGACTGGTAAAACACCGCTCGAGGCGGTTTTCCAGCGCGGCCAGATCCACGGGCTTGCTGAAATAGCCCTGGGCACCAGCGCGTACGGCCTCAAGCTGGGAGTCGAATTCGTCACTGTTGCTGATGGCGATCACCGGCACGGACTGCGCCCAGGTTGCCTGCAATGCCGCCATCTGGCTCAGCAGTGCGTGTCCAGATGTACCGGGACTGACGTCGAGCACCAGGGCATCTGGGCGCTGAACCCGCATCGCGACCTCCAGTGATCGCGGGGTTGCATGACGGATGACACGATAACCGAAGCTTTCGAGGGTCTGGCTCATGCGGTTGGCCAGATGATCGTCTTCCTCGAGAACGTGAATCAGGGGTGAGAGATCTGCCGTCACGGGCTTCCCGTTTTCAGGCTGGCTCGGCAGGGCTGACGGCTGTTCGGTTTCGCGTAGCTGAGCCAACCCGGCTATGCCCATAA
Organism: Pseudomonas sp.; assembly: GCA_030603065.1. Lineage (GTDB taxonomy): Bacteria > Pseudomonadota > Gammaproteobacteria > Pseudomonadales > Pseudomonadaceae > Halopseudomonas. The sequence continues at coordinate 6,456 of JAUVYN010000034.1, forward strand.
TCAGCCGGTGTCGGGCGTCGGCCGCATCCGGCGCTGCGTCGACACAGGCGGTGGCCAGCTGTTCGAGCTCCCGGGCCTTGCTGCCCAATTGCGGGTAGCCAAAGGTCCCGGCGGACCCGGCAAGCTTGTGCAGCCGTCCCCTTAGTTCCAGCAGCTGTTCGCCATCCCGTCCATCCGGGGGCAACGAGCTTGCCAGCCTACCCAGAGCAGGTAGCTCCTCTGCCAGGCGTAGTCGGAAGTTCGCAGATAGCGCTTCCAGCTGCTGGCGTAGCAGGTCAGTCCTGTCCATCGGCTTGGCTCCACAGGGCACGGATCTGATCGGACAGGGTCATGGGGTCGAACGGTTTGACAATGACGCCCAGGGCACCCAAGCGCTGATACTCCGATATTTCCGAGGGTTGTACCTTGGCAGTCATGAAGATTACCGGGATGTCCCGAGTAGCTGGTGCAGCGCGCAACTGCAGCAGGGTTTGCGGGCCGTCCATGCCCGGCATCATGACATCCAGAAGGATCAGTTCTGGCGCGTAGGACGCGGCTTTTGCCAGTCCTTCCGGCCCTGAGGAACAGGTACAGACGGTCATCCCCCCGACGATTTCCAGGGCAATCCGTACGACTTCCTGAATCGACGGGTCATCCTCAATGTGCATGATGCGGGTCAAAGTCATCTGGCAGCTCCTTGCAGCAGCGGGCATGATGCCACGATTGACGGGGCGCTTCACTCGTAGCGAGGCGAGGTTGTCATGATTTCACCGGCTCGGCGTCCAGGAGGCACCAGAATACCGAGCCCTCGCCAGGCTTGGAAAACAGCCCGACCTGTCCGCCCATGCGCTCGACTAGCTCCCGAACGATCGCCAGCCCCAGCCCGGTGCCGCCGCGCTGACGGGTATCGGAACTGTCGACCTGGAAAAAGCGCTCGAAGAGTCGATGCTGGGCCTCGATCGGTATGCCCTGCCCGTGATCGATCACGCTGATGCGCACCCGCCCAACCTCCAGCGTTGAGCGCAGCGTGACGACTCCGCCTGGCCGGGAGAACTTGGCAGCGTTGGACAACAGGTTGGTCAATACCTGGCCGAGCCGTTGGGCATCGATGGTCACCCATGCGTCCTCTTCGAAATCGCTTTCCAGGGTGACCTGGAACTGGCTGGCGTAGCTGCGGTTGACCTCGAGCGCCTGATCGAGCAACGGATTGAGCCGTTGCCGTTGCATGTCGAACTGCAACTGGTTGACGGCCAGCCGGTCAAGGTCGAGCAGATCGTTGACCAACTGGTTCAGACTACGGCTGTTGCGCAGGGCTATGTCCAGCAGCTTCTGCATGGGAGGTGAAACCTCTCCCAGTGCGCCGCCGGCAAGGAGACCGAGCGAGCCGGAGATGGCCGTCAGCGGCGTCCGCAGTTCGTGGCTGACCGTCGAAACGAACTGGGACTTCATCTGCTCGATCCGATGCTGCTCGGTGGCGTCCCAGATGAAGCCGCTGAGCCAGAGCAGATTGCCGGCCGCATCCTGCTCAGCACGGCCCTTTTCACGCACCCAGACCTCGTGTCCATCGGCGTGAATGATACGGTAGGTCAGCTCATAACTCGAGCGTGTCTGGACCTGTTCTGCAGCGAGATAGGTACCCTGCAGGTCGTCCGGATGGATGATGCTTGCATAGCTGCGCTGGAGATTATCCGTAAAGTCGGACGCGGGATAGCCGGTGATACTGCTGATGCCGTCGCTCAGATAGTTCATGGTCCAGTGCGCATCGTTCAGGCAGCGGTACACAGCTCCGGGCAGGCTATCGACCAGGCTCCGGAAGCGGCGCTCGCTGCGCCTCAGCGCACGGGTGGCCTCAATCAGCTCGCTGATGTCCACGGCCATGCCCAGATAGCCGATGGTCTCGTCCTGCTCATCGGCGATGCGAGTGACGGTCAGATTGACCAGTCGCTGACTGCCGTCCTTGCGCACGAAGGTCCAGGGGTGGTTTTCGCGCAATCCGGCGCGGACTCGTGCAGTGAATACCTCCATGCCCGCCACCGGGTGGCCTAGCTCCCGCTCGAGGATTTCCGCTCGGCGTTCGATCTCCTCGCGCAGATGGAAACGTTGCGGCGAGAGCTGCTCGACCACTTCTTCGGAACGGTACCCGAGCATTCGTTCGGCGCCCCGATTGAACAGGGTGATGTGTTCCCTGGTGTCCATGGCGATGATTGCCACTTCGGTGGAAGCGTCGATCACGGCACGCAGAAAGGATCGGGCCTGGCGCACTTCTTCGGTCAGGCGGACTTCTTCGGAGATGTCCTCGTGAGTGCCGGTCATTAGAAGAGGCTCGCCCTGTTCGGTGCGAGCAATCAGCTTGCCGCGGCCGTGCATCCATACCCAGTGGCCGTCGCGATGCCGCAGCCGAAAACGGCAGTCGTAAAATTCGTTTGCGCCGTGAAAATGTGCTTTCAGCAACTGTGCCGAAATTGCCAGATCGTCGGGGTGCGTCAGTCCCATCCAGGTGTCGATGGTAACCGGGGCCAGCTCTTCGATGGAGTAGCCGAGGGTGGCTGCCCAGCGCTCATTGAAGATGATTTCTCCCGTCTGGACGTTCCATTCGCCAGTACCCAGCCCGGTGCTGTCGATGATGCTGGCGAGCCGCGACCGCTGGTGCTCGAGCGACAGTTCCATATGCTTGCGCGCAGTGATGTCGGTGATGAATCCGTGCCAGATCACGTCGCCGTTGGCCAGGGCTTCCGGGGTTGCGTAGCCGGCTACCCAGATCTCGCCGATTGTCGGGTGCAGCACCCGGTACTCTGCTCGCCATCGCTCCAGGCGCTCTGCCGAAATGCGGATACCTTCCAGTACCCCCTGCAGATCATCGGGGTGGATACGCTCGAGAGCCCGGTCAGGGTACTGTGCGGCCTCCTCGGGAGACAGCCCGTAAATGTCCCGTATCCCTTCGCTGCTGTAGGGAAACCATCCGCGTCCATCGGATGACAGCTGATACTGATAAGTCATGCCTGGAAGATGCCGACTGAGCTTGGCGAAGCGCTGCAGAAGCTGTTCGCGCTCCTGCTCTTCCTCGGCCTTGGCCAGGGTAGCGCTGATCCAGCGGGCACAGAGGCGCATGAACTCGACGTCCAGCTCCGAGAAGGAGCTTTCGAGTGGTGTACGACTGGCGAAGCTGAGGGTGCCGCGGAACTGGCCGGCGACCACCAGTGGCGCGCCGATGTAGGATTCGATACCACCGTCCTGATAGGCAGGGTGGTTGCGAAACCCGGAGGCGCTGAGTCGTTCCAGGTCGAGTACGTCCTTGCGGCCCATTACCAGGCTGCAGAGTGTATCCTGCAATGGGAACTCGGCACCCTCCTGCAGCATGTCGCCGGAGCTTTGCTGGGCAAGAATCCTGAACCTTTCGTTTTCGATCTTGCTGATGACGCCAATATCCAGGCCGAAGTAACTGCAGCCAAGTTGCAGGGCACGCTGCAGCCTGACCTTCGAATCGAGCTCCAGGGCGGAGATCTCATTGAGTGCGCGCAGGGCGTCCGTGTGGCGCTTGCTCAACCCTAATGCCTGATCTCGGGCAACGGCCCGGGTCAGCTGCAGGATGGCGATCAGCAGAGCGGCCGCGGCGACAAACGCAAGCAGCCACTTGCCAGCCATCTGCACCTGTTCTGCCTGGTGTTCCCCCAGTGTTTCGCTGATATCACGCCAGACGAGCACCATTGCCAAAGGACTTCCGTCAGCGGAACCTTGACCTGTCGAGTTGTGTATCGGAATGCGCGTTAGCAGGAACTGTCGCTGGTTGGCCCGCAGAATCTGATGACTGCTCTGGTACAGTTCGGTCGGCACCGCCCCTTCGGCAAACCATCGCCGGGCTTCGGGTCGGGAGTGGCTGTCGAGTAGCCACTGGCCGTCGGCGCTGCGGGGAGCTTCGGTACGCAGCTCGTGCTGCAGCGCGTTCAGAGTTGGACCGTGCAGCAGGACTGCCAGGCCGGCATCCAGATCCCGGTCCAGTTGGCGGAGCTCTGGCAGCATCCCGAAACCTACCTCGACGCTGGCTGCGACATCGCCGTGATGGTCGAACACCGGGGCGATGGCGACCATGCCCAGCCCATAACGCCCGACCTCAATTCCGCTGCCGGCAGTCCCACTGCCTTGCACCTGCGCCAGCAACGGTCGCAGGTGGCCATTGCTGTCGCCCCATAGCTCGGGGCGGTGCATCCGCAGGAGGCTGACGCCGTCCGGGCTCAGATGGATATGCAACTGATCGGCCCCGGCGCTCCGATAGATCTGCCATACGCCGCTCAGATCCGCCTGCAACTGCGCACGCAGCCGCTGAAGGTCCGGGCCCCCAAGTCCGTCGCGCTGGGCAAGGGTGGCGATCCGACGGATCAGCCGACGGGTGTCCGGGTCTCCGGCGAGGGCGCTGGAGGTCATTTCGGCCTGGCGCCGCAAGCCCTGCTGGGACTGCAGCACGGCTTGGCGTTGCATGGCGGCCTGGGTGCCGAGTTGCTGCTGCCACTGCTGCTCGCGGGCATGCCAGCCCAGCACTGCCAGTAGCAGGAAGAACAGAGCCAGGGCGAGTGTTCCGGCGGGTATGATGAAACGACCGCCCCGGTGAAGATATTTGTGCATAAGATGATCCGGGTGCTTACCGAGTGACGATAGTCGGAAAGCAACCGGGCTGCCAGGGGTGGCTAGAGGCTATTGTTCAGGTGTCCACCATCGACATTCAGAACCGTCCCGGTGATGAACGAGCCCGCATCGCTGGCCAACAGAAGCACGGGCCCGCTCAGTTCGTCGAGCTGGCCGAGACGGCCCATGGGCACCTTGCTGCGAATGTAGTTCTGGCCTTGTTCGGTATCGAAATAGTCTGTGTTCATTTCGGTGCGAAAGTAGCCAGGTGCGATGGCGTTGACCCGCACGCCATTGCGCGCCAGTTCGAGGGCCATGGCTTTGGTCAGCTGCACCACGCCGGCCTTGGCTACCGCGTAATGACTCAGGGCGGTGCCAACCCGCAGGCCCAGAATCGAGGCAATGTTGATGATGCTTCCGCCCTGCCCGGCAGCGGCCATGGCACGGGCTGCACGGTGGGCTACCCGCCAGGCGCCGTCGAGGTTGGTGTCCATCATGCTGCGCCAGTTGCCCTCGGTCATTTTCAGAAAGGGTACCGGGTCGCCAATTCCGGCGTTGTTGACCAGAATGTCGACATTGCCGAAGTGCGCTTCGGCTGTGGCGAAACCGGCTTCGATACTGTCCGAATCGGTCACGTCCATGGGCACCGCGACCGCTGCGTGGCCCTGTGCCTGCAGTTCGGCTACCAGGCTTTCGAGCCTCTCCACGCGGCGCGCGGCTACGACTACCCGAGCGCCGGCGCCAGCCAGTACGCGGGAAAAGTGCTCACCCAGTCCGCTGGATGCGCCGGTGATGAGGGCGGTCTTGCCGGTCAGGTCAAAGCGGTCTTGCTGCATGCGGAACTCCATCTGTAAGGTTGTCCCGAGTATCGGTCAACAGCGGAGCTGCCGCCAGCCTGAAAAATGCGACTGGGCTAGACTGGCAATCCCGCGTTACAGAGGCTGCGCATGGACCACTCCCACCAACTGCTGATCAATACGCCGACGACGCTCGCTCTCGCGATAGTCGCGCTATGGCTGGGTTACCGCATCAACCAGTGGATTCCGGTGCTCCACCGCTACAATATCCCTCCGGCAGTGTCCGGAGGACTCCCAGTCAGCGCGCTGGTCGCCATTACCGAAGTGGTCAGCGGCTGGGAGATTCGCTTCGACCTGCAACTGCGCGATCTGCTGCTGATCATCTTCTTCAGTACCATCGGGCTGTCCGCGCGGCTTCGCCAGATGCTGGAGGGCGGGCGGCTGCTGGCTATCATGCTCGGGTTGGCTGTCATCTTTCTGATGTTTCAGAACCTGGCGGGAACGCTGATTGCTCTGCTGGCCGGCCAGAGTCCGCTCTATGGACTGATCGGCGGCAGCATCTCCCTGGCCGGGGGGCACGGTACGGCGATAACCTGGGGGCAATTGTTCGAGGAGCACTTCGGCCTGGCCAATGCCTCGACCCTGGGCATGACCTTCGCAACGGCTGGCCTGATAACCGGTGGCCTTGTCGGCGGCCCCGTGGCTGCCTTTCTGATCCGCCGCCACAAGCTGAGTCCCGCCGACCAGGAAAGCGAAATGCCGCACATGGAAACCAGTCGCGGGACAACCTATCTGATCGACCTGAATGCCCTGCTGACCGGTGTTCTGCTGCTGGCAGTCTGCTTCGCACTCGGGGCCACTGTTTATGACTGGTTGGCGGGGGGCGGGGTAAGACTGCCGGCGTTCCTGACCGCCATGTTTCTGGGCATCGTGTTGACCAACCTGCTCGAGCTTTGTCGCGCGGAAGTGGACCAGCGGCCAATTCAGCTGATGGGAGACTTGAGCCTGCAACTGTTTCTCGGCATGAGCCTGATCAGTCTGCCGCTGCTGTCCCTGCAGGGCGCGCTAGGGCTGATCAGCCTGGTCATGCTGGCGCAGGCGCTGATCATTGCGGCCTTTACCCTCTGGCTGGTGTTCCCCCTGCTCGGTCGTAATTACGATGCGGCCTGCATCGGCGCCGGCTTCATCGGTATGGGGCTGGGTGCCACGCCGGTGGGTATTGCCAACATGAATGCGCTGACCAGTCGCTTTGGACCCAGTCCCAAGGCCTATCTGGTCATACCGCTGCTGGGTGCCTTTTTCATCGACATCGCCAACGCGGCACTGGTCCAGCTATTGCTGGGCCTGCCGCTGTTTGGCCAGGGTTAGCCGGCGTGATCAGGCGCCTTGAGTACCGCGCCTGAGCTGTCGACCACCGTCAGTTCAACCGGCAGACCCTGGGCGACGCTCTGGGTGACTGTGCAGAACTGCTCGAACTGCCCGAGGATGCGCTCCAGATGCAGGTAGGCAGTCGCTGGCCGGCCGAGTTGCAGCCTGGCCTCGATACGCGACACGCGCAGACGGTTTTCCGCGTTGCGCCCTACATAGGCGATGGCCTGTGTACCGATGCCGTCGGTCGGCTGACGAAACTTGCCAAGTGCGAATACCAGGCTGTCGGTAAGGCAGCTGGCGACTGCCGTGACCAGCAGCTGAACCGGGCTGGGCCCGGCGGAATGGCCGAGTGGCGGCGGCTCGTCGATCAGCAGGTCCGGTGTCTGATCGCCGTAGCTGGCGACGAAGCGATAGCCCTCTTCCTGTTCCAGCAAAACCTGAATCTGTCTGTCAGTCATGGGATGCTCCGCGCTCCGCAAATGATCTATTTGAAAATAATCTATTCATTGATATATTGTTAGTCAATTAATTGTTGAGATTCCTTTGCGCATGAACTCCGATGACTCAATCGATTTGAAGCAACTTCAGGCGGCGGCGGATCGTGCTCAGAGCCTGCTGAAGGTGCTCGCCAACCGTGATCGGCTGATGCTGCTGTGTCAGCTCGCGGAGGGCGAGCGCAACGTCGGCGAACTCGAGGAACGGCTGGGAATTCTGCAGCCGACACTGTCCCAGCAACTTGGTGTTTTACGGCGTGAGGGCATGGTCGAGACGCGCCGTGAGGGCAAGCAGGTGTACTACCGAATTGCCAGCACCGAAGCGATGGCGGTCATCGGGACGCTGTACCAGCTATTCTGTCAGGAGGGTACATGACCATCGATTGGACCAGTTTCACGCCCTGGAGCGCTTTGATCGGCGGGGCGTTGATCGGTGTTTCGGCAGCCGTACTGATGCTGTTCAATGGCCGTATTGCCGGGATCAGCGGCATCATCGGCGGCCTGCTCGGCCCGCGGCAGCCAGGTCGCGGTGAGCGTCTGGCCTTCGTCGGCGGCCTGGTGCTGGCGCCCATGCTCTACTGGCTGGGGCACAGTCGGCCGGTGGTAGAGATCGCTGCCACGCCAGCGGCACTGGTGCTGGCTGGCCTGCTGGTAGGGTTCGGCTCGCGGCTGGGGTCGGGCTGTACCAGCGGTCATGGGGTCTGCGGAATTTCGCGTCTGTCGGTTCGCTCGCTGGTGGCTACGCTGACATTCATGGGCGCCGGCTTTGTCATGGTTTTCGTGTTGCGCCATCTGTGGGGAGGCTGAGATGAGATTGCTCGTTGCGTTGCTCAGTGGCCTGCTGTTCGGACTTGGCCTGGTGATTTCCGGTATGGCGAATCCGGCGAAGGTACTGGGTTTTCTCGATCTGGCCGGAAACTGGGATCCGTCGCTGGCACTGGTCATGGTTGGCGCCATCGGCGTGGCGTTTCTGCCCATGCAGTGGGCCCAGCGGCACAGTCGTACCCTGACCGGTGAGCAGATCCAGTTGCCCGACAAGCGGCGGATCGATGGCCGTCTGGTAACCGGCAGCCTGTTGTTCGGTGCTGGCTGGGGTATCGCCGGGTTCTGTCCCGGTCCGGCTGTGGTGGCGGTCGGCGCGGGTGTTCCGCTGGCGATGCTGTTCATGGTGGCTATGCTTGCCGGGATGGGCTTGTTCACCCTGTCTGATCGGCTGGTGAGAGCCTGATGCTCGACAATCCGCGCCTGCGACCGCCCGGAGGAAAGGGTGCGCTGGCCTGGCTACGGCACTATCGCCGGGCTTGGCTGGCAGGCGATCTTACTGCGGGTGTGGTGGTCAGCGTGATGATCATCCCGCAGAGCATGGCCTATGCGATGCTTGCCGGCCTGCCGGTCGAGGTTGGGCTCTATGCGAGCATTCTGCCGTTGTTCTGCTATGCGCTGTTCGGCAGCAGCATGACCCTTTCGGTCGGGCCGGTGGCGGTGACCGGCCTGATGACCGCCGCACTGTTGGCACCGCTGGCGGCAATAGGCACCGACCAGTACCTGCAGCTGGCCATTTTGCTGGCTCTACTGTCGGGGGTAATGCTGTTCCTCGCTGGACTTTTGCGGCTGGGTTTTCTGGCGAACTTTCTGAGCCACCCGGTCATCAGCGGCTTCATTACCGGCGCGGCGGTGCTCATCGTGCTCAGCCAGGCGCCGCACCTGCTCGGGTTGTCTGAACTGCCCCGCAGCCCCGCCGAGCTGCTTGATGGCTGGCGGCCACTCAATAGTCTTGTGCTGGGTATGGGACTGGTCTGCCTGCTTGCCCTGCTCTACGCCCGCAGCGGGCTTGCCGGGCATCTGCAGAAAGCCGGTCTGAAACCTGGCGTGGCGAGATTGCTGGCACGTCTGGCGCCCATTGCCGTGGTGGTTCTGGCGATTCTGATGTCCAGCGGATTCGCGCTTGCCGAGGCGGGTGTGCCGGTGGTTGGCAGCATTCCGGCGGGCCTGCCCTCGTTGCACTGGGAAACGCCGGATTGGCAGACGCTGCGGATGCTGCTGTTGCCGGCCGCGCTGATCAGTCTGGTCGGGTTTGTCGAAAGTGTCTCACTCGCCCAGTCGCTGGCCCGACGCCGGCGCGAAAATGTCGACCCCAACCGTGAGCTGCTGGCGCTAGGGGCGGCCAACCTCGGGTCCGGCTTTTCCGGTGGTTTCGCGGTCTGCGGCGGATTCTCGCGCTCGATCGTCAATATCGAGGCTGGCGCCAACACGCCGCTGGCAGGGGTGATTGCGGCTGCCATCATCGCACTTATCCTGCTTACCATGGCGCCACTGTTTGCCGATCTGCCTTTGGTCGTGCTGGCCACGATCATTCTGGTGGCGGTCACCCCGCTGATCGACCTGCCGAGTCTGAGGCGTGCCTGGCGCTATGACCGGGCCGAGGGGCTGACCCTCGCCAGCACCGCCATAGGGGTCATAGTGCTGGGTGTGGAAGGCGGCATCCTTTTTGGCGTGTTCCTGTCGATTGCCTCGCTGCTCTGGCGCAGCAGCCGTCCGCATATTGCGGTGGTCGGCCGCGTCCCAGGTACGCAGTACTTTCGCAACACCCGCCGGCACCTGGTGGAGACCCAGCCTTACCTGCTGGCGCTGCGCATTGACGAGAACATTTTTTTCGCCAACACCAAGGCCATCGAACAGGCGATGAATCAGGCCTTGGATGAATACCCCGATACACGGGACGTATTGCTGATCCTGTCGGCGGTGAATCACATCGATTCCACCGGGCTGGACATGCTCAGCGAGTTCACCGAGGGCCTTGCCGAACGGGGTATCCGGGTGCATCTGGCGGAGGTAAAAGGGCCGCTGATGGATGTACTGAACGAAACGGACTGGATCAATCATCAGGTCGGTGAGGTGTTTCCAAGCACCCACATCGCCTGCAATACCCTGAGCGGCCTGTCCAGGGCCGAACAGAAACAAGGAGAGTAAGCATGAAAGCCAATGTTGGTAATACTGATAGGATCATCCGTATCATCGTCGGCCTGGCGCTGATTGCGCTGGCCGTAACCGGTGTCATCGGGTGGTGGGGATGGCTGGGTATCGTGCCGCTGGTGGCCGGTATCGTGCGTTTTTGCCCGCTCTACTCCGTGCTGGGCATCAAGACCTGTAAGGAATGCTGAGCCCTCTTGGGCAAGGAGTCGTCATGAAAAAGCTCAATCAATCGTTGTCTGGCCTGCTCGCTGCAGTGGTGCTGGCGTCCGCGGCGACGGGCGTTCACGCCCAGGTGTCGCCGGAGGATCAGATCAAGTTCCGCAAGGCGGGCTACAGCTACATGTCGTGGAACATGGGGCGCATCAAGGCGCAGGTGATCGACGGCACGGTGCGGTATGACCAGCAACAGGTCGCCAGCGCCGCGAACGTGATTGCCGCCATCGCCAACTCGGGAATGGGTGCACTGTTCGGACCCGGTACCGAGAAGAACGTTGGTGATCAGGTCACCCGCGTCGATCCTTCGCTGTTCGAGAACTTTCCGGATGTGGCGCAACTTTCGAGCAACTTCGTGAGTGCCGCGGACAACCTGGCCGCACAGGCTGCCACCGGCGACCAGGCGGCGATTCGTACCGCCTTCGGTCAGGTCGGCCAGGCCTGCAAGGCCTGCCACGACAAGTACCGTCTGGACTGACCGGCTACCATGCCGGCGTCGCAGGTAGCGGCGCCGGTGCCGGTATCCATGCGCCGCTGGCGGCATAGACCGCCGCCACGGCAATCACCACGGCGATGCCCAGCGCCAGCCAGCCACCGCCCTTGACCGGTTTTGCCTCCGCATCCGCTTCCTTGCGCCCGTGCAGCATGGCGGCGACCAGCCGCTTGCCGCGCAGGCGATAGACGAGTATCGCGGCCAGATGCAGGGCGATCAGCAGATAGATCAGCTCCTCGGTCCAGCGATGCCAGCGACTCATGTCGCTGCTCAACGCGGAGGATACCTGACGCGCCAGAGGGCCGCTGAAGGCGATGTCATCGGTGGCGAAAAGGCCGCTGATCGCCTGGAAGCTGAACAGTGCGAGCATGGCCAACACCGAAAGCGCGCCCAGTGGTGTATGTCCCGGCCCGTGCCAGTGCCCGCGGAAATGTGCAAGCAGGCGCCCGGGAGTGGGAAAGAAGCTGGCGAAACGCGCATGAGTCGAGCCGATGCAGCCCCATACCAGGCGGAATACCAGCAGCCCTAGCACCGCCAGTCCGAATCGCTCATGCCAGAGCATCCAGTTGCCACCCAGTGATACCGTGACCAGCGCGCCGGTCACGGTAACGGCCAGCAGCCAGTGAAAAAGCCGAAGCGGCAGGTCCCATACCTTCATCTGCATTGTCGAGCGTCCTCTGGATTGCGCTGGCTCCGATTCTAACCCCTGGCGCCGGCCCTGTGGGCAGGTGAGACACCCCGCCGCGCCGGTCAGGCTCCGTCAGCCAGTCCGAGAAGCCCGCCGTGCAGGCTGGCTACACGCGCGTGGCCATGATCGCGGAGAATACCCGTGGCCAGGGCCGATCGCCGGCCGGAGCGGCACAGGGCCACGACCGGACGCTCCGACGGAATCTCGGCAAGGCGCTCGTGAAGCTGGTCAAGGGGAATGTGAATGGCGTTGCCAAGCGCTGGAGGATACTCGTCGCTGATGATCTCTTCGTTCTGCCGAACGTCCAGCAAGGTAACTTCCGCACGATGCTGCAGAAGCCACTGAGATTCTACCTCGGGTACGCCAGCGTAGGTGATGCGCAATTCGGCCCAGTCTGGCTCCACGGGAAGTTCCCCGTCCAGCGGTCGCCCGCTGCGTAGATTGGCCGGTACCGCTTCGTCGATCTTGCGTGGGTGGGGCAAACGCATCGCCTCCATATAGCCGACGAAGTCCGCTTCGTTGGCCCGACCGCCGACTCGGGCATTCCAGCGGCGTTCTTCTCCGATGCTGCTCATGGTGCGACCCTGGTAGTCATGGGCAGGGTAGACCGCGCAATCATCTGGCAGGGTGAAAAGCTGCTCCTTGATCGAGCGGAACAGCGTATGCGCGTTGCCCTGCTGAAAATCGCTGCGGCCGCAACCGCGAATCAGCAGCGCGTCACCGGTGAATACCATCGAGTGATCCGCCAATACCAGGCTAAGACAGCCATCGGTGTGGCCCGGCGTTGCGCGAACCTCCAGCTCGATATCGCCTACTTTGACCCGTTGTCCGTGGTCCAGTGGCAAGTCGACTCCCTCGGCGCCGATGCTGCGTGCCGAAGCGATCTGACAGCCAGTGGCCTGGCGCAGGCGCCAGGCAGCGGTGACATGGTCGGCATGTGCGTGAGTATCGATGACCAGGCGCAGCTTCAGGCCAAGCTCATGGAGCAGCGCCATGTCGCGTTGAAACTGCTCATAGACCGGGTCGATGAGTAACGCCTGGCCCGTCTGCTCGTCACCGAGCAGATAGGTATAGGTTGACGACGTAGCGTCGTATAGCTGGCGGAAGATCATGGCGCCTCCTTGGGACGTGCAATGCTGTAACCGAAAGTTTAGGCGATTCAAATACGAACTGTATATAATATTTAAAAATAAACTGTATGCCGGTTGTCAGTAACAGATTTGTTCGAATTTCTGCTTCGCGCGGTTCGGCCTTTCCCTATAATCCGCGCATCAGCCTGCCAGGATCGCTTACATGTCTCCTTTTTTCGCCAAACCCTGCTTCGTTACGCTCGCCGCTGCGCTTCTCGTGCTCAGCGGTTGTTCCGAGCCGGCTCCAGAGAGCTCTGCAGAACTGCCGCGCCCGGTCAAGCTGCACACCGTGGGAGACCCGTCTGCGTCCCAGGTGCGTGAATTTCCGGCCCGCCTGAAGGCACCGGAAGAAGCGCAGCTGTCCTTTCGCACCGGCGGCGAGCTGAGCCGGCTGCTGGTGCGTGAGGGCCAGCAGGTCAAACGCGGTGAGTTGATCGCCGAGCTGGACAACACCGACCAGCAGCTGCGGCTCAACGACCGCCAGGCGACCTTCGACCTGACCCGCAGCCAGCTGGAGCGGATGGAGCAGCTGGTGGAGCGTCAAATGGTCTCGAGGGCCGAATTCGATGAGCGCCGTGCCCAGTTCAACCAGGCGGAGGCGGCGCTCAATCTGGCTCGCCAGGACCTGGCCTATACCCGCCTGACCGCGCCCTTCGACGGGCTGGTGGCACGGACCCACGTGGAGCGCTTCCAGGTGGTGCAGCCGAACCAGCCGATCATTACGCTTTATGCGGGCAAGGCGATGGATGTGGTCTTTCAGCTTCCCGAAAATCTGCTGGCCACCATGCGTACCAATCTGCGCCCGACCGAATACCAGCCCAGGGTGCGCATGGAGAATCTGCCGGGTCAGGAGTTCCCGGCGGTTTACAAGGAGCACGCCAGTCAACCCGATCCCCAGACCCTGACCTATCAGGTGACCCTGACCATCGAGCCACCCACCGAACTGGTGCTGTTGCCGGGCATGAGCGCCAGCGTGCTGATCGACTTTGCGCGGCTGCGCCAGACCCAGGCCGGCAGCGTACTGGTGCCGGTCGAGGCGGTATTCGCTCCGGATACCGGCACGGGTGCCGAGCGCCAGGTGTGGGTGGTGACCGAAGAGGATGGCCAGGCCCGGGTGCATGCTCGCACCGTTGAAGTCGGGCGGCTGTCGCGCGAGGGTATCGAGATCCTCGCGGGCCTGGAATCCGGGGAGGTTATTGTCGCAGCGGGTGTCAGCGAGCTGTCGGAGGGCCGTAGCGTGCGGGCCTGGGAACGGGAGCGTGGCCTGTAATGGATATCGCCGGATATTTCATCAGACGGCGGGTGACCAGCTGGCTGGTTACCCTGTTGCTCGGCTTTGGCGGGCTGATCGCCTTTCTGGGCCTCGGCCGCCTGGAAGACCCCGCCTTCACCCTGAAGATCGCCATGGTGGTCACCGCCTACCCCGGCGCCTCGCCCCAGCAGGTCGAAGAGGAAGTCACCTACCCGCTGGAAAACGCCATCCAGCAATTGCCCTACGTCGACAAGATCACCTCCATCACCAGTGCCGGTCTGTCGCAGATCACCGTCGAAGTGCAGAGCCAGTATGGCCCCGATGAACTACCGCAGATCTGGGATGAGATGCGTCGGCGAATCAACGACCTGCGCCCTAACCTGCCGCCGGGCGTGCGCGATCCGCAGATAAACGATGACTTTGGCGACGTGTTCGGCACCTTTCTGATGATCTCCGGTGAAGGCTACAGCCCACGGGAGCTGCGCGATTTCGCCGATTACCTGCGCCGGGAGCTGGTGCTGGTCCCAGGGGTGGGGAAGGTGTCGCTGGCCGGTGTCCCGCAGGAAGAGGTGTATCTGGAAATTTCCCGCTCGCGCATGGCCAGTCTTGGCATCGCGCCACAGCGTTTGCAGCAGGTGCTGAGCAACCAGAACGTTGTCTCCGACGCCGGACGCATGCTGGTCGGCTCCGAGTCGATCCGTCTGCACCCCACGGGTGAGTTTCAGGATGTGCGCGAACTCGAGCAATTGATCCTCAGCGCGCCGGGCAGCGACCGCCGGGTGTATCTGGGAGACATCGCCCAGATACGCCGCGGTTTCACGGAGCAGCCAGCCAACCTCTACCGCTCGCAGGGCTCCGTTGCGCTTGGGTTAGGGGTTTCCTTTGCCGATCACGTGAACGTGGTCGATGTCGGCCGCGCCGTGGCCCAGCGGCTGGCGGAACTCGACCAGGACCGCCCGGCGGGCATGCATGTGGCAGTTTTCTACAACCAGGCCGACGAAGTGGACGCCTCGGTACGTGGCTTCGTTATCAGCTTCCTGTTCTCGGTCGCCATCGTCATCGGGGTGCTGCTGGTGTTCATGGGGCTTCGCAGCGGCCTGCTGATCGGCCTGATTCTGGCGCTGACGGTGCTCGGAACCTTCATTTTCATGAAGCTGATGGAAATCGAGCTGCAGCGCATTTCCCTCGGCGCTCTGGTGATCGCCCTCGGGATGCTGGTGGATAACGCCATCGTCGTTGTGGAAGGCATTCTGGTCGGTCGCCAGCGCGGCCAGACCACCATGGAAGCGGCGCGCAGGGTGGTTTCCCAGGCCGGCATGCCGTTGCTCGGCGCGACGCTGATCGCAATCATCGCGTTCGCACCCATCGGCCTGTCCGAGGATGCCACTGGCGAGTACACCATCTCGCTGTTTCAGGTGCTGTTCATTTCCCTGTTCCTCAGTTGGGTAACCGCGATTACCCTGACGCCCTTCTTCGCCAGCCTGCTGTTCAAGGACCAGCCGCAGGCTACTGAGGCAGCCGACGTGCAGGACCCCTACCGCGGCGTGATCTTCACTGCCTACCGGGCCCTGCTTGGCGCCGCTCTGCACTACCGTAGTCTGACGCTGGTGGCGCTCGGCGTACTGCTGGTCGCCTCGATCATCGGCTTCGCACAGGTGCGCCAGAGTTTCTTCCCGGCGTCTAACACGCCCATGTTCTTCATCGACCTGTGGTTGCCCAAGGGAAGCGACATCCGCCATACCGAGGCGGTGGTCGCGGAAATCGACCGCTACGTGCTGGAGCAGGAAGGCGTGCAACTGGTCACCTCCACAATCGGTCAGGGCGCGCTGCGTTTCATTCTCACCTACTTCCCCCAACGCCAGCACGCCAACTACGCGCAGCTGCTGGTGCGCACCGAAAAGCGCGAGCAGATCGAGCCACTGATCGCGCACCTGGATCAGTACCTGCGCGAGCAGCACCCGGCGGTTCAGGCCAAGCTCAAGCAACTGATGCTCGGGCCGGGCGCCGACAGCAAGATCGAGGCTCGCTTCACCGGCCCGGACCCTGTAGTGCTCCGCCAGCTTGGCGCTCAGGCCATCGCCATCATTCGCGACGATCCGGTCTCGGCTGCGGTCATGCACGATTGGCGCGAGCGCACCAAGCTGGTCCGACCGCAGTTCGCCGAAGCCCAGGCACGTGAGCTGGGCGTCGACAAGGCCGACATGGACGCGGCGCTGAGGATGAACTTTTCCGGCATGCGCGTCGGCCTCTATCGCGACGGCACGCGCATGCTGCCGATCATCGCCCGGACCCCGGAGGTCGAGCGGCTGAACCCCGAGGGCCTGAATGATCTGCTGGTGTGGAGCGGCGCGCGGGGCACCTACGTGCCCATCGAACAGGTGGTGCACGGCTTTTCCACCGAATGGGAAGATCCACTGATCATGCGCCTGGACCGCAAGCGCACCCTGACCGTCCAGGCCGACCCGAGCATCCTTAGTGGCGAGACCGCCGCCCAGCTGTTTGCGCGGCTGCGCCCGCAAATTGAGGCGATGGAGCTGCCGCGCGGCTATCAGCTCGAGTGGGGCGGCGAATACGAAAGCTCGCGCGATGCGCAGAAGGCGGTCTTTGGCAGCTTGCCGCTCGGCTATCTGGCGATGTTCCTGATCACCATTTTGCTGTTCGACTCCTTCAAGCGTGCCTTCGTGATCTGGCTGACGGTCCCGTTGGCGGTGATCGGCGTTACCTTCGGCTTCCTGCTCACCGGGATTCCCTTCGGCTTCATGGCGCTCCTGGGCTTTCTCAGCCTGAGCGGCATGCTGGTGAAGAACGGGATCGTGCTGGTGGACGAGATCAAGCTGCAGCTGGACAGTGGCAAGGAGGCCTACGACGCGCTGGTCGAATCCGCCACCAGCCGGGTGCGTCCGGTCGCCATGGCCGCACTCACCACCATCCTCGGCATGGCGCCGCTGCTCGGCGATGGCTTTTTCCAGAGCATGGCGGTGGTGATCATGTTCGGGTTGGGCTTTGCGACCGTGCTGACGCTGGTGGTGCTGCCGGTTTTGTACAGCGTATTCTTTGCCATTCCGGTGCCGGCCACGAACCGAGGCGCCGGGCCTGACACCTCTCTGCCAACCCACGAGGTATAAAAAAGCGATGACGACCAAATACCTGCTCGATGAGACTCAGATGCCGCGGCACTGGTACAACATCCAGGCCGATCTGCCCCAGCCCCTGCCGCCTGTGCTGCACCCTGGCACGCATCAGCCGGTGGGTCCGAGCGATCTGGAGCCGCTGTTTACCCCGGCGCTGATCGAGCAGGAAATGACCACCGAACGGGAGGTCGAGATCCCCGAGCCGGTACGCGACGTCTATCGGCTCTGGCGCCCCGCGCCGCTGTACCGGGCCCACGGGCTGGAAAAGGCGCTCGGTACGCCGGCCCGCATCTATTACAAGTACGAAGGTGTCAGCCCGGCGGGGAGCCACAAGCCCAACTCAGCGATTCCCCAGGCCTTCTACAACAAGGAAGCCGGCATCACCCGACTGACCACCGAAACCGGTGCCGGTCAGTGGGGTACTTCACTATCCTTTGCCGGTTCGCTGTTCGGTATCGACGTCACCGTCTTCCAGGTGCGCGTGTCCTACGATCAGAAGCCCTATCGCCGGGCGGTGATGGAAACCTACGGAGCCCGCTGCGTAGCCTCCCCCTCCGACCAGACCGAATTCGGTCGGCAGGTACTGGCCGAGACCCCGAACCATACCGGCAGCCTGGGCATCGCCATCTCCGAGGCGGTGGAGCTGGCAGTCAAGGATCCGGGTACCAAGTACGCGCTCGGGTCGGTGCTCAACCACGTGCTGTTGCACCAGACCGTCATCGGACTGGAAGCCATGCAGCAGATGGAAATGGCCGGCGACTGGCCGGACGTGGTGGTCGGCTGCACTGGCGGTGGGTCGAACTTCGCCGGGATCGCCTTTCCCTTCATCGGCCATGCCCTGCGAGGTGGCCAGAAGTCGCGCATCGTTGCGGTCGAGCCCTCGGCCTGTCCCAGTCTGACCCGCGGCAAATATGCCTATGACTACGGCGACACTGCCCACATGACCCCACTGACCAAGATGCATACGCTGGGTGCGCACTTCACGCCGCCCGGGTTCCATGCCGGGGGGCTTCGCTACCATGGCATGGCGCCGCTGGTCTCCCACGTGAAGGAACTGGGTCTGATGGAGGCGGTGTCCTACAACCAGCGTGAATGCTTCGAGGCCGGTGTATTGTTTGCGCGAGCCGAGGGGATCGTCCCTGCGCCGGAGGCCAACCATGCGGTCAAGGGTGCGATCGAAGAGGCCCTGCGCTGCAAGCGTGAAGGCAAATCGGAAGTGATCCTGTTCAACCTCTGCGGTCATGGTCATTTTGACATGGCTGCCTACACGTCCTACTTCGCTGGCCAACTGAGTGACCATCAGTACAGCGATGATGAGCTCGCCATGGCGCTTTCCGGCTTGCCCTCCGTAGACGCCTGAGGCGCTCCTCTTCCCGATCCAGTCTAATCCGAGCTACGCCCGCCAGGGCGTAGCTTGCCCTCAATGCCCTTGGCCAGCAGTGGTTCTGATCAGCGGAGCGCTGAGCGGCATGAGGCTTGCAGCCTCTCACGCAGGGCAACCCCTGCTGCCGCCCGGCGGCAGGCCTTGCCAAGCGTCACTCAGACAGTGCCGTAAACCCGGTCCATGCCGGCAATGGGAGCAAAACATGCTGGATACGTCCTTGATGGCAGTACCCAATGAACTTGCGCGTCAGGCGGAAACTGCGCTGGCCGAATGGATTGATCCGCTGCTCGGACGCGATTTGCTCAGTATTGGTGCAATAACCAAACTGGAAGCCTTCACCTTTCGCCTGTTCGTCGATGTGGAGCTTGGCTTTCCAGCTGCGTCCCATGCACCGCTACTCACCCGGGAGCTGGAACGTCACCTGCTGACTCGTACTCAGGCGAAGGCGGTGAAGGTCAGCGTTAGCTGGACGGTGAATGCAGTGAATGCGGGGGACTGGCTGGCAAACTGCGGGAACGATAGCCAGGGCTGAGCCAGAGAGTGTCAGTCTCCCGATTCTTCGCCTCGGGTGTGAACTGGCGGCTCGAAGTAAGTCGGCGTGACCGCCCTGACCCGGTAATAGTTACGCATCGACTCGGCGAAGACTGCCCAGGTCTCGCTGGGCATGGTGGATGCGTAAAGCTCCAGCAAGGCGTCGGGATCCGCTGCAACCTCGCGGATGGCTTGATCCAGACGCTTTGCCATTGCGTAACCCCAGGCACTGCGGGTGCAGTATATTCCGGTCTCGAAGAGGTCCCGATCCTCGTCCAGAGGCAGGCTCAGCAGGGGCTCCGGCAGCGGCTGGGCTCTGGCTAGCGTCTGGCTGATGCTGGACAGTTCGAACGTCAGGTCGAATCGCCCATAGCTGACCATCTGCACCAGGTTTTCGCCACTCTGCGAGCCGGTAACCCGTTCCACTCGACACTGGCTGGCTGCGGCCGCTGTCCATTCGCTGATATGCGGAGTATAGGTGCGAAAGCCTGAAATCCCGGCGCGCAGGTCGGTTTCATGGAGCAGGCGGGCCAGGGACAGGTAGCCATCCTGCACTGGAAAGCGCTCCAGGTCGCGCGCCCGAATGACTGCCTGAATGGGGGTGCTGACCATCCAGGGTATGAAATAGGCGTCCGCGTCCGAATCATCCCGGCGAAACAGTGGTGTAGCGCAAAAGTCGATGCCTTCGGCCATCATGCGCTGTTGGCGAGGACGATTGGCCAGTCTATAGCTGGGACTGAGTTCGGGTAGCCTGGCCCAGAGCAGCGCCAGCCCCTCCATTGCGAGTCCGTCGCTGGGTTTGCCCTCAGCCAGATTGACTATGCCGGGTATCGGCCAGAGCGCAAGATCGATCGGCTCGGCTGCTGTTGGAAGCGCCAGGCCGGCTAGCATTGCCAGCACCACCAACATGTTCCGCACGTTCCAGTCCTGCTTGTTGCACGGGTGCATCGGGGCTTCTCCTTAGCGGCACTCAGGGTATTTTACGCCGATGCGCTACGCCCAGGGGGAAATGCGCGACCAGTGGCTTTCGGCCATGACTTGTCGATGATCATCGATCGGTGGCCCGCAGCACTGCTTTGAGGTTACGGAGGGCCGTGTCCAGTGTCACCGGCTGCAACCAGACATTTCGACCCGGAGGACATTGAGCCAGACGGGCCACCGACAGGGGCTCCAGCGCACCCAGCCGTGGGTAGCCGCCGATGGTCTGGCGATCATTCAGCAGTATGATTGGCTGACCATCCGGGGGAACCTGGATCGCGCCCAGGGGAATGCCTTCGGAAACAAGCCCGGCCCCCTTGTACCGCAGTTCCGGGCCGGTGAGACGTACACCCATCCGGTCCCCACGCGCGTCGATGCGCCATGGTTGATTGAATGCGGCGAACAGGCTAAGGCCAGAGAAACCAGCGTATTGGGCCCCCAATACCACGTCGAGTACGATCAGGTCTGAAAGCAGCGGGTGCTGCTCAACTGGGATTGCCCGGTTCGTTACATTCTGGCCGGGCCTTATAATGTCCCCCATCAACCGATCGCCGACCTTCAGGGTGCTGCCCTGCCCGTCCAGTCCGCCCAATCCTTCGCGGGTAACGGTGGAGCATGACCCGAGCACCGGCTCGACCTTGAAGCCGCCCGGCACTGCCAGATAGGCCCGTACACCCTGCACCGGGGGCCCGAACGCCAGCCGCTGACCGGCGCGAACGTCGAAGCCGGTCCAGTTTTCGAGGGGTTGGCCGTCCAGCGTTGCGCTCAGATCACCGCCACTGATGGCCAGCCGGGTGTCGGCGTCGCAGCGCAGCGTCAGATTGCCGTACGGAATCTCCAATACGCAGGCATTCGGTGCATTGCCCAGCAGCCAGTTGGCCCAGCGCATGGCCACCCAGTCCAGCGCGCCGCCCTGGGTTACCCCCAGGTGGCGGACGCCGAAGCGCCCGCCGTCCTGAAGTTGCGCCAGGCCCAGCGTCTGGATGACCTGTAGGCAAGTCACTGCCCTGCCCTCGATTCAGATGCATCCAGCGGCCTGTCATCGCCGCTCAGATCGAGAAACTCGCTGTGGTCGATGGGTCTGAAGCGGACCCGGTCGCCGGCTCGCAACAGGCTGAAGCCGTCTCTGTCCCGATCGAACAGCCGCACCGGGGTGCGTCCGATCAGGTTCCAACCACCAGGCGAGACCAGTGGATAGATTGCGGTCTGGCGCTCGGCGATGCCCAGGCTGCCGGCTGGCACACGGTGCCTCGGCGTATCCAGCCGTGGGGTAGCCAAAACCGGCTCGACCAGTCCCAAGTAAGCGAAGCCGGGGGCGAACCCCAGAGCGAAGGCGTGATAGGTGCGGGCGCAGAAGCGGTGAACGACCTCCGCTACGGTCAGGCCGCTGCGTTGGCCGATTCGCTGCAGATCAGGCCCCACGCTCTGGTCGAACCACACCGGTATATCGTGCTGGCTGCCTGGCCCGCTTCGCAGCGGCTGCAG
The DNA here is from genome assembly GCA_030603065.1 of Pseudomonas sp. Classification (GTDB taxonomy): domain Bacteria; phylum Pseudomonadota; class Gammaproteobacteria; order Pseudomonadales; family Pseudomonadaceae; genus Halopseudomonas. Next base: position 27,972 of record JAUVYN010000034.1, read on the forward strand.
ATCCCGCAATGAGAGCGAGACCAATTGGCGTGCACGGACCTCATCGAGCTGGCAGCTATCATAGTGCAGCATCAGCGTGGTGTAGGCAGGAACCAGGTCGATCAGTGTCTCGGCGAAGGTCTCGCGCAGGCGCTCGGCTGCCGCGAGTAGCCAGGGTAGGTTGTCCTCTTCGATACGGTCGAAGAGCCGTATGGTCAGTACGTCCAATGCTGAGATTTCGATGACCGGGTTCATGCTCTGGAAGGCGCCCCCAGGGCTTCGGCGATCTGTCGCACGACCGCCACTGATTCGGGATTGTCGCCGTGCACACAAAGGGTGTCGGCTTGCAGCATCAGCGGCCCGCCAGCCGTGACAAGTGGCTCGCCGCGGGCCAGCCTGAGTGCCTGTTCGAGAATGCGTTCGGGCTGGTGATGCACAGCGCCGGGCTGGTCGCGGCCGAGCAGATAACCCTGGGCGTCGTAGGCCCGGTCGGCAAAGGCTTCGAACAGCAGTGGCAGGTCCAGCTCTCGCGCCATGGCTTCGGTTGCAGCGTTGTCTCTCCGTGCCAGCAGCATCAGCGGCAGCTCGGGGTCGTAGCGGTGTACCGCAGTCATTACCGCGCGCAGTAGCGGCGGTTGGCGCATCATGTCGTTGTAGAGGGCGCCGTGCGGCTTGACGTAGCTGACCCGTCCGCCCTCGGCCCGGCAGATGCCGTCCAGAGCGCCGATCTGATAGAGGACGAATGCTTCGACCTCGTCAGTACTGCAGTTCATCGAGCGGCGACCGAAGCCAACCAGATCCGGGTAGGCCGGGTGGGCGCCGATACATACGCCGTGATCGACTGCCAGGCGCACGGTGCGGCGCATGGTGAGCGGGTCAGAGGCGTGAAAACCGCAGGCGATATTGGCGCAGTCGACGTAGGGCATGACTTCTTCGTCCAGACCCATGCGCCAGGTGCCGAAGCTTTCACCCATGTCGCAATTCAGTAGCAGCCGGTTCATGTGCACAGTCTCCTCGAGTGGCCGGGCCGCAATTGCTGAACAAAGTACCCGAGTTCCCGTCCAACGCCAAACACACCGCACCCGACCACCGAGGTGACCATGAAAGTTCTGTTCGTACTCACATCGCACGACAAGCTCGGCGACACCGGCAAGCCCACCGGCTTCTGGCTGGAGGAGTTCGCCGCACCCTATTACGTGCTCAAGGACGCCGGTGTCGAGATCACCCTGGCGTCGCCCAAGGGCGGCCAGCCGCCGCTGGATCCGAAGAGTGATGAAGAAGACGCTCAAACCGACGCGACCATGCGCTTTTACGAGGATTCCGAGGCCCAGGCCGCACTGGCCAATACCCGCAGGCTATCGGAAGTCTCTGCCCAGGCTTACGACGCGGTGTTCTATCCCGGCGGACATGGTCCTTTGTGGGATCTCTATCGGGACGCCACCTCGGTTCATCTGATCGAGGAATTCGTCAAGGCGGACAAGCCCGTCGCCGCCGTCTGTCACGCCCCGGCGGTACTCGCCAACGTGCGCTCCGACCTGGGTGCACCCTTTATCAACGGTCGCCGGGTCACCGGCTTTTCCAACTCGGAGGAAGAAGCAGTGGGTCTGACCGCCGTCGTGCCCTATCTGCTGGAGGATGTGCTCAAGGAAAAGGGCGGCCAGTACAGCAAGGGCGACGACTGGGCACCCTATGTGGTGGTCGACGGTAAGCTGATCACAGGGCAGAATCCGGCGTCATCCGAGCCGGCAGCACAGGAGCTGTTGAAGCTGCTGCGCTGAGCGAGCAGCTTACGCCGCGCCGCTTACCTCTGGCGCGGCTGTGCCGAGCGCGGCGAACCACTCGAGTACCTCGTCCCAGAGCGGTCTGGCGCTCTGCCGGAAGTAGCCCATGTGGCCGATCGGGCCTAGTCCGCGTGCCCTGGAATCCAGGGTGACCGGCTGATAGGGCGCCTGGCTGTAGGCACTCATGAAGGCATCGCGTGAAGCCGGCGGAGCCCAGAGATCATCCAGGGCGTTGACCGCCACGATGGGCGTCCTGACCTCGGCAAAGGATCGCTCGACGCCTGCCATCTCCGGATCCTCGAAAAAGTACCGGGGAAAGCTGCACCAGCGCTTCCACTGGCGGTATACGCCTACTGGCAGATCCTCGCCCATGCCAAGGCGGCTCCAGGCCAGGCAGCCTTTCTGCCGGACCAGTACGGGGGCGATCACCCGCCACATTGCCAGCACTTTCAGTTGCTCACGGCGGGGCATCCAGCCGTGCCAGCCGGCACCCGTCCCGAAGGTGTAGAAGCCGCTCACTGCAGCGTGATTGTCCAGCAGGCCGAAGGCATGGCCGCCAAAGGAATGGCCGACCATGTACAGTGGCAGGCCGTCGCCAGCCATGTGATCGACTGCCGCGGCCAGGTCCAGATAGGCCCAGTCCAGATACTCCATTTCGAAGCCGCGCAGAGTAGGGGGGGCTGACCGGCCGATGCCGCGGTAATCGAAGGTGAGGGTGGTGTAGCCATGCTCGCGAGCGTACTCGGCGAAACGCCTGTAGAAGCCTTGCGGCACGCCAGTGGCGGCGGCGACGATCAGCTTGCCCACCGGCTGCTCGGCCGTATACAAGGTCGCGCCCAGGCTGAAACCATCCCGCGCGGGCAGCATGAAAGTATCGATACCGCTCATTGGCGGGTTCTCCTCCGAGTGTCGAAGCGGTTGCCCGTGGTGGGGTAGCCTTGCGGACATATAGGCCCGGTGACGGGAGGTTGTAAAGCATTCACCGTGGTTATGATCTAGCGCACTGGCTTGAGCACGTCCTCACCATAGCTTGCGATCAGGGCGCTGGAGGCCCAACTGGTCCAGCCGTCGCCGCTGCGACTGAGCAGCAGTACCTGCAACCCGTGTTCTTCAGCCATGGCCTGGGCAGCCTCGGTACCCAACACCATGAACGCCGTCGCCCAGCCGTCGGCAATCATGTTGGAAGGGTGCATGACGGTGGCGGAGGCCAGCCGGTGATTGATCGGCCGGCCATCGCGCGGGTCGATGGTGTGGGAATAGCGCTGACCCCCTTCCTCGAAGTAGTTCCGGTAGTCCCCCGAGCCGGCCATCGACATGTCGCGGATCGCGATGATGTGCTGGGCCACGTCCATCTGCCGGGTGTCTGGCAGCTGGATGCCGATCCGCCATGGGCGGTCCGGATTGCGCTCACCACGGGCTTTGAGGTCACCCCCGATGTTCACGAGGTGATTCTCTGCGCCCTGTGCGCTCAGCCAGGCGGATACCCGGTCAACCGCATAGCCCTTGGCGATGCCAGACAGGTCGACGAAGTTATCCCGGGTACGCCGCACCCGCTGATTGTCAGCATCCAGCTCCAGCGTGGCATGACCCACCTGCTCCAGGCGCTCACGCAACTGCGCCTCATCGGGGACCTGGGTCGGCCGGGCCTCCGGTCCGAAGGTCCAGAGATTCACCAGCCCGCCCACCGTCACATCGAAGGCGCCGCCACTGGCCTCGGCGATGTCCTGCGCCGTCCGCAGGACGGTGAAGAGTTCGGCTGACACCGGCATCCATTCGCCGACAGGATGGCGGTTGAGTCGCATCAGTTCGGAGTCCTCCCGGTAGGTCGACATGCTGGCATCCACCGCCTCCAGCACCGAGAGGGCGCCTTCACGCATTACAGTCAGCCGCGCCTCGCTGAAATCCCCGGCCAGGGAGATCTGATAGAAGGTACCGAAGATGTTGCCGTCGATGCGGACGGGGTCGGGTTCCCGCGCGCA